>NZ_WHPN01000057.1 GCF_009735685.1 Streptomyces lycii | reverse complement strand
GGAACGCCGCCGCCACCCCCGCGTCCACCGGGATGTGCAGCCCCGTGGTGTGGCTCAGCTCCCCGCCGGTCAGGACGAACACCGCGCCCGCGACGTGTTCCGGCAGGACCTCCTTCTTGAGCAGCGTCCGCTGCGCGTAGAACTCCCCGAGCTTCTCCTCCTCGACGCCGTACACCGCCGCCCGCTGCGCGCCCCAGCCGCCCGCGAAGATGCCGGAACCGCGCACCACTCCGTCCGGGTTGACGCCGTTCACCCGGATGCCGTGCTCGCCCAGTTCGGCGGCGAGCAGCCGGACCTGGTGGGCCTGGTCGGCCTTGGCCGCGGAGTAGGCGATGTTGTTGGGGCCCGCGAACACGGCGTTCTTGGACGCGATGTACACGATGTCGCCGCCCATGCCCTGGGCGGTCATGACCCGGGCCGCCTCCCGGGAGACCAGGAAGGAGCCGCGGGCCATGATGGTGTGCTGCCGGTCCCAGTCCCCGGCGGTCGTCTCCAGCAGCGGCTTGGACACGGAGACGCCCGCGTTGTTGACGACGAGGTCCACCCCGCCGAAGGCGAGGGCGGCCGCCTCGAAGGCGGCGGTGACATCCGCCTCGGAGGTGACGTCGGCGGTCACGGCGAGGGCCCGGTCCGGACCGCCGAGCTCCGACGCGACGGCCTCGGCGCTCGCGGCGTCCCGGTCGGCGGCGACGACACACGCGCCCTCGGCGGCCAGCCGGCGGGCGATGGCCTTCCCGATGCCGGAGCCCGCGCCGGTGACGAGGGCGACCCGGGTGGCGAGCGGACGGGGCGCGGGCATCCGCCGCAGCTTGGCCTCCTCCAGCTCCCAGTACTCGATCCGGAACTTCTCCGACTCCTCGATGGGGGAATAGGAGGAGACGGCCTCGGCGCCCCGCATCACGTTCACCGCGTTGAGGTAGAACTCGCCCGCGACCCGCGCCGTCTGCTTGTCCTTGCCGAAGGAGAACATCCCCACACCGGGGACCAGCACGATCGCCGGGTCGGCGCCGCGCATCGCGGGGGAGCCGGGGCCGGCGTGCCGCTCGTAGTAGGCCCGGTACTCCTCCCGGTAGACGGCGTGCAGCTCCCGCAGCCGGGCGGCGGCCTCCTCCGGCGGGGTGGCGGCCGGCAGGTCGAGGACGAGCGGCCGCACCTTGGTGCGCAGGAAGTGGTCCGGGCACGAGGTGCCGAGCGCCGCCAGCCGGGGGTGTTCCGTCCGGGACAGGAAGTCCAGCACGGAGTCGTCGTCCGTGAAGTGCCCGACCTGCGGCCGGTCCGTCGAGGCCAGCCCGCGCACCAGGGGCGCCAGCGCGGCGGCCCGGGCCCGGCGCTCGCCCGGGGGCAGCGGTTCGAAACCCGGCCGGACGGGCCCGAACGGCTCCGGCTTGCCGCGTTCGGCGAGGAACGCCTCGGCGGTCCGGATGATGTCCAGGGAGTTCCGCTCGCACTCCGCGCCGGTGTCGCCCCAGGCCGTGATGCCGTGCCCGCCGAGGACACAGCCGATCGCCCGCGGGTGCTCGCGGCGCACGGCGGCGATGTCCAGGCCGAGCTGGAAACCCGGGCGCCGCCACGGCACCCACACCACCCGGTCGCCGAAGCACTCCCGGGTCAGGGCCTCGCCGTCGGCGGCACAGGCCAGCGCGATGCCGGAGTCCGGGTGCAGATGGTCGACGTGGGCGGCCTCGACCAGTCCGTGCATGGCGGTGTCGATGGACGGCGCGGCCCCGCCGCGGCCGTGCAGGCAGTAGTCGAACGCGGCGACCATCTCGTCCTCGCGCTCCACCCCGGGGTAAACGGCGGGGAGCGCGCGGAGCCGGTCCAGCCGCAGCGCGGCCAGGCCGCCGGGGCCAAGGGTGCCGAGGTCGCCGCCGGAGCCCTTGACCCACATCAGTTCCACGGTGCCGCCGGTCACGGGGTCGGGGGCGGTGCCCTTGGCGGACGTGTTGCCGCCCGCGTAGTTGGTGTTGCGCGGATCGGCGCCGAGCGCGTGGGAGCGCCGCAGCAGTTCCCCGACGGTCGCCTCCGCGCTGTCCGTCCGCTGTTCGTCTCCCATGGTCACGCCCCCCAGCCGGCCTGCGCGCCGCCGACCCGCTCGGCGACGATGTGCTCGCTCCAGCCGGAGCGCCGGTAGGCGGCGAGCGGGTCGGGGTCGAGCCCCATCTCCTCGCGCAGCTCGGCGAGCAGCGGCCGTACATCGGTGTCGTACGCGTCCATGAGGACGGCGTGTGCCGCCAGGACGTCGCCCTCGGCCTGCGCCGCGCCCAGCGCGTCACGGTCGACCAGCAGCGCCTTGGCGGTGGCCTCCTGGACGTTCATGACCGAGCGGATGATGGCCGGGATCTTGGGCTCGATGTTGTGGCACTGGTCGAGCATGAACGCGATGTCCGGGCCGAGGCCGCCGCCGCGGACCACCTCGTACATGATGCGGAAGAGCTGGAAGGGGTCCGCGGCGCCGGCCATCAGGTCGTCGTCGGCGTAGAAGCGGGAGTTGAAGTCGAAGCCGCCCAGCTTCCCGGCCCGGAGCAGCAGCGCGACGATGAACTCGATGTTCGTGCCCGGCGCGTGGTGGCCGGTGTCGACGACCACCTGCGCCTTGGGCCCGAGCTCCAGGCAGTGCGCGTACGCGGTGCCCCAGTCCGGCACGTCCATGCTGTAGAACGCGGGCTCGAACAGCTTGTACTCCAGCAGCATCCGCTGTCCGTCGCCGAGCCGCTCGTAGACGGCGGCGAGGGCCTCGGCCAGCCGGTCCTGGCGGGCTGCGATGTCGTCCTGCCCGGGGTAGTTGGTGCCGTCGGAGAACCACAGCTTCAGGTCCCGCGACCCGGTGGCGTCCATGATGTCGACGCACTCCAGGAGGTGGCCCAGGGCCTTGCGGCGGACGGCCGGGTCCGGGTGGGTCACCGAGCCGAGTTTGTAGTCGTCGTCCTGGAAGACGTTGGAGTTGACCGCGCCGAGCCGGAGGCCGCGCTTCTCCGCGTGGGCGGCGAGCGCGCCGTAGTCGTCGACCCGGTCCCAGGGGATGTGCAGGGCGACGGCCGGGGCCACCCCGGTGAACTCGTGCACCCGGGCCGCGTCGTCGAGCTTCTCCTGCGGGGAGCGGGGGACGCCGGCCTGGGTGAAGACCTTGAAGCGGGTGCCCGAGTTGCCGTACGCCCATGACGGCGTCTCTATGGCCTGGCTCCTCAGGGCCGCCTTCGCGGCGGTTGCGGCAGTCATGGATCAGCGCTCCCGGGTTGCGGCTCTAACAATGAATCGATTCATCGAGGCGAAGCTAAGTGAGGCCGCAGAGACTGTCAAGGGAAGTGGAAGGCGCAGTTTCCGGCTCGGGAAATGTGCGGAAAACGTGAGCGGATCAGTTCGTGCGGCCCCATTGACGCCATCGCTGACGGGCGTCTAGTTTCCGTGAAATCCCCTTGAAACCTTTCATGGCTGCGGAAGCGCCGTAGAGACCCGTCGCCCTGAGGAGCCGTCATGGAACAGCCCGACCCGGGCCCCGTGCCCGTGCTGGCGCTGCGGGACGTCAGCAAGTCCTTCGGCGCCGTGCGGGCCCTGCGGGACGTGACCCTCGACCTGTTCCCCGGTGAGGTGCACGCGCTGGCCGGGGAGAACGGCGCGGGGAAGTCCACCCTGATCAAGGTGCTGGGCGGCGCGCACCGGCCCGACAGCGGGCAGCTGCTGCTCGACGGCCGGCCGGTGCGCTTCCGCGGGCCCGCGGACGCCCGCGACGCCGGTGTCGCGGTGATCCACCAGGAGCCGGCCCTCTTCCCCGACCTGTCCGTCGCCGAGAACATCTTCATGGGCCGTCAGCCGCGCCGGTCCCTGGGGCGGATCGACCGCCGGGCGGTCCGGGCGGCCACCGCCGCCCTGATGCGCCGGCTCGGTGTCGGCCTGGACCCCGACCGGCCGGCCCGCGGGCTGTCCATCGCCGACCAGCAGATCGTGGAGATCGCCAAGGCTCTCTCCCTCCCCGCCCCGGCGGGGAGGCGCCCCGCCCCGGCGGGCTCCCTTCCCGCCCCGGCGGGTGACGCGGGCTCCGCGGCTCGCGTCCTCGTCATGGACGAACCGACGGCCGCCCTCACCGGCGGCGAGACCGCGCGGCTCTTCGCGGTCGTGGAGACCCTCCGCGCCGAGGGCACGGCCGTGCTGTTCATCTCCCACCGGCTGGAGGAGATGTTCCGGCTGTGCACCCGGGTCACGGTCCTGCGGGACGGGCAGCGGGTGTCCTCCGAGCCGCTCGACGGCCTCACCGAGGACGACCTCGTACGCCGCATGGTGGGCCGCGACCTCGGTGAGCTCTACCCGGAGCAGCGGACCGGGCAGGCGGAACGGGGGAACGGGAAGGCGGCACTCGCCGTCCGCCGGCTGACCCGGGAGGGCGTCTTCCACGACATCTCCTTCGAGGTGCGGCGCGGCGAGATCGTGGCCCTGGCCGGCCTCGTCGGCGCCGGCCGCACCGAGGTCGCGCAGGCCGTCTTCGGTGTCGACCGGGCCGACGCGGGACGGGTGGAGGTGGCCGGCAGCGTGCTGCGCCCCGCCTCCCCGACCGCGGCCATGGCCGCCGGGCTGGCTCTCGTGCCGGAGGACCGGCGCGGGCGCGGCCTGGTGACGAGCCTGTCGATCGAGCACAACATCGGACTGACCGGGCTCGGTGTGATCCGCAGGGGCGGGCTGGTCAGCCGCGCACTGGAACGCGGCCGGGCCGCCGACTGGGCGGTGCGGCTGCGGCTGAAGTACAGCAGGCTGTCGGACCCGGTCGGTGTGCTGTCCGGAGGCAACCAGCAGAAGGTCGTGCTCGCCAAGTGGCTCGCCACCGGCCCGGGGGTCCTCATCGTCGACGAGCCGACCCGCGGCATCGACGTCGGCACCAAGGCCGAGGTGCACCGGCTGCTGTCGGCCCTGGCCGCGGACGGGCTGGCGGTGCTGATGATCTCCTCCGACCTGCCGGAGGTCCTCGGGATGGCCGACCGGGTGCTCGTCATGCACGAGGGCCGGCTGACCGCCGAGATACCCCGGGAACTGGCCACCGAGGAGTCGGTGATGGCCGCCGCGACCGGGCGCGGCGGGCGGGCGCGGGAGGACGCCGTATGACCACCACCGTCGAACGGCCCTCCGCGGCCGGGCAGTCCGGGGAGCGCTCCGCGCGGTCCCTCGTCGACGCCGTGTTCCGGGCGCGCGAGATCACCATCGCCGGTGCCCTGCTGCTGCTCGTGCTCGGCACCTGGGCCGCCAACCCCCGCTTCCTGTCCGACCAGGGCGTCAAGGACCTGCTGCTGAACGCGTCGATCCTGGTGCTGCTCGCCGTCGGGCAGTCGGCCGTCGTCATCACCCGCAACATCGACCTGTCCGTCGGCTCGGTCACCGGTCTCTCCGCCTTCGCCTGCGGTCAGTTCGCCGCGGACAGCGGGCACGGGCCCGGCGTGGTCCTGCTGCTGGGGCTCGGCATCGGCTTCGTGTGCGGACTGGTCAGCGGCGCCCTGGTCAGCTTCGGCCGGGTGCCCGCGCTGGTGGTGACGCTCGGAATGCTCTACGTCATCCAGGGCGTCGGCTACTGGTGGGCGCAGGGTGAGCAGATCAGCGCCTCGGAGGTGCCGGACGGGGTGCTCCGGCTGGGCAGCGGCAGCCTGCTGGGAGTGCCGTATCTGCCGCTGCTCGCGTTCGCCGTGCTCGCCGCCACCGGATGGTTCCTGCGGAACTACCGCACCGGCCGCGAGCTGTACGCCATCGGCTCCGGCCCGGAGGCCGCCCGCCTCGCCGGGGTGCCCGTCCGCCGCCGGGTGCTCGGCGCCTACCTCTTCTCCGGCACGGTCGCGGGATTCGCCGGGGCGCTGTGGCTGGCCCGCTTCGGCACGGTCGTCGCGGACAACGCGCACGGCTGGGAGCTGACCGTGGTCAGCGCCGTGGTGGTCGGCGGGGTCGCGATCACCGGCGGCACCGGCACCGTCTGGGGCGCGGCGCTCGGCGCCCTGCTGCTCACCACCATCGGCAGCGCGCTCGCGGTGCTGAAGATCGACGCGTTCTGGCAGGGCGCCATCACCGGGGCGCTGCTGCTCGCCGCGATCAGCGCGGACCGCATCGTGAACCTGCGCGTGACCCGCGCGCTGAGGAAGAGGAGTTCCCGCCATGGGCACGGCGCCTGACCAGACGGCGGACACACCGCCGTCCGCCCCGGGGAAGGACGCGGCGGGGCCCGGCGGGGACGGCCCGGCCGCGCTGCTGCGGAACGCGGCACTGCGCTGGGACACGGCCGTCGCCGTGCTGTTCGCCGCGGTGTTCCTGACCGGCCTCGGCACCACGGACGGTTTCGGACACGGCGGCAACCTGGCGTTCGCCTTCAACGACGTGGCCGAGGTGGCGCTGATCGCGCTGCCCATGACCCTGCTCGTCGTCGCCGGGCAGGTCGATCTGTCGGTGGCCTCCATGCTGGGGCTGGGCAGCGCGCTGACCGGCGCGCTGTGGAACGCGGGCTGGGCCTTCGAGCTGATCGTGCCGGTGGTGCTGCTCGCGGGGGTCACCGGCGGCCTGCTCAACGGCTGGCTCGTCACCCGCGTCGGGCTGCCCCCGCTGGCCGTCACCATCGGCACCCTCGCCCTCTACCGCGGCCTGGCCTCGGTGGTGCTGGGCAGTGAGGCCGTCACCGGCTTCCCCGAGACGTACGCGCGCTGGACGGTGGACACCACGACCGTGCCCGGCACCTTCCTCAGCTATCCGGTGGCGCTGTTCCTGGTGCTCGCCGCCGTCACCGCGGTGGTGCTGCACGCGACGGGCACCGGCCGGTCGCTGTTCGCCGTCGGGGCCCGGGAGGAGGCGGCCTTCTTCGCCGGGATCCGGGTCAAGCGGCTGAAGCTGCTGCTGTTCGTCGTCAGCGGGCTGGTCTCCGCGTTCGCCGGGGTGCTCTTCACGCTCCGCTACGGCAGTGCCCGCGCCGACAACGGGCTCGGCCTCGAACTCCTCGTGATCGCCGCCGTGCTGCTCGGCGGCGTCGACTTCGACGGCGGCAAGGGCACGCTCGCGGGCGTCGTCGCGGCCGTCCTGCTCGTCGGTGTCCTGAAGAACCTGCTGACGCTCAACGACGTGGCGGGCGAGGTGCAGGTCGTCGTCACCGGCCTGCTGCTCGTCGCCTCCGTCCTCACCCCGCGCGTCGTCACCGCCGTACGGGAACGGCACCAGCGGCGGGCCGCCGCGACCGCCGGCCCCGGCCCGTACTCCTCCTGAAGAAAGGGCACCGCCATGCTCCACCGCCGTCTCCCGGCCGTCACCGCCGCCGTGTGCGCGCTGGCCGTCACGCTCGCCGGATGCTCCGGCACCACCAAGGACTCGGCCGGCCAGGACGCCGCGGCCGGGGCGTCCGGCGCCACGGCCGATCCCGACGCCCCGCTGAAGAAGGGCCTGAAGCTGGCCTTCCTGCCCAAGCAGATCAACAACCCGTACGAGAAGCTCATCGACGAGGCGGGCATCGAGGCGGCGAAGGAGTACGGCGGCACCGGTAAGGAGGTCGGCCCCTCCGACGCGAGCGCCTCCTCCCAGGTCTCGTACATCAACACTTTGATCCAGCAGCGGCAGGACGCGATCCTGATCGCCGCCAACGACCCGAACGCCGTCTGCGGCCCGCTCAAGCAGGCCATGAAGAAGGGCATCAAGGTCGTCGCGTACGACTCCGACACGGCCAAGGACTGCCGCCAGCTGTTCATCAACCAGGCGTCGTCCGAGGAGATCGGGCGGAGCCTGGTGCGCAACCTCGCCGAGCAGGTCGGCCACCGCGGCAAGATCGCGATCCTCTCCGCCACCCAGAACGCCACGAACCAGAACACCTGGATCCGGTACATGAAGGACGAGTTGAAGAAGCCCGAGTACCGGGAGATGAAGCTGGTCAAGACCGTCTACGGGGACGACGCGGACCAGAAGTCCTTCCAGCAGACCCAGGGCCTCCTGCAGGCCTATCCCGACCTCAAGGGCATCATCGCGCCCACCACGGTCGGCATCGCCGCCGCGGCCCGCTACCTCAGCGACTCCTCGTACCGGGGGAAGGTCGTCCTCAACGGCCTCGGCACGCCGAACCAGATGCGCAAGTACGTCAAGGACGGCACCGTCGAGCAGTTCTCCCTGTGGGACCCGGAGCAGCTCGGCTACCTCAGCTCGTACGCTGCCGCCGCACTCGCGTCCGGCCGGATCACCGGCGCCGAGGGGGAGACGTTCGAGGCCGGGAAGCTCGGCGAGTACGAGATCGGGAGGAACGGCGAGGTCATCCTCGGGCCGCCCACGGTCTTCGACCGCAAGAACATCGACGACTTCGACTTCTGAACCGCCGTGCCCCGTCCGAACCGCCACGACGAAGGAGGAACGGCGTGCAGCGCGTCTGCTTCCTGCTGAAGGTCCGCGCCGACCGCCTGGCGGAGTACCGGGAACGGCACTCCGCCGTCTGGCCCGGGATGCTCCGTGCCCTGACGGAGGCCGGCTGGCACAACTACTCGCTCTTCCTCCGCGAGGACGGGCTGCTCGTCGGCTATCTGGAGACTCCGGACTTCGCGGCGGCACAGGCGAAGATGGCCGCGACGGACGTCAACGCCCGCTGGCAGGCCGAGATGGCGCCCTTCTTCGAAGCCCTGGACGGAGCCGCGCCCGACGAGGCCGTGAAGCCGCTCACGGAGGTCTTCCACCTGGCCTGAACAGCGCCCGGGCCCCGCGCCCCGGGGCTAGCGGAGCCCCGGCGCGCACCCACGCCGCGCACCCCCACCGACACCTCCCGCAGGAGTACGTGATGCGCTTACCCCCCGCCGCGCCGCTGACCGGCGCTCTCCTCCTGACGCTCACCGCGCTGACCGGCACCGCTCTCACCGGCACCGCCCGGGCCGGCGACGGGCCGGACGGGACGGAACGGGCCGCGGCGCCCGGACCGTCCGTGGAGCGGATCTCCCACAGCAGGCTCGACGACCGGGCGCTGTACTTCGTGTCGTACAACGGCCTGGTCAACAACAACTCCTTCCAGAAGAACGGCGTCCTCACCCACCGCGGCCACCAGTACGCCGCCTGGTACACCGAGGACCGCAGCGCCGTCATCGCCCGCCGCGCGCTGGGCGGCACCGGCTGGCAGACGCTGACCCTCGACCACCGGCTCACCGTCGACGACTCGCACAACGTCATCTCCATGGGCGTCTCGGAGACCGACGGCCGGATGCACATCCTGCTGGACTCGCACAGCGACGGCCTGTACTACGTCAAATCCGCCGCGGGCCTGATGAACGCGCCGGAGGAACACGCCTGGAGCCGGGAGGCCTTCGGGCCGGTGCGCACCGACCTGGACGGCGTCCACCTCACCGACCGGTTCACCTATCCGCAGTTCGTGGCCACCCCCGAGGGGCGGCTCCAGCTCAGCTACCGGGCCGGGGTCTCCGGGAACGGCCGCAACGGCCTGGCCGAGTACGACGGCACGGGCTGGCGCGCGCTGGGGGAGTGGAGCAGCTCCACCGGTACGTACCGCAGCGAGCACGGCTCCAGCAGCACCCGCAACATGTATCTGCACGGCATCGACTACAGCGGCGACGGCACCCTGCACGCCTTCTACACCTGGCGGGAGGGCAGCAACGCGGTGATGTGCGCGCCCGGCGGGCTCACCAACCACGACACCGGCTATGTGCACAGCACCGACCGGGGCCGGACCTGGCGCAACGCCGGGGGCACGGTCGTCGGCAGCACCGGAGGGGCCGACCGGGTCGCCGTGGACGATCCCGGCACCGTCGCCGACCCGCTGAACCCGGACCACGCGCTGATGAACCAGGAGAGCCAGGCCACCGACTCGCGGCACCGGCCGCACGCGGTCATCAGCTACGTACCGGGCCGGTTCGGCCAGTGCAGCGGCGACTACGTGCGCGACCGGGAGGCGAACGGCCGGGCCTTCCACGTGTACCGGGACGACGCCGGTGACTGGCACAAGACGGAGATCCCGATGCCGCTCGGCTCCAGCCAGCGCACCAAGCTCGCCTTCGACCGCCACGACAACGCCTACGCCGTGCTGCCGCGCGGCCGGATCGCCGCCGCCTCCGCCTCCTCGGGCTGGACCGACTGGAAGCTGCTCGACGAGGCGGGCGACCTGAACGCCTTCGGCGAGGTGGTCCTCGACGAGACCCGGCTCCACGAGGACGGGGTCCTCTCCTTCATGTACCAGGAGCGGTCCGCGGGCACCACGCCCTCGCCCATCCACGTGGTCGACTTCGCGCTGCCGGACTGACGCGGCCGGGCCGGCCCCGTGTCGCAGTCCGTCCCGTCTCGCCGTGCGTCCCGTCTCGTGCCCCGTGTCGCCGTCCGCGGCCCCGGACGCTGCCGAAGTCGCGCGTGGCTGTCAGGCCGTGCGGCCCCGGACGGTCGTGCGGCCCCGGACGGCCACGTGTCACTTGGACGGCCACGTGTCCGCGGACGGTCGCGCGTGTGCCGTGCCGCCCGCGCGGAGCCGGGGGCCGGAACGTCTGCCTCCGCCCGGCCGCTCGCGGCCGTTGACAGCTCCCGCCTGCGCGGACAGACTCGCCCGGACCTCTTGACGAACGAAAGTTCATCAGGCGAACCGCATGAGGCGAAGGAGCGTCGGCGTCATGACCCTGCTCGAATCCGGTACCTGGGGCGGCCGCGGCTGGACGGGCCGCTGGGAGCGGCTGTCCGGGGGCGAGGCCGACATCACCGAGCCCGCCACCGGCGGTGTCCTCGGCCGCACGGGAGTGGCCGCCGCCGGCGACGTGGACCGCTCCGCCACGGCGGCCGCGGCGGCCCAGCCCGACTGGGCGGCGGCTCCGTTCCAGCGGCGGGCGGCGGTGCTGCGGCGGGCCGGCGACCTGTTCACCGAGCACGCCGACGAGATCAAGGACTGGCTCGTCCGTGAGGCCGGGAACATCCCCGGCAAGGCCGACTTCGAGGTGCACGTCGCGGCCGAGGAGTGCTACGAGGCCGCCGCGCTCGCCTCCCGGCCGCCGGGTGTCCTGCTGCCGACCGAGGAGCCACGGCTGTCCTTCGCCCGCCGGGTGCCCGTCGGCACCGTCGGCGTCATCTCGCCGTTCAACGCGGCGCTGATCCTCGCCATCCGGTCCGTCGCGCCCGCCCTGGCGCTCGGCAACGCCGTCGTGCTCAAGCCGGACCCGCGCACCCCCGTCTGCGGCGGCTTCGTCATCGCCCGCGTCCTGGAGGAGGCGGGGCTCCCCGCCGGGCTGCTGCACGTCCTGCCGGGCGCCGCGGAGGCGGGACAGGCGCTGGTCGCCCACCCGCGGGTCCCCGTCATCTCGTTCACCGGCTCCACCCCGGCCGGCCGCGCCGTCGGCGAGGCCGCGGGCCGCCATCTGAAGCGCGCGCACCTCGAACTGGGCGGCAACTCCGCCCTGGTCGTCCTGGCGGACGCCGACCTCGACACGGTGATATCCACCGCCGCCTGGGGCTCGTTCTTCCACCAGGGCCAGATCTGCATGACCACCGGCCGTCACCTGGTCCACGAGTCGCTCTACGACGAGTACGTCGACCGGCTCGCCGCGAAGGCCGACTCCCTCGCCGTCGGCGACCCGGCCCGTGAGAAGGTCCACCTCGGCCCGGTCATCGACAGCGGCCAGCGCGACAAGATCCACCAGCTGGTCACCGCCAGCACGGACGGCGGCGCCCGGCTCGCGGCGGGCGGCAGCTACGAGGACCTGTTCTACCGGCCCACCGTGCTGGCCGGTGTCACCGACGACACCCCCGCCTACGCGAACGAGGTCTTCGGCCCGGTCGCCCCGGTCCGCTCCTTCCGCACCGAGGACGAGGCCGTCGCCCTGGCGGCCGCCTCCGAGTACGGCCTGTCGCTCGGCATCGTCACCCGGGACGCCGCGCACGGGCTCGACCTCGCCGCCCGGATCCCGACCGGGATCGTGCACATCAACGACCAGACGGTGAACGACGAGGCCGTGGCGCCGTTCGGCGGGGTCGCCGCCTCCGGCACGGGCTCCCGGTTCGGCGGCGACGCGAACGTGGAGGCGTTCACCGACGTCCGCTGGACGACGATGCGCTCGACCGCGGCCGGCTACCCGTTCTGACCGGTGCGGCGGCCGGCGGGCGGCGCACGCCGCCGGGCGCGCGACGGAACGCGCCCGGGACCGCACCGGACCACTCCCGGGACCGCACCGGTAGGCGCCCGGGGGCGCGGCCGCACGGCCGCGCCCCCGGGGTGCCGTCACCGGCCCGCGGGCCGGTGGCCGGCCGGTCAGCCGTTGACCAGCGCCATGTAGTGGTCCCAGTCCCAGTTGGCGCCCGGGTCGGTGTGGTCGTTGCCCGGCACCTCGCTGTGCCCCACGATGTGCTGCCGGTCCTTGGGGATCCCGTGGGTGTCGCACAGATGCTTCGTCAGGGCCGCCGACGAGCGGTACATCGCGTCGGTGAACCAGGACGGGTCGTCCACGAAGCCCTCGTGCTCGATGCCCAGCGAGCGGCTGTTGGCGTCACGCGCGTGCCACGCCGTGTCCGCGTCGCGGACCATCTGGGTCACGTCGCCGTCCGAGGACCGGACCACATAGTGCGCGCTCACCTGGGCCGCGGGATTCTGGAACCAGCTGATGGTCCCGGCGTACGCGCCCTGCGTGACATGGACGACGACGGTGTCGATCGCCGCGCTCCGCCCCGCCTTGTAGTTGCCGGCGTCGGCCGCGACCCAGTGCGCGGGCGGGTAGTCCTCGCTCTGCGTGCCGGGCGCGTCGCCGGAACCGTCGAGCGGCCGTACCGTCTCCAGGCCGCCCCGGTCGGGGCGCACCCGGTGCGCGGCCGAGACGACCGCCTCCTCGCCCGCGCTCTTCGCGGTGACGCCCTTGGCGAGGATCGTGTAGACGGCGTCGGCGTAGAGCCGCTTGAGCCGCGGATCGTCCTGGCCGCCGTAGTGCGCGACCACGGGATACCACTCGGCGGTGTCGCGCCGCTCCGCCTCGTCCAGGCCCGCGCGGTCCGCCAGCTCGTCGAGCAGGGCGGCGCCACCGCGGACGTTGGCCGCGTCGTCGGTCCGCAGGGCGCGCTCGGACTCGCCGGTGAGCTGCGCGGCGCGCTCCAGGGTCCGCCGTTCGGGGTTGCTGACCAGGTGCATCACACCGTAGCCACCCGCGTGGCTGGGCTCGCCGCCGTGGCCGTCGAGGTGGGTCTCGCCGTAGCCGACCGCGACGAGCAGGTCGCGCGGGACCCCGAACTCGTCGGCGGCCCGGGTGAAGGCGTCGTTCAGGGTGACGTCCCCGCGGGTCCCGGGATCTCCGGGGGCCGCGGTGGCCGAGGGGACGGTGAGGGCGACGGCGGTCGCGAGCGCGGCGCCGGCGAGCGTGAGCCCTCCGCGCTTCCAGGGCAGTTTGCTGGCATCCATGGGGGGTTCCTCTCTGTTCCGGCCGGCATGAGCGGGCGGCGCGCGAGGCCGCGATGCCGGTGGGTGCGCGCTGGTCGAGCGCGGCCGGAAGCTGATGGGGGTACGAGAGTTCGACATGCCAATCCGATACGGCACGGCGGTGATCTGCGCGGGCAGCGTGGCCCGGCCCGCGTCCTCGCGGGCTCACCCGGTGCCGTCCCCGGGCCGTGGCCCGGGCGGGAGATCGTTCACCGGTCAGCGCCCCACCGCTGTTCCCGGTTCACGTCGGTCCCGGGCGTCCCGGGACCGCAGCTTTAGTCAAGGCCATGACAATTTGAAGGTCAACCCCCCGGCCGCGTCCGTCCGTGGGTACGCGGTCCCGGCCGGGCCCGGAAAAAGCGGAATACCGTTTTCCGGATTGGCGTGAAACCATCCCCCTCATGGCAACACTGAGTGAACTTCTCCCCGTCGATGCCATCAGGCTCGGTGTCGCCGCCGGGGACTGGCGCGAAGCCGTCCGGGCCGCGGGCGACCTGCTGACCGCGACCGGGACCGGGACCGACGCGTACACGGCCGAGATGATCGGCAACGTCGAGGAGAACGGTCCGTACATCGTCATCGCCCCCGGACTGGCGTTCGCCCACGCGCGGCCCTCCCCGGCGGTGCTGCGGACGGGCCTGTCCTGGGTGCGGCTCGCGGAGCCGGTGGAGTTCGGCCACGAGTCGAACGACCCGGTCTCCCTGGTGGTGGCGCTCGCGGCGACGGACTCGAGCGCGCACACGGCGGCCATGGCCGGACTCGCGAAGCTGCTGGCCGACCCCGCCGCCGAGCGGGCGCTCGGCGAGGCATCCACCCCCGAGGCGGTGCACGCGGTGCTCGCCGGCGGCGGCAGGCCCGAGCCCGTGGCAGCCCCCGAGCCGGCCGCCCCCGAGCCGGCGGCGGCCCCGGGCGGCGACGCCGTGCACAAGATCCTCACCGTCTGCGGCAACGGTCTGGGCACGAGTCTCTTCCTGAAGAACACCCTGGAGCAGGTCCTCGACCGCTGGGGCTGGTCCAAGCACGTCACCGTCGAGGCCACCGACACGGTCTCGGCCAAGGGCAAGGCGTCGGAGGCGGTGGCCATCCTCACCTCCGGCGAGATCGCCCGGACGCTCGGCGATGTGGGCGTACCGGTGAAGGTCGTCGAGAACTTCACCAGCCTCTCCGAGGTCGACAGCACGCTCCGCGACACCTACGACGTCTGAGCACGGGAACGGAGACACCCGCCACCATGGGCCCGCTCGTAACCACCGCAGAGTTTCTCGTCAACGAGATCCTCAGCGAACCCGCCTACCTGATCGGCCTCATCACGGCCGCCGGACTGATCGCCCTGAAGAAGTCCGGCGGACAGATAGTCGGCGGCGCCATCAAGGCGACGCTGGGCTTCCTGCTGATCGGGGCCGGCGCGACCCTGGTCGTCAGCTCCCTCGGCCCGCTGGGCGGCATGATCCAGGGCGCGACCGGCGCGCACGGCGTGATCCCGACCAACGAGGCGATCGTCGGCATCGCCCAGCAGCAGTTCGGCGCCCGCGTCGCCTGGCTGATGATCCTGGGCTTCGCGATCAGCCTGCTGCTCGCCCGGTTCACGCCGCTGCGCTACGTCTTCCTCACCGGCCACCACATGCTCTTCATGGCCACGCTGCTCACGATGGTGCTGGCCATCGCGGGCCTCTCCTCGGCGCTCGTGGTGGTCGTCGGCGGCGTGCTGCTGGGCATCATGCTGGTCTCCATGCCGGCCTTCGCCCATCCGTGGACCAAGCGGATCACCGGCAACAACAGCATCGCCATCGGCCACTTCGGCACCGCGGGCTACGTCGCCGCGGGCGCCGCCGGGCAGCTGGTCGGCAAGCGCAGCCGCAGCACCGAGGACATGAAGCTGCCGGAGGGCCTGCGCTTCCTGCGCGACTCGATGGTGGCCACCGCCCTGTCCATGGTGCTGATCTACATCGCCATGTCCCTGGTCTTCCTCGCCAAGGCGGGCCGGAAGGCGGCGTTCGAGGCGTTCGCCACCGGCGGCGGCGCCCCGGCCACGGACGTGGGCAACTACGTCATGAACTCCGTCATGCAGGGCCTGCAGTTCGGCATCGCGGTCGCGGTGATCCTCTTCGGTGTCCGGACGATCCTCGGCGAACTCGTCCCGGCCTTCCAGGGCATCGCCAAGAAGGTGGTGCCCGGCGCGGTGCCGTCGCTCGACGCGCCGATCGTCTTCCCGTACGCGCAGAACGCCGTGCTGATCGGTTTCCTCGCCAGCTTCACCGGCGGGCTCGTCAGCCTCGGCCTGCTCTCCTGGATTTTCGCTCCCGCCTTCGGATTCGCGCTCGTCCTGCCCGGCCTGGTGCCGCACTTCTTCACCGGCGGTGCGGCGGGTGTCTACGGCAACGCCACGGGCGGCCGGCGCGGCGCGGTGGTCGGTGCCTTCCTCAACGGCGTCCTGATCACCTTCCTCCCGGCGCTGCTGCTCAAGGTGCTCGGCGCCTTCGGCGAGGAGAACACCACCTTCGGCGACGCCGACTTCGGCTGGTTCGGTGCCCTCATCGGCAACGCGGCCAAGGTGGGGGAGACCGGCGGCATCGTGCTGATGCTGCTGATCGGCGCGGCCGTGCTCGGCGGCGCGATCCTGATGCAGAAGCGGGTCGTCGACACGGGCTGGGACCCCGGCGCCCGCCGCGACGCCCTGCTCCCGCCGGACCGTGCCACCGCGGAACCGGCGGCCGCGACGGAGCGGACGGCGGGGGCCGGCACACGGGCCCACGCCAGGATCCGGCCCCCGGCCGGAGCGCCCGTACCGCCTCCGCCGCCGTCCCGGGACAGCTGACGGCCGCCGGGCCGCGGGCATGGCCGGGGCGGCCCCGGCCATGCCCGCCCGGCCCGGGATACTGGGCGGCATGCGCATCGAATTCGATCCCGCCGCCATCGGCCGAACCCCCTTCTACAAGCTGCTGACCTCGGTCGTCGTGCCGCGGCCGATCGCCTGGGTGTCCACCACCTCGGCCGAGGGCGTGGACAACCTGGCGCCGCACTCCTTCTTCACCGTCTCCTGTGTGGAACCCCCGGTCGTGCAGTTCTCCTCGGTGGGCCGCAAGGACTCGCTGCGCAACGCGGAGGCCACCGGCTCCTTCGTGGTCAACCTCGCCCCCGAGCACCTCTTCGAGCAGATCAACGCCACCGGCACCGACTTCCCGCCGGGCGTCAGCGAGTTCGACGCGGTCGGCATCGCCCGTGAACCCAGCCTGCGGGTCAAGCCGCCGCGCGTCGCCGCCTCGCCGGTGGCGCTGGAGTGCGAGCTGCACAGCACCACCCGGCTCGGCGACTCCACGGTCGTCTTCGGCCGGGTCGTGCACGCCGCCGTGTCCGAGAGCGTGCTGGCCGACGGGCACCCGGAGATCACCCGGCTCCGGCCGCTGTCCCGGCTCGGCAAGGACGAGTGGGGCGCGCTCGGCGACATCCTGGAGATCTCCCGGATCCGCTACGCCGACTGGCCCGGCGGCCCGGTCCCGGACCGTCGCGACCCGAAGGGCTGACTCCCGCCGCCCGTCCGGCGTACGCGTTGCCCCTCCCGGCCCAGCCGGAGGACTCCCCGGCTGTCGGCTCCCGCCGCTCCGGTACACCCTGCGAAAGGGATGACCGGACAAAAACGGCGAAATGGAGCCACCATGCGCGGCATACGACGTGCGCGGCGGGCGGTGAGCGGGATCGCTCTCGCCGCCGCGCTCGCCTCCTGCACGGCACAGAGCAGCACCGGAAGAGCGCCCGGAGGCGCGGCCGAGGCAGGCGCGGCGGCCGCCGGACGCGGCGCGTTCACGGTGGTCGCCACCGGGGACGTCATTCCGTACCCCTCCGTCATCGAGCAGGCCGCCGCGGACGCAGGCGGCGACGGCCACGACTTCCGCCGCATATTCGCCGGCGTCAAGCCCGTCGTCGCCCCCGCCGACCTCGCGATATGCCACATGGAGACCCCCTACGGGCCGCCCGGGGGACCGTTCACCGGCTATCCGATGTTCGCCTCGCCCCCGCAGGTCGCCGCCGGACTGCGGGCCACCGGCTACGACAGCTGCTCCACCGCCTCGAACCACACGCTGGACGGCGGCTTCGACGGCCTGCGCCGCACCCTCGACGCACTCGACCGGGCCGGCATACGCCACACGGGCTCCGCCCGCACCGCCGCTGAGGCCCGCCGGCCCGCCCGGCTCCGGGCGGGCGGGGCCGAGGTCGCCCACCTCGCCTACACCTACGGCACCAACGGCGTGCCGCTGCCCGACGGCCGGAACTGGGCCGTCAGCCTGCTCGAGCCCGACCGGGTCACAGCCGACGCGCGCGCCGCCCGGCGCGCGGGCGCGGACGTCGTCCTGGTCAGCCTGCACTGGGGCACCGAATGGCAGCAGGAGCCCGACGGGGACCAGCTGTCGCTGGCGCGCCGGCTGACGGCCTCGGAGACCGGCGGCCGCAAGGACATCGACCTGCTGATCGGCACCCACAACCATGTCCCGCAGGCGTACGAGAAGGTCAACGGCACCTGGGTCGTCTACGGACTGGGCGACCAGGTCGCCAGCTTCGTGCCGGAGAAGTACCGCGGCAACGAGGGGTCGATGGCGCGCTTCACCTTCGCCCCGGAGCCGGACGGCGAACGCTGGCGCGTGGAGAAGGCCGAGTTCCTGGCGGGCCACTCCGACACGGGGCCGCCGTTCCGGGTGGTGAGGGCCACCGCGCAGAACTTTCCCGAGGTGCGGGACCGGGTGCGGAAGGCCGTCCTGAGCCGGGGCGCGGAACAGGACGGCCTCACCGAGGGGCGCTGACGGGGCAGCCCGCGGGGCGGGCCGTGGGTCAGCCGGCGGACTCGGCCGCGTGCGGGCTGAGGACGCCGGCACCCACCAGCACGAAGATGACGATGCCGAGAATGATCCGGTAGATCACGAAGGGCATGAAGCTCCGCGTGGTAATGAATTTCATAAACCATGCGATAACCGCATATCCAACAACAAAGGCCACGAAGGTGGCGAAAATGGTCGGCCCCCACGAGACATGCCCGTGGCTGCCCTCCCCGATCTCCGTCAGTTCCAGGGCGCCGGAGGCCAGCACCGCGGGGATCGCCAGCAGGAAGGAGTAACGGGCCGCGGCCTCCCGGGTGTAGCCCATGAACAGCCCGCCGCTGATCGTCGCACCGGACCGGGACACGCCGGGGACCAGCGCGAGCGCCTGGCAGCAGCCGTAGATCAGGCCGTCCTTGACGCCCAGTTCGCGCAGGGTCTTGCGCTGCCCTCCGGCCCGGTGCTTGCCGCCGGACTCGGTGCGGGCGGAGAGCCGGTCGGCGATGCCCAGCACGATGCCCATGCCGATCAGGGTGACCGCGATCAGCCGCAGATCGCGGAACGGGCCCTCGATCTGGTCCTTGAAGGTGAGGCCGAGCACCCCGATCGGGATGGAGCCGACGATCACCAGCCAGCCCATCTGCGCGTCGTGGTCGCGCCGCATCTCCTTGTTGAAGAGCGAGCGCGACCACGCGGAGAGAATGCGCCCGATGTCCTTGCGGAAGTAGATCAGCACCGCGGTCTCCGTGCCGATCTGGGTGATCGCGGTGAAGGCGGCTCCGGGGTCCTGCCAGTCGGCGAAAGCCGCGGTCAGCCGGAGGTGGGCGCTGGAGGAGATCGGGAGGAACTCGGTCAACCCCTGGACGAGCCCGAGGATGAATGATTCGAACCAGGTCATGGCTGGGTGCGCTCGTCCTTGTGGTCGGTGATCGCCGGTCTGCGGAACGCGTCAGATGCTAAGGCCTCCAGATGACGGGACGGTGGCCGGGCCCGGAGTCGCCCCGGGACCGGACCGGGAGCCGCGTCCCGGACCGGACCCGTGGCGGCGCCCAGGACCGGGCCGGACGGCCCGCCCTCACCGGCCCTCCGGGCGAAGAAGTGTGACGGTGCGTCCGCCCGTCGTCGGACAGCGCCGCCCGGTCCGCCCGGGAGCCGGGCGGCTCAGCCGGACCGCAGCCGGCCGCGCTTCCGCCAGGCGACGACGAGCGCGGCGAGCCCGCTCAGCGCGATGAACCCCATCGCGATCAGGAAGACGGGCGAGGTCGGGGTCGAGGCGCGGCTCCCGGCGATGACGTACGCCCCCGTGTTCGGGATGCTGCCGAGCCCCGTGGCGAGCAGGAACGGCAGCAGACCCATCCGGGACACCGCGGCACAGTAGTTGGCCGCCGCGAACGGGACGCCGGGGAACAGGCGCACGGCCAGCACCGAGCGGAAGCCGTGCTCGCTCAGCTGCCGGTCGGCGGCCGCCAGCCAGCGGGCCCGCAACAGCGGGCGCAGGGCCTCCTGGCCGAGCAGCCGGCCGAGGCAGAAGGCGATCCCGGCGCCGAACACGGTGCCGGCGATGGCCGCGGCGAGCCCGAACTGCGCGCCGAAGAGGGCTCCCGCCGCGAGATTCAGTATCGGCCGGGGGACCAGCGCGGCGGTGCACAGCCCGTACGCGACGGCGAACAGCACCACCGCGGCACCGCCCGATATCTGGGGCGGCCAGCCCGCGGTCAGCAGCCGCTGCGGCTCCAGCACCGCGCAGGTGGTCGCGGCGGCGGCGAGCAGGACGACGAGGAGGCCGAGCCGGGACCACGGGGAGAGCAGTACCTGGACGGCCCGCAGCGGCAGCCCGGGGGACGGCGTGGCAGGGTCGCGCATTCGGGGAGCGTAACCGACGAAAGGGTCTGATCGCCCTTCCGTCCGGCTCACCGGGACCCATCACACACCCGCCGTGCCCCGCCCAACGGGCCGTAATTCGGTGGACGGCGAACCGTCCGGCGGACGACGATGCGTCCATGTTCCGGTACGCCTTCCTCCTGGCCCCGTCCGCAGCCGCGGACGCGCCGAAGGCTGCCCCGGACCTCCCGGCGGCCGTGCCCGCCGCCTGCCCCGATGCGACCGCGGCCTGCGCCGTCGCCGGCACCTTCACCGGCACCACCCGAAGCTGACCCTTCCCGGATCGTCCGGCGGACCCCGCAGGGGGAGGGTCGGCCAGGCCGAGGGGTCCCGAAGTCCACTTCCGAACATCCGGGAAGCATCATGTCCAAGCAGGCCTACACGCGGACCAAGCCGCACCTCAACATCGGCACCATGGGCCACGTCGACCACGGCAAGACCACCCTGACCGCCGCCATCACCAAGGTGCTCAGCACCCGCTCCGGCGGGACCTTCGTGCCGTTCGACCGGATCGACCGGGCGCCCGAGGAGGCGGCGCGGGGCATCACCATCAACATCGCGCACGTCGAGTACGAGACCGAGACCCGGCACTACGCCCATGTCGACATGCCCGGGCACGCCGACTACGTCAAGAACATGGTCACCGGCGCCGCCCAGCTCGACGGGGCGATCCTCGTCGTCTCCGCGCTCGACGGGATCATGCCGCAGACGGCCGAGCACGTGCTGCTCGCGCGCCAGGTCGGCGTCGAGCACATCGTCGTCGCCCTCAACAAGGCCGACGCGGGCGACGACGAGCTGACCGAACTGGTGGAGCTGGAGGTGCGCGAACTCCTCACCGCGCACGGCTATCCCGGCGACACCACGCCCGTCGTGCGGGTCTCCGGGCTGCGCGCGCTGGAGGGGGACCCGCGCTGGACCGGTGCCGTCGAGGCGCTCCTCGACGCCGTGGACACCTGTGTGCCCACGCCGGTGCGCTACACCGGCGCACCGTTCCTGCTCCCGGTGGAGAACGTCCTCACCATCACCGGGCGCGGCACGGTCGTCACCGGCGCCCTGGAGCGGGGCACGGTCCGGGTGGGGGACCGGGCCGAGGTGCCCGGCACCGGGATCCACACCGTGGTCACCGGCCTGGAGACCTTCGGCAGGCCGATGGAGGAGGCCGAGGCGGGCGACAACGTGGCGCTGCTGCTCCGCGGCGTGGCGCGCGACGCCGTACGCCGCGGGCATGTCGTCGCGGAGCCGGGCAGCGTCACGCCGCGGCGGCGGTTCACGGCGCGTCTGCTCGTGCTCCCGGCGGCGGAGGGCGGGCGCCGTACCCCGGTGTCGACCGGGTACCGGCCGCAGTTCTACATCCGCACGGCCGACATCGCCGGCGGTGTGGACCTCGGCGGCGCGGCGGTCGCCGCGCCCGGGGAGACCGTCACCGCGGAGATCGAGCTCGACCGCCCGGTCCCGCTGGAGACCGGCCTCGGCTTCGCGGTCCGCGAGGGCGGCCGCACGGTGGGTGCCGGAACCGTGACCGCGGTGGCGGACACCCCCTGAACCGCCCGGCCCCGGCGTGCCCCGCGCCTCTCGCAGGTGCGGGGCACGCCTGCCCGCGCGCCGCCGGGGTGCGGGACGCGCCGTCCGCGCACGCCCGCGGGCCGGGCAGAATGAGGGCGTGGACGAGCCGATACCCGTCACCCGGACCGTGGACTGCGGCGTGGCGAAGCTGATGCCCGACGTGGACCGCGCCCGGGCGTGGCTGCTCACCGTGGACGGTGCGCCCCAGTCGTACGTCGACCTCGACGCTCCCGGGCACCTGGAGTTCGAGTACGCCCGGCGGATCGCCCACGTCCTCGACGCCGCGGCCCGCACCCTGGGCGGCGCCCCCGACGTCCTGCACCTCGGCGGCGGCGCGCTGGCCCTGCCGCGCTACACCGCCGCGTCCTGGCCGGATGCGCGCCAGACGGTGGTCGAGGGGGACCGGGCCCTGCTCGGCCTCGTCGCCGAACAACTGCCGCTGCCCGCGGACAGCGGCATCGCGCTGCACGCCGCCGACGCCCGCGGCTGGCTGGAACAGGCCCCTGCGGCGGCATACGACCTGGTGATCGCCGACGTCTTCGGCGGGTCCCGGGTGCCCGCGCATCTGACGTCGGCCGAATACGCCCGCGCCGCGGCCCGGGTGCTGCGCCCCGGCGGAACCTATGTGGCGAACCTCGCCGACGCCGCGCCCTTCACCTTCCTGGCGTCCCAGCTCGCGACGTTCGGCTCGGTCTTCGGGCAGCTGTGCCTCCTGGCGGAACCGGCGGTGCTGCGCGGCCGCCGGTTCGGCAACGCGGTGCTCGTCGCCTCCGACGGCGACCTGCCGCTCACCGAACTGGCCCGGCGCTGCGCCGCGGACGTGTTCCCGTCCCGGGTCGTGCACGGGGACGGCCTGGCCCGGCTGGCGGGGCGGGCTCCCGTGGTGCACGACGACGGGGCCGCGCCGTCACCCGAACCGCCGGCCGGGGCGTTCGGCATCGGCTGAGACCGCCACCCTCCGGCAGCGCGCCTGGCAGAATCCACTGAACCGGTTCAGTTGCCGGGTACCGTGGCGGTCGTTCGCGCCACGGGGCGGAGGGAGTGCAGGGGTGAAGCGTCCGACCATGGCGGACATCGCACGCCGCGCGGGCGTCACGAAGGGCGCGGTGTCCTTCGCGCTCAACGGCCGGCCCGGGGTGTCGGAGGAGACCCGCGCCCGGATCCTCGCCATCGCCGAGGAGCTGGGCTGGCAGCCCAACAGCGCGGCCCGGGCGCTGTCCGGCGGCCGGGCCGGCGCCTTCGGCCTGGTCATCGACCGTCCCGCGCGGGCGCTGGGCGTCGAACCGTTCTTCATGCAGCTCATCGCCGGTATCCAGGACTCCCTGTCGGGTGAGGGCATCCCGCTGCTGTTCACCGTCGCGGACGACGCCTCCGCGGAGATCGCCCGCTACCGCGACTGGTGGGCGCAGCGCAGGGTCGACGGGGTGTTCCTGGTCGACCCGCGGTTCGACGACCCGCGGGTGGCCGCTCTCGAGGAGCTGCGGCTGCCGGCCGTCGTGATCGGCGGCCCCATGGAGCCGGACGGCCTGCCCGCCGTGTGGAGCGACGACGCGAGCGGCGTCCGGATAGCGCTGGACCACCTCGCGGGACTCGGGCACCGTTCGATCGGCCACGTCACCGGACCGGTGGGCCTGCGGCACTCGGTCCACCGCGCCGAGGCGTTCGCCGCCTCGGTCCGCGAGTACGGCATCGAGGGGCGCAGCGCCGAGGCGGACTACAGCGGCGAACAGGGATTCGCGGCGACCCGGGCGCTGCTGACCGGTGACGCACCGCCGACCGCGATCCTGTACGACAACGACGTCATGGCGGTCTCCGGGCTGAGCGCGGCCCAGCAACTGGGCGTCCGGGTCCCCGAGGACGTCGCGCTGGTGGCCTGGGACGACTCGCCGCTGTGCGAGCTGGTCCGCCCGGGGCTGACGGCTCTGCGGCGGGACATCGCAGCCTTCGGGGCTGCCGCGGCCCGTCAGCTCCGCGAGGTCTCGGCGGGGCACGAGGTGGCGGACCTGCGGGTGCCGGACCCCGTGCTGGTGGTGCG
>NZ_WHPN01000004.1 GCF_009735685.1 Streptomyces lycii | reverse complement strand
CGGGTCAGCGCCGCGCCCTCGCGCAGGAACAGCGGAATGCGCTCCAGCGGGGCGCTCACCGTCACCTCCGCGCCCCCGGCGTACTCCTCGCCCGTCCAGGCGTCCGTCCAGCGGGCCCCGGCCGGCAGGTACACCGCCCGTTCCCTCGCGCCCGCCTCCAGGACCGGCGCCACCAGCAGCTCCGGGCCGAACAGATAGGCGTCCGCCACGGTCCAGGCGGCCGGGTCGGCGGGGAACTCCAGGAACAGCGGCCGCATGGGCGGCAGCCCCTCCTCGTGGGCGGCGCGCATCTGCGCCAGCACATACGGCTTGAGGCGCTCCCGCAGCCGCAGGTACGAGGCGAGCACGGGCTCGGCCTCCGCGCCGTAGGACCAGACCTCGTTCGGGCCGCCCGTCATGTCCGGGCCCAGCGGCATGCCCGGGTCGCGGAAGCCGTGCAGCCGCATCAGCGGTGACAGCGCGCCGAACTGGAACCAGCGGATCAGCACCTCCCGGTACGCCGGGTCGTCCGGGTCGCCGCCGTGGAAACCGCCGATGTCGGTGTTCCACCAGGGGATGCCGGAGAGCGCGACGTTGAGCCCCGCCGCGATCTGCCGGCGCAGGGTCGCGAAGTCGGTGCCGATGTCGCCGGACCACAGGGCGGCGCCGTACCGCTGGCTGCCCGCCCAGGCCGAGCGGTTGAGCGTGACCACGTCCGGCTCGCCGGCGGCCGTCAGCCCCTCGTGGAACGCCCGGGCGTTCTCCCGCGGATAGAGATTTCCGACCTCCAGGCCGGGGCCCGCGTGATAGCGGAGGTTCGCCGGGAAGCCCGGCTTCAGCTCGGGCTCGCAGGCGTCCAGCCAGAAGGCCCGGATGCCGTACGGCTCCAGGTAGTTCTCCCGGATCCGCTCGAACAGGTAGGCGCGGGCCCCGGGGTGCGTCGCGTCGTAGAAGGCCACGTGGACCACCTCGGCGACGCCCTTGTCCGGCCAGTCCGCGTGGGCGAGCGGCCCGTACTCGGTGCCGATGAGGAAGCCGCGCTGCTCCAGGGGCCCGTGGTTCTCGCTGAGCGGTGAGACCGACGGCCAGACGGACACCACCAGTTCGATGCCGAGTTCCCGCAGCTCCCGCACCATCGCGGCGGGATCGGGCCACTCGGCGGGGTCGAACTTCCAGTCGCCCAGCTGGGTCCAGTGGAAGAAGTCGCAGACGATCGCGTCGATCGGCAGCCCGCGCCGCTTGTACGCGCGGGCGACCTCCAGCAGCTCCTCCTGGGTGCGGTAGCGCAGCTTGCACTGCCAGAATCCGGCGGCCCACTCCGGCAGCATCGGGGTGCGGCCGGTCACCGCGGTGTACCGGCGCTGCGCGTCGGCCGGGCTCCCCGCGGTGATCCAGTAGTCGATCTGCCGGGCGCTGTCGGCGACCCAGCGGGTACCGTTGGCGGCCAGCTCCACGCGGCCGATCGCCGGGCTGTTCCACAGCAGGGTGTAGCCGCGGCTGGAGGTCAGCACCGGAATGCCGACCTCGGCGTTGCGCTGCACCAGGTCGACGACGGCGCCCTTCTGGTCCAGCAGGCCGTGCTGGTGCTGGCCCAGGCCGTACAGCCGCTCGTCGTCGTAGGCGCGGAAGCGCTGCTCCAGCCGGTGGTAGCCGTTGCCGGTCGCGGTGTGCAGCCGGGCGCCGGGCCACCAGAAGTGCGCCCGCTCCTCGGCCAGCAGCTCCGTACCGGAGTCGGTGCGCAGAAAGCGGATCAGGCCGTCGGCGGACACCTCGGCGGTGACGGCACCGTTCACCAGCAGGCCGCGGCCCTCCTCGGTCTTGACCGCCGAAGCCGACGGCGGCGGGGCGTCGAGCAGGGCCCCGGGGAGGTCCGGCAGGACCGGCCCGCCGAGCCGTGCCCGGACCCGGATCCCGTCCGGCCCCCACGGCTCCAGCCGTACGGTCTCCTGCCGCCCCGACCACTCCAGCGCGCCGCCGTCCTCGCGGAACGTGCCGGTGGTGGGGGAGGACTGGGCGAGCGAGACGGACTGCGGCGACTGCTTCACGGGGGGCTCCTCGGGACGGCGGGGCGTGAACGGCGGACGCGGTGCGTGACGGGGGACGCGGTGCTCGGCGGCGGACACGGTGCTTGACGGCGGACACGGTGCTTGACGGCGGTGCGTGACGGCGGACGCGGGGGCGCCGGCGGCCGTCACGCGCGGGCGCACCGGGCCGGGCCGCGGCGCGGTCCGGTGCCGAAGAGGGAGCTGCCGGGGGAGAGCGGGCGGGCGGGGACGGGAGAGCGGGCTGCGGCCGGGGTCAGCCGGTGACGGGGGCGGGACCCGAGCTGGCGCGGACGGTCAGCTCCGGCGGCAGCAGCGTCACCTGCCGCGTGCCGTCGTCGTCCCGGCCGTCGAGCTTGGCCATGACGAGCTCGACCGCACGGCGCCCCATCTCCTGCGCGGGAATCGCGACCGAGGTGAGCCGCACCGCGGCCTGCGCGGCGACCTGGTCGGGGCAGATCGCGACCACCGAGACGTCCTCGGGCACGGCCCGTCCCTGCTGCCGCAGCAGGGACAGCAGCGGATCGATCGCCGCCTCGTTCTGCACGACGAAACCGGTGGTGCCGGGGCGTTCGTCGAAGATCCGGGCGAGCGTGCCGGCCATCGACTCGTAACTGCCCTCGCAGGGCCGGTGCAGGGTGCGCAGGCCCAGTTCGCGGGCGCGCCGGTGCAGGCCGTCGCGGGTGCGTTCGGCGAAGCCGGTGTGCCGCTCGTAGACGGCCGCGGCCTCGCCGACCACGGCGATCTCCCGGTGTCCGTGCCCGGCCAGATGCTCGGCGCAGAGCGCCCCGGTGGCGGCGAAGTCCAGGTCCACGCAGGTGAGTCCGGTGGTGTCGGCGGGCAGCCCGATCAGCACCGCGGGGCGTCCGGTCTCGCGGATCAGCGGCAGCCGGGCGTCCAGCAGTTCCACGTCCATCAGGATCATGGCGTCGGCGAGTCCGCTGCCCACCACCCGGCGGACCGCGGCGGGCCCCTCCTCGCCGGTGAGCAGGAGGACGTCGTGGCCGTGCGCGCGGGCGGTGGTGGCCACGGCGATGGCGATCTCCATCATCACCGGTACGTACATGTCGGTCCGCAGCGGCATCATCAGCGCGATGATGTTCGACCGGCTGCTGGCCAGCGCGCGGGCGCCCGCGTTGGGGTGGTAGCCGAGCTCCTTGATGCTGCGCTCGACCCGGTCCCGGGTGCCGCTGGAGATCGAACGCTTGCCGCTGAGGACATAACTCACCGTGCTGGCGGAGACCCCGGCGTGCCGGGCGACCTCGGCGAGTGTGACCATGCAGGCTCCAAAGCGCGGAACGGACGGCTGAAACGGCGGCCCGGCTGGGCGGTGAAGCGCTTCGACGCCTTTCGGTTACGAGGCGCGATCCTGGCCGGTATCGACAGTAGACCGGCGGAGGATAGCTGTCCAGAGGCGTTGTCGAAGCGCTTCAACATACCGCTTCGCGCGAGCCCGGCCGTGCAGCGACGGGCCGCGCCGTGCGGGAGCGCGTCCCGGGGGTGTCCGCGGCGGCGTGTGCGGGCAGTCTGGTACGAGCCGAGCGGATCGGGTACATACGCACAAGTAGCACTCCCGGGTAACCCGATCGGCCCCGCTGCTCCCCGGGCCGGCCGGCGGACCGGGACCGGCAGGCTGTCCCCACTCGCGGCGAGGTGAGCGCTCATGACCGCCCCATCGGCCCGTCCCACCGTCTCCGAGCGTGAAGCGCGCGAGGTCGCCGAGGCGGCACGGGAACAGGACTGGCGCAAGCCGAGCTTCGCCAAGGAGCTGTTCCTCGGCCGGTTCCGGCTGGACCTGATCCACCCGCACCCCCGGCCCTCCGGCGAAGAGTCCCGGCGCGGCGAGGAGTTCCTCGCCCGGCTCCGCGCCTTCTGCGCGACGAAGGTCGACGGAGCGAGGATCGAGCGCGAGGCCCGCATCCCCGACGAGACGATCGCGGGACTGAAGGAACTCGGCGCGCTCGGCATGAAGATCGACCCCGAGTACGGCGGTCTCGGACTGTCCCAGGTCTACTACAACAAGGCCCTGGCGCTCGTCGGTTCGGCCAGCCCGGCCATCGGCGCGCTGCTCTCCGCGCACCAGTCCATCGGCGTACCCCAGCCGCTGAAGATGTTCGGCACCCCGGAGCAGAAGGAGGCCTTCCTGCCGCGCTGCGCGCGCACCGACATCAGCGCCTTCCTGCTCACCGAGCCGGACGTCGGCTCGGACCCGGCGCGGCTCGCGACCACCGCGGTGCCCGACGGCGACCACTACGTCCTCGACGGGGTCAAGCTGTGGACGACCAACGGCGTTGTCGCGGACCTGCTCGTCGTCATGGCCCGGGTGCCCGCCTCCGAGGGCCACAAGGGCGGCATCACGGCCTTCGTGGTCGAGGCGGACTCGGAGGGCATCACGGTGGAGAACCGCAACGCCTTCATGGGCCTGCGCGGCCTGGAGAACGGCGTCACCCGCTTCCACCGGGTCCGGGTCCCCGCCGCCCACCGCATCGGCCCCGAGGGCGCCGGGCTCAAGATCGCGCTGTCCACGCTGAACACGGGCCGGCTCTCGCTGCCCGCGATGTGCGTCGGCGCGGGCAAATGGTGTCTGAAGATCGCCCGGGAATGGTCCGGGGCCCGCGAACAGTGGGGCAGGCCGGTCGGGAAGCACGAGGCGGTCGGCTCCAAGATCTCGTTCATGGCCGCCACCACCTTCGCCCTGGAGGCGGTGCTGGACCTGGCCGGGAGGATGGCCGACGAGGACCGCAACGACATCCGTATCGAGGCGGCGCTGGCCAAGCTCTACGGCAGCGAGATGGCCTGGCTGATCGCGGACGAGCTGGTGCAGATCCGCGGCGGCCGGGGATTCGAGACGGCCGACTCCCTCGCCGCCCGCGGCGAACGCGCCGTACCGGCCGAGCAGATGCTGCGCGACCTGCGCATCAACCGGATCTTCGAGGGCTCCACGGAGATCATGCACCTGCTGATCGCCCGGGAGGCGGTCGACGCCCACCTGTCCGTCGCCGGTGACCTGATCGACCCGGAGAAGTCGCTGCCGGACAAGGCGCGCGCGGGTGCCAGGGCCGGCGGCTTCTACGCCCGCTGGCTGCCGAAGCTCGTCACGGGGCCCGGGCGGGTACCGGGCGCGTACGGCGAGTTCCGGCCCGCCGGCCACCCCGATCTCTCCGTACACCTGCGCTACGTCGAGCGCTCCGCCCGCAAGCTGGCCCGGTCCACCTTCTACGCCATGTCGCGCTGGCAGGGCCGGATGGAGACCAAGCAGAACTTCCTCGGCCGGATCGTCGACATCGGAGCGGAGCTGTTCGCGATGAGCGCCGCCTGTGTGCGCGCCGAGATGCTGCGCGACGAGGGCGGCCACGGCCGGGAGGCGTACCAACTGGCCGACGCCTTCTGCCGGCAGGCCCGGCTCCGGGTCGAGGAGCTGTACGGCAGGCTGTGGAGCAACACCGACAGCCTCGACCACAAGGTGGTCCGGGGCGTCCTCGCCGGGACGTACACCTGGCTGGAGGACGGCGTCCTCGACCCGAGTGGCGAGGGCCCCTGGATCGCCGACGCGGCCCCGGGCCCCGCGACCCGGCCCGACGTCCACCGCACCGTGCCCGGGGGCGGCCCGGAGGACTGACGCGGGACCCGCGAGAGCGGCGGGACCCCGGCCGGGGCGGCCGGGGTCCCGCGGAAGTGACCGGGCGCGTGCCCGGGCGCCGGTCAGGCCGAGTCGCGGACCGCCTCGTCCTCGCCGGCCGCGGCCCGCTCCATCAGATGGTCGACCAGGGCGAGCAGCAGGTCCCGGGCGGCGTCCTGGCGCCGTACATCGCCCATGACCAGCGGCACGGCCGGGTCCAGGTCGAGAGCCTCCCGGACCTCGGCCTCCGTGCGGTCGCGGTGCCCGTGGAAGCAGTTGACGCCCACCACGAACGGCACGCCGCGGTTCTCGAAGAAGTCGATCGACGCGAAGCTGACCTCCAGCCGCCGGGTGTCGACCAGGACGACCGCCCCGAGCGCGCCCTGCACCAGGTCGTTCCACATGAACCAGAAGCGCTCCTGGCCGGGCGTGCCGAACAGGTACACCACCAGCTCCGGGCTGATCGTGATCCGCCCGAAGTCCAGCGCCACCGTGGTGGTTTCCTTGCCCGCCAGCCCCTCGATGTCGTCGACGCCCGCGCTGGCCCGGGTCAGATACTCCTCCGTCCGTACCGGCGCGACCTCGCTGACAGCGCCGACCAGGGTCGTCTTGCCGACGCCGAAGCCCCCCGCGACGAGGAACTTGACGGCCTCGGGCGCCGGCCCGGGCCGGTCCGGTCTCTTTGCGTGCTCAGAGTCTCTGGAGCCCATCCCTCACCGCCTGCAGAAGAGTCGTGTTCAGTCCGCCCTGGTCGGCCGGCCGCGGGGCCCGGACCTTCACCCTGCCCAGTGAGATCAGGTCGTCGATCAGGATTTTCGTCACCGAGACGGGCAGGTCCAGCGTCGCGGCGATCTCCGCGAGGGCGGCCGGAGTCCGGCACCGGTCGAGGATCGCCCGGTGCTCCGGCTCCAGCCGCCCCGCGGCGGGCAGCTCGTCGTCGTCCACCGTGGCGACCATGGTGATGAGCGTCAGGTCGTCACGTTCGGGCACCGTCCGGCCGCGGGTGATCGTGTACGGCCGGATGAGCGTCTGTTCCGCGTCGTCCGGCTCCATCCCGTCGGTCCAGTGGCTCACCCAGAACTACCCCCGTCGGTGCCGCCGTCGGCCCGGGGTTCGGTGCCCAGCTTCTTCCCCACCTGCTGGACGAGGGTGTACATCGCGACCGACATCAGCTCGGCGTCGACCTCCTGCGAGGCGATCACCGCCAGATGGGTCCCCCGGCCCGCCGAGATGATGAACAGCCAGAGGTCCGCCAGCTCCACGACGATCTGCCGCACCGCGCCGCCGTCGAACAGCTCGTCCACCCCGCGGGCCAGGCTCTGCTGGCCGGTGGCCACGGCCGCGAGCCGCTCGGCGTCGGTGCGGTCGATGGTGCCCGACTGGCTGACGACCATCCCGTCGTCGGACAGGATGATCGCGTGCCGGGTGCCCGCCACCTGTTCGACGAGGCCGTCCAACAGCCAGTCCAGATCCTGATCGGTTGCCGTGGTGCGCTGTGTCATGACCCGTCTTCCCTCGTTGTGTTGCTGCGCTCCGGCGTGACGGCGCCGGAAGCGGTTCGGTTCTCCGGCGCGTCGGGCTGCCGGACCCTGCGGGACTGCCGCTGGAACGCGCCGAGCGCGGCGCCGGACCGGCGCGGGGCGGGATGCGGCTGCGGCGCGTCGTCCTCCGCGGGCCGTCCGGGCGGCCGGCGGAGCTCGGCCGTCAGGCTCGCCTGCCGGACCCGTTTCGGCAGCGGAGAGGTGGCCCGGGTCTGTTCCGGTGCCGCAGTGCCGTCCCCGGGCCCGCCGAATCCGGCGGTGACGGCCTCCAGGGCCTTGCCGCGGGCGCGGCTCGGCAGCCCCGCCGGGGCACCGTCCGCACCGGGGCCGCCGGCCCCGCCGCGGGCCGGTCCGGACCCTGCGGCCCAGGCCGGCGCCCGGCGGCCACCGTGCTCGTGGTCACCGGCCGGCTGCCCCGCGGGCTCTCCCGCTCCCCCGGCCTCCTCCCGTTCCCGCTCCGGGGCGCCCCCGTCCGTCCGTATGCCGTCCGTCCTTATGCCGTTCCCGTCGTCGCCGGTGTGCTCCGTACCGGACTGCTCCGTACCGGACTGCTCCGCGGTACGGGCCTCCAGGTGCGCGTCGCCGCGCCGGGTGCCGGGCAGCGGGCTCTCCCCGGTGCCGGCGTCCGCGTCCTCCGGCGGGCCGGCGACCAGTTCGGCCGGGACCATCACGATGACGCGGGTGCCGCCGAACACCGAGGGCCGGAAGTCGACCGTCAGGCCCAGCCCGTCGGCGAGCCGGGAGACGACGTACAGGCCCAGCCGGGCGTCGTCGGCCCGGGAGATCATGTCGATCCTCGGCGGATCGGTCATGACCTGGTTGATCCGCTCGTACTCCTCCTGCTCCATGCCGAGGCCCCGGTCCTCGATCTCCACGACGAGACCGCGCCCCACCAGCCCGGCACGGGCCTCCACGGGGTTCGGCGGCTTGGAGAACGCGGTGGCGTTCTCCATCAGCTCGGCCAGGATGTGCGTCACGGGACCGACGGCCCGTTCCGCCAGCCACGGGCGGCCCTGGACCTCGATCTGGATGCGGCGGTAGTCCTGCACCTCGCCGAGCGCGGCCCGCAGCACGTCGACCACCCGGACCGGCTTGCGCCAGCGGCGCTGCGGCTGGCCGCCGCCGAGGATGACCAGGTTCTCCTCGTAACGGCGCAGCCGCGCGGTCAGATGGTCGAGGTCGAAGAGCCCGTTCAGCACCTCGGGGTTCTCGTGGCGGCGCTCCATCTCGTCCAGCTTCTTGAGCTGGAGGCCGATCAGCAGCTGGGTGCGGCGGGCGATGCGCTGGAGCAGGCGCTGGAAACCGCGGTGCTGCTCGGTCTCGCGCACGGCCGTCTCGACGGCGCTGCGCCGGGCGAGGTTCAGCGCCTGGCCGAGCCGGCCCAGTTCGTCGTCGCCGTGCCGGATCTCGCGCACCTCGGCGTCGATGTCGACGACCTCGCCGCGCTGCAACCGCTCCACCACCTCGGGGAGTTCCTTCTCCAGCCGCTCCGCCTCGTCGCGCAGCGCGAGGATCCGCCGCCGCAGGCTGGTGGCGAGCCGCACGCTGAGAATGATGACGATCACGACGGCTCCGAGGCCGACGGCGCTGGAGACCACCATGCGCACGAGCAGCGCCCGCACCGAGTCCCCGGCCGCCGTCGAGAAGTCCGCCGCGCGGTGGTCGACCAGTTCGACGATGTGCGGCTGCAGCTCCTCCACGGCCTGCCGCCACTGGCTCGCCTCGCGCGGCAGGGCGTCGGCGTCGTGCGGATGGGACTGCAGCAGGGTCTGCTCCACCACCGTCTTGGTCCGCCAGGGGCTGCTGGTCACCAGCTGCTGGTACAGCTCCCGGTCGTCCTCCGGGAGCTGCGGCTCCACCCTGCTGGTGAGCAGGAACTCCTGGGTGCCGATCCACTCGCCGAGGTTCGAGCGCTCCTGCTTCTTGATCCGGTCCGCCGCCCAGCCGCGGGCCAGGACGGCGTCCTCCCGGGCGAGCATCTCCTCGGCCCACAGCAGGTCGGCCAGCGGCCGGGCCTTGACGGTCACCTCGCCGTCGTCGACATTGCCGAGCGCCTCGACGAGACGCAGATCGCTGTCGATCAGCATGGTGAACGACTCGAACACGACGTTCTGGGTGGTGGACTCGTCGTCGGTGTTGGCGCGGATGCCCGGCAGCAGGCCGAGGTTTTCGCGGGCCGTGCCCAGCGCCTCGCGCAGCTCCGTGTGCAGTTCCGTGCCGCCGCCCCCGGTCCCGGCCCGGAAGGCGCGTACGGCCCGGTCCGTCCGTCCCCGCTGCGCGTGCAGGGCGGCCGGCGAGGTGTTGGCGTTGGCCAGCACCTCGGCCGACAGCCGCCGTTCCTCCTGCAGATTGAGCGCGACGTCGCGCGCCAGCGGGATGCCCCGGGCGGCGAGATCGGCGTGCTGGTCCTGCTCGCGCCAGTCGACGGCGAGCTGGGCCGTGCTGACGCCCCAGAGCGCGGCGAGGGCCAGACTGGGGATCACCGCCAGCACGAGCAGGATCATCCGCAGGGAGCCGAGTCGCGGCACGTCCGTCCCGGTCCGCCTCCGGCTCAACCCGCGTATACGCAGAGCCATTTCACCCCAGTTGATGTAACGGTGGTGTTTCGCCGCAGGTGGGGGGCGGCGCGTGGATGAGGTGATGTTAGTTGCGTGATGTACCGATAGGAATACGGACGCACGTACCGGAATTTCGGTGATCCGATCGTGATGCAGGCCGCTGTCGTGCCGCACCCCGTTCGTTCCCTGCTGGGCGATGTGTCCGGCCGTTCCGCACCGCCTTCCGCGCACTGTCCGGTTGCCCGCGGGCCGCGGCGCCGCCGACGGCGCCGCGGCCCTCTCCGTCAGGCCGCGGCGAACGCCGCCAGCACGCCCGCGGCCAGTGCCGCCCGTTCGGGCATCGCCGGGACCAGGGCGTACTCCGTACGGGCATGGGCCCCGGCGCCCACCGCGCCCAGCCCGTCGAGGACCGGGACACCCGCGTCGAGGACGAAGTTCCCGTCGCTCGCGCCGCCCACCGACGTCTCCCGGAGGGCGACGCCCAGCGGAGCGGCGCAGTCCCGGGCCAGCTCGAACAACCGCCCCACCGCGGGCGTGCGTTCGAACACGGGCCGGTTCCAGCCGCCGTCCACCGCGACCGACGTGCCCGGGGTCACCGGGCGCGACGCGGCCAGGGCCGCCTCGATCCGGGCGCGCTCGGCGGAGTTCGCCACCCGTACGTCGAACTCGGCGGACGCCCGGCCCGCGGTCACGTTGCTGCGCGTACCGCCGCGCACCACACCGACGTTGACGGAGGTCCCCGCGTCCAGGTCGCTGAGGCCGTGCAGGAACAGCACCTGCCGCGCCAGCTCCTCGACGGCGCTCGCCCCGGCGGCCGGGTCGAGCCCCGCGTGCGCCTCCTCACCGGTCACGGTCAGCGTGAACAGGCCGACACCCTTGCGTGCCGTCTTCAGCGCACCGTCGGCGCTCGCCTCGAAGACCAGCGCGGCGCGGGACGCCCCGGCCTCCCGCCGCACGACCGCGCTGGACGCCAGGCTGCCCGTCTCCTCGTCGCCGTTGAGCAGCAGGGTGCACGCGGGCCGGGGCAGCCCGAGCGCGTCGAGCGCCCGCAGCGCCCACACCGCCTGTACGAGCCCGGCCTTCATGTCGAACACACCGGGCCCGGTGACCCGGTCGCCGTCCTGCCGGAAGGGCCACTCGGCCAGTGTCCCGGTCGGCCAGACCGTGTCGTAGTGGGCCAGCAGCAGCACGGGCCGGGCGGCCGGATCCGCCCCGCCGGCGGGCCCGTAGCGGCGGACGAGGACGTCCCCGGCGTCCTCGCGGGGCAGCAGTTCCTCGCTGTCCGGGCGGCCCAGTGACCTGTCCAGCAGACCGCGCAGCCACCGCAGGCAGTGGCCGAGCGCCGCGGGGTCGTCGCTGGAGCTCTCGACGGAGGTGTACGCCGCCAGGTCGGCCACCATGTCCGCCCGGTGCGCCTCGAGCCAGGCCCGCACCGACCGGGCCTGCTCGGGGGTGAGCGCGGGGGCGGCAGGAAGGTCGTCGGTGCGGGGCTCAGCCCCGGCCGGGCCGACCGCCGGGGCCGCGGGCGGGCCCGCCGTACGGGCGGCACCGGCTGCCGAGGTCTCCGCGAGCCGGTCCAGTGCGTCCAGCCGGGACTCGGACATCCCCGACGGGTCCCGCTCCAGTTCGCGCAGGCCGCTCAGCACGGCGCGCAGCACCGGGGTCGCGAGGCCCGCCCGCTCCGCCTCGGTGAAGACGGTCGCGTAGTGCGTGGTCACCTCGACCGGGCGGCGCCGGACGGCGAGGTCGCGCCAGATGCCGCTGCGGTCCTTGGGCATGGTGCGCAGCCAGGCGGTGAGCCGGTCCGCGGCCGCGTCGCGCCCCGCGGCCGGCGCGGAACGGCAGAACGGGGCGGGGTCGAAGGCGTCGAACGGCTCCAGGCCGACGCCGAGCGCCGCCGCCACCTCGAACACCTCGGCGGCCAGGGCGTACATGGCCGGCCGGTGGCGGTCTATCAGTTCGGCCATCGGGGCGTCGGCCAGGGCGGTTGCGGCGAGCATGGCCCCGAAGCCCGCCTTGGCCCACAGATGGCCCTCGACGTTGTCGCTCGCCTCGGCCGGTCCCCAGGACCGCAGATCGGCCACCAGTTGGCGGACCCGCCCGGACACCGGGGCGCCGCCGGGCTCACCGATGACCAGCGCGCCCTCCCCGCCGTCCCGGATCACGCCCGGCCCGGTCACGTCGGCGAAGATGTTGACGAACGCCGCGACCGTGCGCTCCGCCCCGATGTGCTCGGCGATGAGCGGCTCGTTGAACCCGTTCTGCACCGAGACGACCCAGCCGTCCGCGGCCAGCCGTGGCGCGAGCCAGCGCATCGCGGCCCCGGTCGCCTGGGCCTTCACCGCGAGCAGCACCCGGCGCGGCGGCGGACCGTCGTACTCCTCGGGAGTCGCGGACTCCACGGCCACGGCGGTCCGCCCGCCCTCCCCTTCCCGGACCAGCCCGTGCGCGCGGATCGCCGCCACATGCTCCGGGTCGGCGTCGATCACCCGTACGGGGAGACCCGCGCGGGCGAGGGCGAAGGCGAGGGTGCCGCCGATGGCACCGCCGCCGACGACGGTGTACGGATCGCTGCTCATGGGGGGTTCCTTCCGGCGGCGGACGGGCCGCCGCGATCGCGGAGAGAGGGAATCGCGGGGAGAGGGAGTCACGGAGAGAGGAATCGCGGGGAATCGTGGGAAGCAGGGGAGAGAGGGGCGGAAGCCGGGAGGAGTGAGGAAACGCCGCGGGAGGAGCATCGGGACCGTGCCGCGGGCGGGCCGTGCCGGGCCGGGGCGCGACGGCGCCCGTCCGTCCCGTGCCGCGGCGCGGGTGGTCCGGCCGGTGCCGGGGTACGGCCCGCGCCACCCGTAATCCAGACGGGAACGGGAACCGGCGGCACGGGAACCGGCGGCACGGGAGTCAGCGGTACGGGAGGCAGTAGTACCGGACCTCGCGGAGGACACCGGCCGCGTACGGGCCCGGAGCCGTCAGCGCCCGCCGGTGCCGCCGGACCCGCCCGCAGCGGAGGAACCGCCGACGGCCCCGGAGCCACCCGAGCCGCCCGTCCCGTCCGAGCCGCCCGTCCCGTCCGAGCCGCCCGTCCCGCCCGGGCCCCCGGCACCCGGCGGATCCGCGTCCCCCGGCGGCCACAGCCGCGGCAGCTGGCCGGCGCCCGCGCTCGAACCGCCGTCCACCCGCAGCACCTCGCCCGTGATCCACCCGGCGTCCGGGCCCGCGATCCAGCACACCGCGCGGGCGATGTCGGCCGGGGTGCCGGGCCGCCCCAGCGGGTTGCCGGACACGGCGGCCGCGTACTCCCCGGACACCGGGTTGCAGCTGCTGCCGACGGCCACGAAGCCCGGGCTGACCGCGTTGACCCGGAAGCCGCACGGCCCGAGTTCGAGGGCCGCGGCGCGGGTGGCCATCTCCAGGGCGGCCTTGGACGCGGCGTACGGGCCGCCGCCGGGGCGGGCCCGCAGCGCGGCACCGGAGGAGATGTTGACGACGCAGCCGCCCCGGTCGTCCGCCGCGGCCCGCCGGGCGAGCGCGGCGGTGGCCAGCACCGGAGCCCGTACGTTGAGCCCGAGGACCCGGTCCCAGTCCTCGGCGGTGACCTCGGCCATGTCCAGCGAGGGGTAGATGCCCGCCGCGTTGACCAGCACGTCCACCGGGCCCTGCGCGGTCCACGCCCGCCGCACGGCGCTCTCCGGCCCGTCCGGCGCACCGAGGTCCACCCGCAGGGCGCGGGCGCCCAGCCGGTCCGCGACGGCCGTCAGCCCCGGACCGTCGACGTCCACCAGCGTGAGCGCCGCGGCCCCGCGGGCGGCGAACTCCTCGGCGACCGCGCGCCCGATGCCGCTCGCCGCGCCGGTGACCACGATGTGCGCCATCAGTCGATCTCCTTGTCCTTGGTCTCCGGCATCGTCAGGTAGACGAGCAGGGAGACGAGGGCCGCGCCGGAGACGTACATCCACAGCAGATCCCGGTGGCCTGCCTCGTTGAGCCAGGTCGTGATGTATGGCGCGGTGCCGCCGAAGACGGCCACCGCGAGCGCGTACGGCAGTGCGATGCCGGTCGCGCGGACCTCCGGCGGGAACTGCTCCGCCATGATCACCGCGCAGTTGGCCGAGTAGCCCAGGATCAGCAGCATCCCGGTCAGCTGCACCGCGAAGACGCTGAGGAAGCTGGACCCCATCAGGTGCAGCAGCGGCCAGGCCAGCAGCACGAACCCGCCGGCGAACGCGCCCAGCGTCGGCTTGCGGCCGATCCGGTCCGACAGCAGTCCCGCGAAGGGCAGCAGCACCACGAAGACGACCAGGCAGATGGTCTGCGAGAGCAGCGCCTGGTTGAGCGGGATGCCGGTCGTCAGATTGGCGTACGTGGGCAGGTAGTTGACCCAGATGTAGTACGTCAGGGTGCCCGCGACCGTGATGCCCGCGACCCGCAGGGCCGCGCCCGGGTGCTCGACGAACATGGCCCGCAGCGGATTGCTCCGCGTCCGGCCGCCGGCGCTGGCCTCGGTGAACGCCTCGGTGTCCTCGACGGAGACCCGCAGCCACAGCCCCACCAGGCCGAGCAGCGCCCCGATCAGGAATGCCAGCCGCCAGCCCCAGGAGTGCAGGGCGTCGTCGTCCAGCGCGGAGGTGAGGACCGTGCCCAGCAGCGAGGCGATGAGCACACCGCCGCCGACCGACACCTGCTGCCAGGAGCCCGCGAACGCGCGCCGCCCGCGGGCGGCGGACTCCACGAGGAAGGCGGAGGACGACCCGAACTCGCCGCCCGCCGAGAAACCCTGGAGCAGCCGGGCGACCAGCAGGACCAGCGGGGCCGCGATGCCGATCGCCTCGTACCCCGGGGTCAGGGCGATGACGAAGCCCGCGCCGGCCATCAGGCCCACGGTGAGGGTGAGGCCCTTCTTCCGGCCGTGCCGGTCGGCGTACGCGCCGAGCACGGCGGCGCCGATGGGCCGCATGACGAAGCCCACCGCGAAGACGGCGAGGGTGGAGAGGAGCGCCACGGCGCCCTCGCTCCTCGGGAAGAACTCATCAGCGATGATCTTCACGAAGATGCCGTAGAGCGCCCAGTCCACCCACTCGACGGTGTTGCCGATGGTGCCCGCGACGATGGCCTTGCGCTGGCGCCGGTTCAGCTTGTGCGAGGGGGCGGCGGGGGCGGCGGCTGCCGGTTCCGTGGTCATGAGCGCTCCTCGGGGGAGTGGGGGCGCAGCTGCGCGCGGGCGGCGTCGGCCAGGCCGGAGTGGGTGGTGAACCACACGCCGGGATGGGCCGAGATGTGATCGAGCAGTTCCCGCAGCACGACCAGCCGCGAGCGGTGGCCGATCACGTGCGGGTGCAGCGTCAGCTGGAAGACGCCGCCGTCGCGGTACGCCGCGTCGAACTCGTCCGTCCAGATCTCCAGGACGTCGCGCGGCCTGGTGTGGGGGCGGACCGAGCCGTAGCGGTCCATCGTGAAGTAGGGGGCGTCGTCGCGGATCCAGTCCACCGGGATCTCCACCAGCCCGGTGCGCGTCCCCCGGGCCAGCACCTCGTACGGCTCGTCGTCGGCCATCAGCGAGGAGTCGTAGGAGAAGCCGAGGCCGAGGACGGTCTCCAGGGTGGAGTCGGAGAAGTCCCAGGAGGGGGTGCGGATTCCGGTGGGCCGGGTGCCGGTGAGCGAGGCGAGGGTGTCCAGGGAGCGGGCGATCAGGTCCCGCTCGTCGTCCCGGCCCAGCAGCGTGTTGCGTTCGTGGATCCAGCCGTGCACGCCGATCTCGTGGCCGTCGCTCGCGTAGGCGCGGGCCTCGGCGGGATGCAGGAGCGCGGAGACGGCCGGCATGAAGAAGGTGGCGGGGACCCCGTGGTGCTCCAGCAGTTCCAGGATCCGCGGCGCGCCCGTGCGGGCGCCGTACTCGCCCTGCGCCAGCCGGCCCGGGCTGGTCTCCGCGTCCCGCAGCGGGATCGTCTCGTGGTCCGGATCGAAGGACAGGGCCACGGCCGCGCGGGCGCCGCCGGGCCAGCGGTCGGGCACCAGGCGCTGCCCGGCGCGGACCGCGTCGACGTGGCCGCGCCAGACGTGTTCCGGCCACTGCCACGGCTCGCGGGCCGTGGTCGCGTCGTCAGGCGTCATGGGATCTCCCGGGGACGGGCATGCCGGAGGGCATGCGGATGCGGAGCGGGGCGGTATGGCGGTATGGCGGGATGTGGCAAGGGCGGGTGGTCGTGTGCCGGGGGCGCGGGCGCGCGTCCGCGCCCCTCGCTCAGCGGAACCGGTCCAGCCGGGTCCACGCCCCCTTGAGCGTGAGCAGGTGCAGCGTGATGTCCGAGGCGCCCAGCCCCGGGAGGCTGCCGATGACCTCGTCGGTGTAGCGGAACAGATCGGACTTGCGGGGCAGGACCATGTGGCCCACCAGGTTGAACCGCCCGGTCGCGGCGGCCAGGAACTTCGTCCCCGGGTGCGCGGCGAGCCGGCGGCCCGCCTCGGACAGCCGGGCGGGATCGATCGAGAGCCACACCATGAACTCGGCGTCGAAGCCCAGCAGCGCCGGCTCGATCAGGGTCCGGAACCCGAGCCGGCCCTTGGAGACCAGCCGGTCCAGGGCCCGGCCGACCCCCGCCTCGCTGCGGCCCAGCGTCCGCGCCATGGCCGTGACCGGCAGCCTGCCGTCCCGGGAGAGTTCCCGGACGACGGCGCTCTCCAGCTCCGACAGCTCCCTCGGCTCGGTCTCCCGCGCCCCGCGCCCGGCCGCGCGCGCCGGGCGGAGATCCGCCACGGCCTCGGGCGGCAGCAGCCCGGTGTCCCAGTCGGCGGCGGTGGTGAAGGTCCGGATGACCGCGACGCTCTCGGTGCTCGTGATCAGGTCGGCGCCCGGCAGGTCCGTGAAGAGCAGGCGCAGCAGCTGGTCGCGGTCCCGGGTCACGAAGTCCACGATCAGGTCGGCGGTCCCGGTGACGATGGCCAGGAAACGGGCCTCCGGGCACTCGGCCAGCAGCTCCGCCAGCTCACGGCCCTTGCCCGGCTTGGCCTGTATCCGCACGAGCATGGAGGAGCCCGCGTCGGACCGGTCCAGGTCGAGCGCGCCCACGACGCTCAGCAGGCCGCGCTCGCGCAGGGCCGTGTACCGGCGCTGCACCGTGGTCTCCCCGGCGCCCGCCCAGCGTGCGACCGCGCTCCACGGCGCGCGGCCGTTGAGCTGCAGTGCCGCGATGACACGACGGTCGAGGTCGTCGATCGTCTCCGGGGCGGGACGGGAAATCATGCGGCGGACGCTATGCCGCACCTCCCGTACCGTCAATGACGGAATCCTGCACAGCGAGGACGCCCGAGTAGCCGAATTCCCCGAATCATCGGCCACCGACCGGTGAAAAATGCAGCGTGCGGCAGGTGGCCGGATCTGGTCCGTGCGCGCCGGATTTCGCCGCCCGGCGCGGGAAATCCGTCCCCGCGGGGCCCCGGTGGTCCGGTGGCCGGGGGCCGTACGGCGACAATGGGGGGATGACGGACTCTCTCGCCCACCCGCAGCTGTCGTTCCCCGCGGCCACCGCCGCGACCGGAGGACCGCGGGACATCGTGATTCTCGGCTCGACCGGCTCGATCGGCACCCAGGCCATCGACGTGGTGCTGCGCAACCCGGACCGCTTCCGGGTCACCGGTCTGTCCGCCGCCGGCGGCCGGGTGGCGCTGCTCGCCGAGCAGGCCCGGCAGTTGCGGGTCCGTACGGTCGCGATCGCCCGCGAGGACGCCGTACCCGCGCTGCGCGAGGCGCTGTCCGCCGAGTACGGCCGGGAGCCGCTGCCCGCGATCCTGGCCGGTCCGGACGCGGCCACCGAGCTGGCGGCGGGCGAATGCCACACCGTGCTCAACGGCATCACCGGCTCGATCGGGCTCGCCCCCACCCTCGCCGCGCTCGAGGCGGGCCGGATGCTGGCGCTCGCCAACAAGGAGTCGCTGATCGTCGGCGGGCCGCTGGTGAAGGCCGTCGCCAAGCCGGGCCAGATCATCCCGGTCGACTCCGAGCACTCCGCGCTGTTCCAGGCGCTGGCCGGGGGCAGCCGGGCCGAGGTGCGCAAGCTGGTGGTCACCGCCTCCGGCGGCCCGTTCCGCGGCCGTACGAAGCCGGAGCTGGCCGACGTCACCCCCAAGCAGGCCATGGCCCACCCCACCTGGGACATGGGCCCGGTGATCACCATCAACTCCGCGACCCTGGTCAACAAGGGCCTGGAGGTGATCGAGGCGCATCTGCTCTACGACATTCCGTTCGACCGCATTGAGGTGGTCGTCCACCCGCAGTCGTATGTCCACTCGATGGTGGAGTTCATCGACGGCTCGACACTCCTTCAGGCGAGCCCGCCCGACATGCGCATGCCGATCGCCCTGGGCATCGGCTGGCCCGAACGCGTGCCCGAAGCGGCCCCCGCCTTCGACTGGAGCCGCGCCGCCACCTGGGAGTTCTTCCCGCTCGACAACGAGGCCTTCCCGTCCGTCGAGCTGGCCCGGCACGTCGGGGACCTCGGCGGCACCGCACCGGCCGTCTTCAACGCGGCCAACGAGGAGTGCGTCGACGCCTTCCTGCGGGGCCGGCTGCCGTTCAATGGCATCGTGGACACCGTCGCCGCGGTGGTCGAGGAGCACGGAGCCCCCGGCCCGGGAACCTCCCTCACCCCGGCGGACGTCCTGGAAGCGGAGAACTGGGCGCGCACCCGCGCCCGGCAGACGGCGGCGAAGGCAACGGCGGAGGCTCGCGCATGACGACACTGATGACGGTCCTCGGCATAGCCGTCTTCGTGATCGGCCTGCTGTTCTCGATCGCGTGGCACGAACTCGGGCACCTGTCGACGGCCAAGCTCTTCGGCGTGCGCGTACCGCAGTACATGGTCGGCTTCGGCCCGACGATCTTCTCCCGCAGGAAGGGCGAGACGGAGTACGGCATCAAGGCCATCCCGTTCGGCGGCTACATCCGCATGATCGGGATGTTCCCGCCCGGCGACGACGGCAAGCTCCAGGCCCGCTCGACCTCCCCCTTCCGCGGCATGATCGAGGACGCCCGGGCGGCCGCCTTCGAGGAGCTCCGGCCGGGCGACGAGAAGCGCCTCTTCTACACGCGCAAGCCGTGGCAGCGCGTGATCGTGATGTTCGCCGGGCCGTTCATGAACCTGGTCCTCGCCGTGGTGATCTTCATGGGCGTCCTGATGTCCTTCGGCATCAACACCCAGACCACCACCGTCAGCACCGTCTCCGACTGCGTGATCTCGCAGAGCGAGAACCGCGACACCTGTGAGAAGGGCGACCGCCCGTCCCCGGCGAAGGCGGCCGGCCTCCAGCCCGCCGACAAGATCGTCGCCTTCGACGGCAGGCCCATCGAGGAGTGGTCGGTCCTCCAGAAGGAGATCCGCGACACCACCGGCAGCGCCACCATCACCGTCGAGCGCGAGGGCGAGCTGAAGACCCTGGAGGCCGACCTCGTCGCGAACAAGCTCGTCAAGTACGACGACCAGGGCCGGGTCGTCGACGGCGAGTACGTCACGGCGGGCTTCCTCGGCTTCAGCCCCGCCACCGGCGTCGTACCGCAGACCTTCGGCCAGTCCGTGGAGCGCATGGGCGGCATGGTCACCTCCGGCGTCCAGGCGCTGATAGACCTGCCGTCGAAGGTCCCCGCCCTGTGGGACGCCACCTTCGGGGACGGCGAACGGGAGCCGGACTCGCCCATGGGCGTGGTCGGCGCCGCCCGGGTCGGCGGAGAGGTCTTCAACCTCGACATCCCGCCGCAGCAGCAGGTCGCGACCATGCTCTTCCTGGTGGCGGGCTTCAATCTGTCGCTGTTCCTCTTCAACATGCTGCCGCTGCTGCCGCTCGACGGCGGGCACATCGCGGGGGCGCTGTGGGAATCCCTGCGGCGGCACGCGGCCAGGCTGTTCCGGCGGCCGGACCCCGGCCCGTTCGACGTCGCCAAGCTGATGCCCGTCGCCTATGTCGTGGCCGGCATCTTCATCTGCTTCACCCTGCTGGTGCTGATGGCCGACCTGGTCAATCCGGTACGGATCTCCTGACCGGACGGACCGGACGGACCGGACGGACCGGACGGACCGGACGGACCTGAGGGGCCGGACGGACCCGGCGGCCGGTGACGGCCGGGGGCACACCGCTCCCGGCCGTCCCCGTCGTCCGTCCGTGTCCTGCCCGGGCGTCCCCGCGGGCGCCCGGGCAGGCGCCCCGGCAGGCGCCCCGGCAGGCGCCCCGGCAGGCGCCCCGGCAGGCGCCCCGGGCGGAGGGGCCTGGCGGGCGCGGCCCTCCGCGTGCCGTAATCTCGGTAGCCGGAGCCCGCCGAGTCCCGGGCCTGGAGCCACACGTTGGGGTAGCACGCAGATGACTGCGATTTCGCTGGGAATGCCGTCCGTTCCGATCAAGCTCGCGGAGCGGCGGAAGAGCCGGAAGATCCATGTCGGGTCGGTTCCGGTGGGCGGTGACGCGCCGGTTTCGGTGCAGTCCATGACGACGACGCAGACCGCTGACATCGGTGCGACGCTGCAGCAGATCGCGGAGCTGACCGCGTCCGGGTGCCAGATCGTCCGGGTCGCCTGCCCGACGCAGGACGACGCGGACGCGCTGCCGGTGATCGCGAGGAAGTCCGGCATCCCGGTGATCGCCGACATCCACTTCCAGCCGAAGTACGTGTTCGCGGCCATCGACGCCGGCTGCGCGGCGGTCCGGGTGAACCCGGGCAACATCCGCCAGTTCGACGACAAGGTCAAGGAGATCGCGAAGGCGGCCTCCGACGCGGGCACCCCGATCCGTATCGGCGTGAACGCCGGCTCGCTCGACAAGCGGCTGCTGGCGAAGTACGGCAGGGCCACGCCGGAGGCCCTCGTGGAGTCGGCGCTGTGGGAGTGCTCGCTCTTCGAGGAGCACGGCTTCCGGGACATCAAGATCTCGGTGAAGCACAACGACCCGGTGGTCATGGTCAACGCCTACCGGCAGCTGGCCGAGCAGTGCGACTACCCGCTGCACCTCGGCGTGACGGAGGCCGGTCCGGCGTTCCAGGGCACCATCAAGTCCGCCGTCGCCTTCGGCGCGCTGCTGAGCGAGGGCATCGGCGACACCATCCGGGTCTCCCTGTCCGCGCCGCCGGTGGAGGAGATCAAGGTCGGCGCCCAGATCCTGGAGTCCCTGGGGCTGCGGGAGCGGGGCCTGGAGATCGTCTCCTGCCCGTCCTGCGGACGGGCGCAGGTGGACGTGTACAAGCTCGCGGAGGAGGTCACCGCCGGCCTGGAGGGCATGGAGGTGCCGCTGCGGGTGGCCGTCATGGGCTGCGTCGTCAACGGTCCCGGCGAGGCCCGGGAGGCCGACCTGGGCGTGGCCTCGGGCAACGGCAAGGGGCAGATCTTCGTCAAGGGCGAGGTCATCCGCACGGTCCCGGAGTCCAAGATCGTGGAGACCCTCATCGACGAGGCCATGAAGATCGCCGAGCAGATGGAGAAGGACGGCGTCGCCTCCGGCGAGCCCGTCGTCACCGCCGCCGGCTAGCAGTGCCCGCCGCACCGCGCCCCGGCTGTCCGGACCTCCGGCGGCCGGGGCGCGGTGCCGTTCCGGGCGGGCTCGGTGAGCTGTGAACAGGAGAGGTACAGTGCGGCTGGGGCCGGGGCGCGGTCGGCGCACGCGTGGCCGGCCCCGGAACGAACGAGCGGCAGACGGTGAGGCCCCGACACGTGTTGACTCAGCCGACCACCAGGGTCCTCGAGCCCCGCGAGCTCGACGCGGCCCGCGCGGTCCTGGACCGTGACCCGGTCACCAACGCCTTCGTGGCCGCGCGCGTCCGGGCCGCGGGGCTCGACCCGTGGCGGCTCGGCGGCGAGATGTGGGGCTGGTACGCCGACGGGCGGCTGGAGTCCCTCTGCTACGCCGGGGCCAACCTGGTGCCGGTCGAGGCCGGCCCGGAGGCCGTCCACGCGTTCGCCGACCGCGCCCGGCGCAGCGGCCGCCGCTGTTCCTCGATCGTCGGCCCCGCCGACTCCACCGCGCTCCTGTGGTCCCTGCTCGAACCGAGCTGGGGACCGGCCCGGGAGGTCCGCCGGCGGCAGCCGCTGATGGTCACCTCGGCGCTGCCCTCCGGCGTGCGTCCCGATCCGCTCGTGCGGCGCGTCCGCAAGGACGAGATGGACGTGATCATGCCGGCCTGCGTGTCGATGTTCACCGAGGAGGTCGGCGTCTCACCGCTCGCGGGCGACGGCGGGCTGCTCTACCAGGCCCGGGTCGCCGAGCTGGTCGGGTCCGGCCGTGCCTTCGCCCGGATCGAGAACGGCCGGGTGGTGTTCAAGGCGGAGATCGGCGCGGCCACCGCTCTGGCGTGCCAGATCCAGGGCGTCTGGGTCGACCCCGAATACCGGGGCCGCGGCCTGTCCGAGACCGGCATGGCGGCCGTCCTGCGCTACGCCCTCGCCGATGTCGCGCCCGTGGCCAGCCTGTACGTCAACGACTTCAACACCGCCGCCCGCGCCGCGTACCGCAGGGTCGGCTTCCGGGAGACCGGCACCTTCATGAGCGTCCTGTTTTGAGTAGGATCCCCGTCCATGGGTGCCGCCACCGGTGCCGCCATGGATGACGTCGTGGTCGGCCCGCTCGACCTGGCCGCGCGGGTGGACGACGCGCTCGCCGTGCAGGCCGTCGCGTTCGGGCTCAGCGACGAGGAGGTCGGCGTCCGCCGGCACATCGTGCTGCGCCACCTGACCCAGCCCGGCGCCCGCGCGCTGGGCGCCACCACCCCCTCCGGCCGGCTCGTCGGCTTCGTCTACGGCATGCCGAACGACCGGGCCCAGTGGTGGTCGTCGGTCGTCGAACCCTATCTGCGCCGCGAGGGCCGGGAGGGCTGGCTCGACGACGCGTTCGCCGTGACCGAGCTGCACGTCCTCCCCGCCGACCAGGGCCGCGGCATCGGCCGCAGGCTGATCACCCTGCTCACGGACGGCGCCGACGAGCCGCGCAGCATCCTCTCCGCCATCGACACCGAGAGCCCGGCCCGCGCCCTCTACCGCTCGCTGGGCTACCGCGACCTGGCGCGCCCCGTGCACTTCCCGAGCGCTCCCAGCCCGTACGCCGTGATGGGCGCCCCGCTGCCGCTCCTCCGGTAACGGTTAACGGCCCGGCCCGTACGGGCGATAGCCTCTGCGCAACCGCACTTTTCCACGCAGGAGAGAACCCCATGGTCCAGCGCATGTCCCGGATGATGCTCAAGACACTGCGCGACGACCCGGCCGATGCCGAGACCACCAGCCACAAGCTGCTGGTCCGCGCCGGGTACGTACGCCGCACGTCCGCCGGAATCTGGACCTGGCTGCCGCTGGGCAAGAAGGTGCTGGAGAACGTCTCGCGGGTCGTCCGCGAGGAGATGGACGCCATCGGCGGCCAGGAGGTGCTGCTCCCCGCGCTGCTGCCGAAGGAGCCGTATGAGGCCACCGGCCGCTGGGAGGAGTACGGCGACCTGCTGTTCCGCCTCAAGGACCGCAAGGGCGCCGACTATCTCCTGGGCCCCACCCACGAGGAGATCTTCACCCTCACCGTGAAGGACCAGTGCACGTCCTACAAGGACCTGCCGGTGATCCTCTACCAGATCCAGACCAAGTACCGCGACGAGGCCCGGCCGCGCTCCGGTGTGCTGCGCGGCCGCGAGTTCCAGATGAAGGACTCGTACTCCTTCGACGCCGACGACGAGGGGCTGGCCGAGTCCTACCGGCTGCACCGCGAGGCGTACACCCGGATCTTCGAGCGGCTCGGCCTGGACTACCGCATCGTCTCCGCCGTCTCCGGCGCGATGGGCGGCTCCGCCTCCGAGGAGTTCCTGGCCCCGGCCGGCGCGGGCGAGGACACCTTCGTCGACTGCCCGGCCTGCGACTACGCCGCCAATACCGAGGCCGTCACCGCGGTCGTCGAGCCCCCGGCGCCCGCCGAGCACCCGGCCGTCGAGGTGCTGGACACCCCGGACACCCCGACCATCGAGACGCTGGCCGAGTTCCTGGACGTGCCCGCGTCGGCGACCCTGAAGAACCTCCTCGTCAAGGTCGACGGCGAGATCACCGCCGTCGGTGTGCCCGGCGACCGCGAGGTGGACCTCGGCAAGCTCGGCGAGCACCTGGCCCCGGCCGAGGTCGAGCTGGTCACCGCGGAGGACTTCGCCGGCCGGCCCGACCTCGTCCGCGGCTACGTCGGCCCGCAGGACCTGGCCGGCAAGTCGTTCCGCTACCTCGCCGACCCGCGCGTCGCCCCCGGCACCAGCTGGATCACCGGCGCCAACCAGGACGGCAAGCACGCGAGGAACGTCGTCTGCGGCCGCGACTTCGAGGTCGACCAGTACCTCGACGTGGTCGTCGTCGAGCCCGGCGACCCCTGCCCGAAGTGCGGCACCGGCCTGGAGATCGGCCGCGCCATCGAGATCGGCCACATCTTCCAGCTCGGCCGCAAGTACGCCGACGCCTTCCAGCTCGACGTCCTCGGCCGCGAGGGCAAGCCCGTCCGGGTCACCATGGGCTCGTACGGCATCGGGGTCTCCCGCGCCGTCGCCGCGCTCGCCGAGCAGACGGCCGACGACAAGGGCCTGTGCTGGCCCGCCGGGATCGCCCCGGCCGACGTGCACGTCGTCGCCGCGGGCAAGGCCAAGCAGACGGAGCTGGCCCTGGAGGTCTCCGACAAGCTGCACGCGGCCGGGGTGCGGGTGCTGGTCGACGACCGCGCCGGGGTCTCGCCGGGCGTGAAGTTCACCGACGCCGAGCTGCTCGGCGTGCCGACGATCCTGGTCGCGGGCCGACGGGCCGGTGAGGGCGTCGTCGAGCTGAAGGACCGCCGGACGGGCGAGCGCGAGGAACTCCCGGTCGACGAGGCCCTGGCCCGCCTCACGAGCTGACGCCCACGCGGGCCCGCCCGCGGCTGCCGTCCGGGTACGTGACTGCTGTCCGGCTACGCGGCTGACGTCCGGGCCCGCCGAGACCTTCACCCGCGGCGCCCGGCGGACCCGCACCAGGTCCCGCCCGATCTCCCGCCGCCGCTGCCGTCCGGGTACGTGACTGCCGTCCGGACCCGCCCGGACGGCAGCGGACTGCCACGGGCGTGCGGCCTGTCGTCTGCGGGTGCCCGGGAGCGCGCCGGGCTTGCCGCGGCTGTCCGCAGTGCGGGGTCCGCCGCTGCCGTTCACGGGCGGGCGGCTGTCGTGGTCCGGGTGCGTCCGGCGGGCGGGTGTCCGCCACGGGCGGCGGTCGCCTGCGGGCGCCCGGAGCGCGGGCTCGCCGCGGCTGTCCGGAGTGCGGGGTCCGCCGCCGTTCACGGGCGGGCGGTCGGCTGTCGTGGTCCGGCGCCGGGTTCGGCCGGGCCCGGCGGGTGTCCGCCACGGGCGTTCGGGTGGGCCGTGGCTGCCGTCGTGCGCGCCTCGGCGCGTTTGTCCGGGGTGTGCGGACTCCGGGCGCTCGGGCGTCGAAGGTGCAGCGGGCGTGCGGGTTCGGGCGCGGACCCGGCGGGCTCGTGTCCCCGAGCGGCTCGCTCCGGGGGACGGGAGCGGGTGAGTGGGAGACACCGCGCGGAGCGCCGGAGACGGACGGCGGAGCACGGCCGCACACGCACGCCGCCCCCGGCGGGAAGGGGACGACCCGCACGAACCCCGGGCGCCCCGTGGCCCGGGGCCGGCTACAGCCAGCCCGCGAACTCCAGCAGCAGCTCGCCCTCCCGCGGACGGCCCGCCCGCAGCGACCGCACACCGGACTCCACCGCGCGGAACACGGTCCAGCCGCGCAGCCGCTCGGGGTCGACCTCCAGGGAGTCCGCCAGCTTCGTCACCCGCCGCCGTGCCGCCGCCGCACCCGCGGGGGACGCGACGAGGTCCTCCAGCCGGTCGCGGACCAGCCGCGCGAGGTCGTACGCCCGCTCGCCCACCAGCGGCTCCGGGCCGACGGCCAGCCACGGGGACCGTTCCCCGGACAGCACCTTCGCCTGCCGGAAGCGGCCGTGCAGCAGCACGGCCTCCGGGCTCTCGGCGGTCAGCTCCTCGCGCACCGCGGCCGCCGTCTCCAGCAGCGGCAGCAGATCCGCCGCCCAGGGCTCGCCGGCGGCCGAGCGCAGTGCGTCCGCCGTCCGCCCGGTGCGCTCCGCCACCGTTTCGAACGCGTGGTCGGCGCCGGGGTCCACCCACAGCCGCCGAGCCGTGCCGGCGGCCTCCAGCAGGGCCTTCGCCTCCGGCAGCGAACTCAGTGACACCTCGCCGTGCAGCCGTTCCAGGAGCAGCGCGCCCGCCTCCGGCGCGGCCTCGAGGACACGCGCCGCGCCCCAGCCGTCCCAGTGCTCCAGCGCCCGGCGTTCCGCCTCCGCCCCGTGTCCGGGCGGCACCAGCTTCAGGGCGGCGGGCGTCCCGTCGGCACGCCGTACGAGTACCAGCAGGCTGCTGCGCCCACCGGGCGTGTGCACCCGGTCCGGAGTGAGGTCCCAGCGCTCCGAGACGTCCCGGACCAGTGCGGGCAGCGACTCCAGCCAGGCCCGCCCGGCCGCGCCGGCACCGCGCTCGTCGAGCGCCTGCACGAGACGCCGCGGTGGTTCGAAGACGGCGTTGCCGCCGGGCCGTGCTGCGGAAGCCATCCCTGAGCTGTCCCTTTCCCTTGCTGT
>NZ_WHPN01000056.1 GCF_009735685.1 Streptomyces lycii | reverse complement strand
GGTCGGCGCCCCGCGCGGCCGCGGCCGCGTCCCGTCGTTCAGCGGCGCGTCAGCAGCGCCACCGGCCACGGGTCCAGCAGCTCGGACAGCGGCACCGTGGTCTCCCACTCGCCGGAGCCCAGCCGGTCCCGCCAGCGCCCCGGGGGCAGCGGCAGCCGGGTGTCCCGCCAGCCGTCCGACTGTTCCAGCCGCCGGGACAGCCGGGTGACGACCGTGATCAGCGAGCCGGAGCGGCCGAAGGCGACACAGTGGTCCGCGGCGGGGCCCTGGGCCCGCAGCGGTTCGTAGGTGCCGGTGCGGCCGAACCAGTGCGGATGTTCCCGGCGCAGTCGCAGCGCGGCAGCGGTGAGCCGCAGCTTCTCCTCCGTCAGGTTCTGCGGCGGCCGCCCCTCGTCCAGCCCCGCCAGTGCCTCGGGCGCGGGCCGGAAGGGCGCCCGGTTGTCGGGGTCGACGAGTGCCCGGTATTCGTGCTCGGTGCCCTGGTAGACGTCCGGTACGCCGGGCATCGTCAGCTGGACCAGGGCGGCCCCCAGGATGTTCACGCGGGCGTGCGGCGCGAGGGACCGGGCGAGCAGGGCGGCGGCGCGCGGTGGAGTGCCGCCCGGGCCCGCCTCGGCGAAGGCCGCCACGGCCTTCTCGTACGCCGGGTCCGGTTCGGTCCAGGAGGTGCGCAGCCCGGCCTCCCTGGCGGCCTTGACCAGCGCCGGGGCGAGCCGGCCGGCCGGCAGCCCGCCGTCCTCGTCCGTCCCGAGCCCGAGCCCGAGGCCGAAGGCGGTCTGCCAGGCCGTCCAGGCCGTGTGCGGGTCGGGGGCGCGGCCCGGCTCCTTCGCCAGCCGCTCCAGCAGTTCCGCCCATTCCAGCGGTGCCTGCGACAGCACGGCGATCCGCGCCCGTACGTCGGCGCTGCGCTTGGTGTCGTGGGTGGACAGCACCGTGCCGGTCTCCGGCCGGGCGCGGTGTACCCCGGCGCAGTAGGCGTGGAACTCCTCCGGGGTCACGGCCGGTCCGGCCGGATCGCCGCCCACCTCGGCGGCCGACAGCAGCGGCGTGTAGCGGTAGAAGGCGGTGTCCTCCACCGACTTGGCGCGCAGCGCGGACGAGGTCTGGGCGAAGCGGGCGCAGAAGGCCGTGTGGTCGGGCGAGTCCCCGGCCGCGCCGAGGGCCAGATCCCGTACGAGGACGACGCTGTCGGCCTCCTCCGGCACGGTGAACGCCTCCCGCGCTCCTTCCGCCGCGGCCGCCAGCATCGCGGCGTCCCGCTCGGCGGCCGGTTCGCCGGCCACCGCGTACGGCCGGTACACCGGCATCCGCAGCAGCAGTTCGCGGATCGCGGTGCGCAGCGCCCACGGCGCGTGGTCGCGCAGCGCGGGCGAGGTCCGGCAGATCCGGTCGGCGACGCGCCCCAGCGCCTCGACCTCGGCGGCCAGCTCACGGGTCACGACCTCGCGGGCCGCGCGGGCGGCGGTGTCCGGCCAGACGCCGCCCAGATCGTCGGGGCAGCCGGTGAACTCGCGGTGCGCGGCCGCCAGTTCCCGCGCGCCCGCCGGGTCCACGAACAGTCCGTCGATCCTGCGCAGCGCCTCGTAGCCGGTGGTGCCCGCGACCGGCCAGCTCCGGGGCAGCGGCTCGGAGCCGGTGAGGATCTTCTCCACGACCGTCCAGCAGCCTCCGGTGGCCTCGGCGAGCCGCCGCAGATACCCCTCCGGGTCGGCCAGCCCGTCGGGGTGGTCGACGCGCAGCCCCTCGACGACGCCCTCCCGGAGCATCCGCAGCACCGTCTCGTGGGTGGCGGCGAAGACGGCCGGTTCCTGGACGCGGACCCCGATCAGGTCGGAGATCGTGAAGAACCGCCGGTAGTTCAGCTCGGTGCGGGCGAGCCGCCACCAGGCGGGGCGGTACCACTGCGCGTCGATCAGCTCGGGAAGCGGCAGCCGCTCCGTGCCCGGCCGCACGGGGAACACGTGGTCGTGATAGCGCAACACGTGCCCGGGGCCTTCCGTGCCGCCGGGCCCGTCCCGCTCCTGCGTCTGGCGTTCGAGCCGGAAGTGGTCCAGTTCCTCCCCCAGCCGGCCGCCGAGCACCGGGAGCAGCACCCGGCCGCCGGGCCCGCCGCCGGCTTCCCAGTCGATGTCGAACCAGTGCGCGTACGGGGAGTCGGGCCCGTTCCGCAGGACCTCCCACAGCACCCGGTTCAGCCGCTTTGGCGCCGGTACGGCCATGTGGTTCGGGACGATGTCCAGGATCAGGCCGAGCCCGTACTCGCGGGCCGTCGCCGAGAGCCGGCGCAGGCCCCGCTCACCGCCCAGCTCGGCGCGTATCGCTCCGTGGTCCACGACGTCGTAGCCGTGCTCGGAGCCGGGCACGGCCTCCAGCACGGGGGAGAGGTGCAGATGCGAGACGCCGAGCGAGGCGATGTACGGGACGGCCGCCTCGGCCGCGGCGAACGGGAAGGCGGGCTGCAGCTGGAGCCGGTAGGTCGCGGTCGGCGCGGTGGCCGGGGGCAGGGCCGGGCCGCCGGTGGAGAGCACGGCGTCGGGGTCGTCGGGCATGTCGGCGGCCGGGTCGCCGGGCACGTCCGGCGGCGGCAGCGGTTCGGACGGCAGGGGCTCGGGCGTCATAGGAACGTATGTACCCGGATGTGCCGTCTCTGCGCCCGCCGGGCGGCGCATCCGGGGCAGCCGGAATCAGCCGCCCCGGATCCGCCGTCCGGGTGAGGGGCCGGCGGGCGGCCCGGAATCCGTCAGCCGGGCCGCTGGAGCACGGTGAGGCTGCGGTCCACGAGCGTCAGCCGGTCCCCGGCCTTGACCTTCCGGCCGCTGCCCGGCTCGATCCCCTCCGAGCGCGCCGTGTCCACCACCACCTGCCACTGCCGGCCGTGGTCGAGCGGCACCGTGAAGTCCTGGTCCCGGTCGCTCGCGTTGAACAGCAGCAGGAAGGAGTCGTCCGTGATCCGCTCGCCGCGCGCACCCGGCTCGGAGATCGCGCTGCCGTTGAGGAAGACCGCCAGGGACCGGGCGTGCGCCGCCTGCCAGTCGCGCTGGGTCATCTCCTTGCCGTCCGGGGTGAACCAGGCGATGTCGGAGAGGTCGTCGTGGGTCCCCTCGACCGGACGGCCGTGGAAGAAGCGCCGGCGCCGGAAGACGGGGTGGTCGCGCCGGAGCCATACCATCGAACGGGTGAATTCCAGCAGCGCCCGGTCCGGCGCCTCCGGCGTGCTGTCCGCAGAGCGTCCGCCGCCCCTGGCGCCGCCCGTCTTCGGGCGCCCCCGCTTCCCGCCGGACGGCTGTCCGTCGCCGTGCTCCTGCGCCGCCTGCCCTCCGCCGCCGCTCGGCCAGTGCACCCAGGACAGCTCGTTGTCCTGGCAGTAGGCGTTGTTGTTGCCCTGCTGGGTGCGGCCGAACTCGTCGCCGTGGCTGAGCATCGGGACGCCTTGGGAGAGCATCAGCGTCGCGATGAAGTTCCGCTGCTGTCGGGCGCGCAGCGACAGCACACCGGGGTCGTCCGTGGGCCCCTCGGCGCCGCAGTTCCACGACCGGTTGTGGGACTCGCCGTCCCGGTTGCCCTCACCGTTGGCCTCGTTGTGCTTCTTGTCGTACGAGACCAGGTCCCGCAGGGTGAAGCCGTCGTGGCAGGTGACGAAGTTGACCGAGGCCAGCGGCCGCCGGCCGTCGTTCTGGTAGAGGTCGGAGGAGCCGGTGAGCCGGGAGGCGAACTCGGCGAGCGTGCGCGGCTCGCCCCGCCACAGGTCGCGGACGGTGTCCCGGTACATGCCGTTCCACTCGGTCCACAGCGGCGGGAAGTTGCCGACCTGGTAGCCGCCCTCGCCGACGTCCCAGGGCTCCGCGATCAGCTTGACCTGGCTGACCACCGGGTCCTGCTGCACCAGGTCGAAGAACGACGACAGCCGGTCGACCTCGTGGAACTGCCGGGCGAGCGTCGCGGCGAGGTCGAAGCGGAAGCCGTCGACCCGCATCTCCGTGACCCAGTAGCGCAACGAGTCCATGATCAACTGGAGCACGTGCGGACTGCGCATCAGCAGGGAGTTGCCGGTGCCCGTGGTGTCCATGTAATACCGCGGGTCGTCGGTGAGCCGGTAGTACGAGGTGTTGTCGAGCCCGCGGAAGGACAGGGTCGGCCCGAGGTGGTTGCCCTCGGCGGTGTGGTTGTAGACGACGTCGAGGATGACCTCGATCCCGGCCTGGTGCAGCGCCCGGACGGCGGACTTGAACTCCAGCACCTGCTGGCCTCGGTCGCCCCAGGAGGCGTAGGCGTTGTGCGGGGCGAAGAAGCCGATCGTGTTGTAGCCCCAGTAGTTGGCGAGTCCGACGTCGACGAGCCGGTGGTCGTTGACGAACTGGTGCACGGGCATCAGTTCGAGCGCGGTGACTCCCAGTTCGGTGAGGTGTTCGATGATCGCCGGATGGGCGAGCGCCGCGTAGGTGCCCCGCAGCTCCTCCGGCAGGGCGGGGTGCAGCATGGTCAGGCCCTTGACATGGGCCTCGTAGAGCACGGTCCGGTGGTAGTCCGTCCGCGGCGGGCGGTCGTCGCCCCAGTCGAAATAGGGGTTGATCACGACCGACGCCATGGTGTGCGGGGCCGAGTCCAGGTCGTTGCGCTCGTTCGGCTTGCCGAAGTGGTAGCCGTAGACCGCCTCGTCCCAGTCGATGCTGCCGCTCACCGCTTTGGCGTACGGATCGAGCAGGAGTTTGGCCGAGTTGCACCGGTGGCCGCGGCTCGGCTCGTACGGTCCGTGCACCCGGAAGCCGTACCGCTGGCCGGGCATGATCCCCGGCAGATAGGCGTGCCGTACGAAGGCGTCCGACTCGCGCAGCTCCACCGCGGTCTCCGAGCCGTCGTCGTGCAGCAGGCACAGCTCGATTCTCTGCGCGGCCTCCGAGAAGACCGCGAAATTCGTGCCGGCGCCGTCGTACGTGGCACCTAGGGGGTACGCCTGTCCCGGCCAGACCTGCATGATGTCGACTCTTCCACTTCTGATCCGGGCTCCGCGAGAAGGCGAATCCCTGGCAGGACAGGAATCCTCGCCCAACCAGCGGTGAGCCGGGGCGCTTTCGTCAGATCTTCCTCGAAAAGAGAGCATCCTCCTACGGTTTCTCCTCGTCCTCCGACGGTGGTACACGTGTCCCATATGCTGTTTTACAGGGAAATCGAATGATGGCAGGGCAAGTACGGCCAAAGACTCGCCGTTGTCCTCCCTTGCCCGCCGGCGGCGTCGTCCCTCCGCCCTTCCTCCACGGATCCCGTCGGGGTTCCGGGTGCACCGGCTCCCGTGCACGCAGTAGGCTCCGATGATCGAAGACCCGGGGGCGGAAGGCGGTACACAGGTGAGCTCGGGCGGGTTGGAGCTGCCACCTGGTGACGGCGGTCACGAGGGCGGCGCCACGGAGGTCCCACCCGGCGCGGTGTCCCTGGCCCGGCCGATGGAGATCGGAGCGGAACTGGACTGGGGCGACGACGCCTGGAGCGAGGTGCGCACACGCGCCCGCCGGGCGGGTCGGGCCTACATCTGGCTGAATCTCGTCGAACAGCGGCTCCGCTCGGTCGTCGCGGCCGTGCTGCGTCCGGTGTACGAGCCGGTGCACGGCGACGAGTGGGTGGTGGCCGCCGCGGGCCCGGCCGGGCACGAGTGGGTCCAGCGCGCCGTCGCCGTGCGGGAGGTCAGCCGGCGGAAGGGCTATCTGCTCGACCCGGCCGACGACAACGTCCTCAGCTTCCTCACCCTGCCGCAGCTGCGCGAGCTGATGGTTCAGCACTGGCCGTGCTTCGAGCCGTATCTCGACGACCGGCGCGATCTCGAACTCGCCCTGGACGAGCTGGAAGTGGCGCGCAACGTCGTCTCCCGCAACCGGGCCCTGTCCGAAGCCGTGCTGGCCCAGGCCGAGCGGGCGTCCGCGAAGCTCCTCGACATCCTCGGCACCGGCGCGGGCACCCCGTCCGCCGACCGGCTGCCCGTGGACGCCGTCGAGGACCTGGTCGGCGACCGGTACGCCGATGTGGTGGGCGTGCACCCGGACCGGGTACGGCTCCAGCGCCAGCTGCCCGCGGAGGACCTCTTCGGGGGCGCCCGGCGGCTGGACGCCATCGGCATAGGTCTCAACCTGCTCGTGCAGAACTACTCCGGCCGACGGCTCGTACGCCTCGCCGAGGCCGGGTGCCGCACCCGGCTGCTGTTCCTCAACCCCGCGAGCAGCGCGGTCCGGCGCAGGGAGCGGGAACTCGGCATAAAGAAGGGCGAGCTGAGCCGCTCCGTCGAGATGAACATCATGCACATGCGGCGGGTGCGGGCCCGGCTGCGGGACAGCGCGGCCTTCCAGGTCAACGTCTTCGACGAGACCCCGCGCTTCACCGCCTACCTGGTCAACGGCGACGGTCCGGACGGCGTCGCCGTCGTGCAGTCCTATCTGCGCCGCGCCCGGGGCATGGAGGCGCCGGTGCTCGTCCTGCGCGGCAGCCGGCGGGACGTGGTGCAGGGCGGAACGGGCGGCAGGGAACGCGACGGCGGGCTCTTCGACACCTATCGCGAGGAGTTCGAGAGCGCCTGGGCGGACTCCCGGCCGGTGTCCTGACGGGCCGCCGGCCCCGGCTCGCGGGGGCGCCGCCCGTTGTCAGTGCCGCGTGAAAGGGTGAATTGAACACGGGGACGAGGGATGTCCGGGTGTGGCACCGTGACCGCGCGGCGCGGGGATCTCCGCCGTGCGGGCACACGGACCGCGCGGACACCGGAGAATGAGGAGAGCCGTCATGGGGTGGCACGGGGACGCACTGGTCGGCTTCGACCTGGAGACGACGGGCACGGACATCGAGAACGACCGGATCGTGACGGCGGCGCTCGCCCATCTGGAGCCGGACGGCCGCACCGCGACCGCGCGGAGCTGGCTCATCGACCCGGGCGTGCCGATCCCGGACGAGGCCGCAGCGATCCACGGCATCAGCACGGCGCGCGCCCGCGAGCAGGGCATGCCCGCGGCGGCCGGGGTCGCAGCGGTGGTGGAGGCCGTCGCGGAGGTGCTCCGCTCCGGCCGGCCGCTGGCCGTCATGAACGCCCGGTACGACCTGTCCCTGCTCGACCGGGAGTGCCGCAGGCACGGCATCGCGCCGCTGTCGGCGCGCCTCGGCCGGTCGCCCGGCCCGGTCGTCGACCCGCTGGTCCTCGACAAGCACTGCGACCGCTACCGCAAGGGCAAGCGCACCCTGCAGGCCCTCTGCGAGCACTACGGCGTGCCGCTGACCGGGGCGCACGACGCGGGCGCCGACGCCCTGGCCGCCGCGCAGGTCGCGCTGTGCATCGGCCGCAAGCACGAAGCGGTCGGTTGCCTCGATCTCGCCGCCCTGCACGACTTGCAGGTCAGGGCCGCGGCCGAGCAGGCGGTGTCCTTCCAGCGCCATCTGCGCCGTACGTCGAATCCGGGCGCCCGGGTGGAGCAGGCGTGGCCGCTCATACCGGCGCAGCGCGGCCCGGACGCGGACCGGCCCGCGCCGGGTCCGGAGACCGGGCAGGGCCGGGGGAGCGGGCGGCGTGCGGGGAGCGGGCAGGGCCCGGCGGCGCCGGGTTCGCCGGGCACCTCCGCCGCCGGGGATCCCTCCACGGCGGAGGTGCCGGCGCCGCGGCCCCCCGCGGAGTAGCGGGCCGCCGGGGTCCCGGGGCGGGGCCGTCCCCGGACGCCGCCGGACCGTGCCGGGCTCGCCGCGTGGTGGGCGGCCGGACCACACCACACCGCGCTGCGGGCGGGCGGGGCGCCCGTCGGGCCGGACATCTGTCGGGCCGGATATCCGCGGGGCCGGGCACCCGCCGGGCCGGATATCCGTCAGGCTTGGCACCCGCCGGGCCGGGCATCCGTCAGAAGGGGTACCAGCGGACCCCGGTGTCGCCGTCCCGCAATGAGGCGACCCTGCGGCGGAACTCCGCCAGTGCCGCCGGGTTGCCCGGTGCGCTCTGGGCGACCCAGGCGCAGCTGGCGGTCTCACGCGCGCCGCGCAGCAGCGCGCAGCCGTCCCACTCGCGGACGTCCCAGCCGTAGACCTCGGTGAAGAGGTCGTAGGCGTCCGCGGGGAGGCCGTAGCGGTCGCGGGACAGGGCCATGACGACGAGGTCGTGCTCCCGCAGGTCGTGGGAGAAGGTCTCCAGGTCCACGAGCACGGGACCGTCCGGGCCGACGTGGACGTTGCGGGGCAGCGCGTCGCCGTGGACGGGCCCGGGCGGAAGCCGTGGCTCCAGGGCGGCGGCCGCCTCGGCGAACCGGTCCCGGCGCTCCCGCAGATAGGCGGCGTCCGCGGGGTCGACGGCTTCGCCCGCGAGCCGCAGCCAGCGTTCGACGCCGCCGAGCAGATCGCGGCGCGGCAGCGGGAACGGCGGCGCGGGCAGCGCGTGCACGGTGCGCAGCAGCTCCGCGAGGTCCCGGGCGCCCGCGGGACGTACGGCGGCGGGCAGCCGCTGCCAGTACGTCACCGGGTGACCGTCCACCAGCCGGGCCTCGGTCTCCGCGGGGCGCACGGTCGGCACGCCCTGCGCGTCGAGCCACGCCGCGGTCCGCAGCTCCCGGCGGGCCCGGTCCAGCAGTTCGGCGCTGCGCCCGACCTTGACGACGGGGCCGTCCTCGCCGAGCGAGAGCACGGCGTTCTCGCCGAAGGCGACGAGTTCGGCCCCGGCCGCCGCGTCCGCGTGTCCGGCCGCGGCGAGCACCTGCCGCGCCCGGGCCTCGCTGAACACCACCGCCGGGGCGGTCTCGCCGCCCGCCCCGGTCGTCTCCGCCTCCGGCACCGTGCCCTCCGCTGTCCTGCCTGCCATGTCCTTGAACGGCACCAGTCTCCCAGGCCGCGGCG
>NZ_WHPN01000055.1 GCF_009735685.1 Streptomyces lycii | reverse complement strand
GTACGGGGTGAGCGCACCCCGTACGGTCCCGGCCCCCGAAGCAACGCCCCGGTCCGCCGCGAATGTCCGCTCCGCTCTGACCGTCCGCCGCGAATGTCCGCTCCGCTCTGACCGTCCGCCGCGATTGTCCGCACCTGGGCTGTCCACCCCGGCCGTCCGCCCGCTTGTCCGCTCCGCCCCGGCCGTCCGCGGGCGTCGTCCGCGGCGCGTCGGCTGCCCTCGCCCTCAGCTGTCCCCGCCCGGACCCTCCGGCACCGAGAAGCCGACCGCGAACGACGCCGGGGACGCGGCCAGCCGGTGCTGCGGCAGCACCCCCGGGCCGCAGGACTGGCTGCCGATTCCCTGCTGCGCGTGGTCGAGATGCACCCAGATCCGCTCGCCCGCCCGCAGATCGGTGCCGTGGTCCGCCGCGTCCAGCTCCTCGGTGGTCCAGCGCCGGGCGGAGAACCAGAACGGCGGCTCGCCCGTCATCCGGATGCCCGTGCCGTCCCGCCGGCGCAGTTCGGCCCACCGCACGCCCTCCCGCGCCCCGTTCTCCTGCGGCCGGACGTACGGGGTCTGCATCGCGTCCACCGGCATCGCCCAGCGCCCGAGCCGCGACGCGGCCCGCGTGTCCGGGTACGCCTCGCCGGGACCGCCGCCGTACCACTCCGCCCGGTCCAGGGTGCCGGGCAGACCGAGCCGCAGCCCGAGCCGCGGCAGCGGGCAGGGCCAGTCGCCGAGCGGCTCCACGGACACCTCCAGCCGCAGCACCGCCCCGTCGGCCGTCCAGCGGTACGTCGTCGCCAGCGCCAGGTCCGTGGCGGCGGGCGCGACCCGTGAACGCACCACCAGGGCGCCGCCGCCGACGGTGACCTCGTCGGTCCGGTGCCGCATCCGGTGCAGGCCCAGCCGGCGCCACAGCGGGCCGAGCCGCAGGTCCGGCTGCCAGGGCGCGCCCTCGTCGTTGTCGGTCGGGGCCCGCCACACGTCCAGCCGCGGACCGGTGACCTCCAGTCCGCGCAGGCCGGTCAGCGTGCCGGTCGCCGCGTCGAACGTGCCGGGACCGAGCGGGACGGCCCGGCCCCCGTCCTCCCGCGGCCCGGCCGGGAACGCCGCGGCGGCGGGCCGGGCCGCGGGACGCGCGCCCGTCTCCGCGGCGACCGTCCCGGCCGGAATCTGGGCCCAGGCCACCTCGTGCCCGGCCCCGGCCCACGGCCCGTCCGCCGCGAGCACCGCCCGCACGGTCCACACCGCCTCACCCCAGCGGCCCCGGGCGGGCGGCGGCTCCGGCAGCTTCACCTCCGCGCTCTCGCCGGGCCCGAGCGGCGGCACGGTCAGCCCGCCCTCGGCGACGGGCACGCCCTCGACCGCGTACGCCCAGCGGAACGCGAGCGCCGACAGGTCGGCGAAGTCGTACCCGTTGCGGACGGTGAGGGTGTCCGCCGGTGCGCCGTCCGCCCCGGCAGCCGGCACCGCGCCGATCCGGACCGGCTCGATCACCTTCTTGTACTCGGTCAGCCCGGGGGAGGGCGTCCGGTCGGGGAACAGCAGCCCGTCGCAGACGAAGTTGCCGTCGTGCAGCTCCTCGCCGAAGTCCCCGCCGTACGCGTACCAGCGTGTCCCGTCGGGGGCGCGCCGGGCGATGCCGTGGTCGATCCACTCCCAGACGAAGCCGCCCTGGCAGCGCTCGTACGTCTCGTACAGCCGCTGGTACTCGCTCAGCCCGCCGGGGCCGTTGCCCATGGCGTGCGCGTACTCGCAGTGGACGAACGGCAGCGAGCGGCGGCGCGCGTCCTGCTCCGGCGTGCCCCGTTCCGGTTCCGCGCGGCGCCCGATCAGTTCGACCTCCTCGTGCGGGAGGTACATCCGGGAGTAGACGTCCACGTCCGCGCAGGACGGATCGCCCTCGTAGTGCAGCGGCCGGGACGGGTCGAGTGCACGGATCCGGCGGGCCATCGCGCTCAGCCCGCGGCCCGTGCCGCACTCGTTGCCCAGCGACCACATGATGACCGACGGGTGGTTCCGGTCCCGTCCGACCATGCGTTCCGCCCGGTCGAGCAGGGCCGGGGTCCAGCGGTCGTCGTCCACCGGGTTGCCGCGCCAGTCCACCGCGTGGAAGCCGTGCGTCTCCAGGTCGCACTCGTCGACGACGTACAGGCCCAGTTCGTCGCAGAGGTCGAGGAAGGCGGGATGCGGCGGATAGTGGCTGGTGCGCACGGCGTTGATGTTGTGCTGCTTCATCAGCCGCACGTCCTCGGCCATGGTCCGCCGGTCCACGGCCCTGCCGTGCTCGGGATGGAACTCGTGCCGGTTGACACCGCGGAACAGCACCCGGCGCCCGTTGACCTTCAGCACCCCGTCCGCCACGGCGACCGTGCGGAAGCCGATGCGCAGCGGCACGCGCTCACCACCGGAGCCGGGGGCGGCCGGATCCGCGGACGTCACAAGCTCGCCCTCGTACAGCCGCGGCACCTCCGCCGACCACGGTTCGACGGGGACGGTCGCCGCTTCGCCCGTCGCCAGGTCCAGCCCCAGCTCCGGCACCCTGACCCGGCCGCCGGGCTCGCTGTCGACCCGCAGGGTGCCGGTTCCGCCGGTGTGGTCGTACGCGGCGTGCACCCGGAAGTCGCGCACCGCGCCCGGCGGCCGGTGCTCCAGCGTGACCTCCCGGAAGATGCCCGGCAGCCACCACTGGTCCTGGTCCTCCAGATAGCTTCCCGCCGACCACTGGTGCACCCGCACGGCGAGCACATTGCCCCGGCGGCGCAGCGGCCCCTCCCCGTCGGCACGGCCGAGGGCGAACTCGTGCGGCAGCCGGCTGCCCTGGAACCAGCCCAGCTCCCGCCCGTTGAGCCACACCCGCGCGCAGGACTCGACGCCCTCGAAGCGCAGCAGGACGTCCCCGCCCCAGTCCGCCGCCAGGTCGAACACCACCCGGTGGTCCCCGGTCGGGTTCTCGTCCGGCACCCGCGGCGGGTCCAGCGGGAAGGGGTACGGGGTGTTGGTGTAGGCGGGCGCGCCGTGTCCGTGCAGCACCCAGTGGGACGGCACCGGCAGCCGGTCCCAGCCGGAGTCGTCGTACTCCGGACGCGCGAACGAGTCGTCCACGGCCGCCGCCGACGGCGACAGCCGGAAGCGCCAGTGGCCGCCGAGCCGCTGCCGGGACGCGTCGGGCACGTCGTACCGGGCGCGCGGCGGCAGGGTGCCGCTGCCGGGAGAGACGTCCTCGTAGTACGGCAGTGCGGCGTCGTCCCCAGAGTTGCTCATGCGTCTCCTCGGTGAACCCGGTGATCCCTCGAACGATCCC
>NZ_WHPN01000054.1 GCF_009735685.1 Streptomyces lycii | reverse complement strand
GGTGTACGGCTATGTGTCCGCCGCGGTGCTCCCGCTGTACGTGCTGCACCAGCCGGTCGTCGTCGTGGTGGCGTACGGCGTCGTCGGCTGGGACGCCCCGATCCTGGCCGAGTACGCCGTGATCGCCCTGTCCTCGCTGGTGCTCACCGTCGCCGCGTACGACCTGCTGGTGCGCCGGACACGGGTGACCCGGTTCCTGTTCGGCATGCGCGAGTGACCGGCGGCCCCGGGCCTCACCGGCGCCGTTGACCGGCGGGGCGGTCGGGATCCGGTTCATCCGTGCGGGCGGGGCGGTCGGCACCCGGCCCGTCCATCCGGGTTGCGCGCTCGGCACCCGGCCCGTTCACCCGGCCTGCGCGCTCGGTACCCGGTTCGTGCGTCCGGGCGCGCGCGGACAGCAGTTCCCGCTCCCGCGCGTTGCGGGTCAGCGACGCCGCCCGCCCGGACTCCGCCGCCGCCTCCCGGGTCCGCCCCAGCCGCTCCAGCAGGTCGCCCCGGACGCTCGGCAGCAGGTGGTACTCCTTCAGCGCCGGTTCATGCCGCGGGGCGTCGTCCAGTTCCAGAGCGGCAGCCGGGCCCTCGGCCATCGAGACGGCCACCGCCCGGTTGAGCTGGACCACGGGGGTCGGTGTCAGGGCCGCCAGCCGTCCGTACAGCGCGGCGATCATCGCCCAGTCGGTGTCCTCGTACCGCAGTGCCCGCGCGTGGCAGGCGGCGATCGCGGCCTGGACGGCATACGGGCCGTGGCCCGCGCGCAGCAGGGCCTCGAAGCCCCGGCGGATCAGCAGGCGGTTCCACCGCGAACGGGTTCTGGTCCGCGAGCAGCACCGGTTCCCCGCCGGGCCCCGTGCGGGCGGCGGTGCGCGAGGCCTGGAACTCCAGCAGCGCGGCGAGACCGTGGACCTCCGGCTCCCCGGGCATCAGCCCGGCCAGCACCCGGGCCAGCCGGAGGGCGTCCTCGCACGGGCCGGGCCGCAGCAGATCGTCGCCCGCCGTCGCCGAATAACCCTCGTTGAAGATCAGGTAGAGGACCTCCAGCACCGAGGAGAGACGGGCGCGCGGTCCGGTCCGTACGGTACCTCGAACGGCACCCCGGCCCGGGCCGGCGCCTGCTTGGCGCGCACGACGCGCTGCGCCACCGTCGGCTCGGCCACCAGGAACGCCCGGGCGATCTCCTGTGTCGTCAGCCCGCCCAGCAGGCGCAGCGGCAACGCGATCCGTGCCTCCGGCCGGAGCACGGGATGGCACGCGGTGAAGACGAGCCGCAGCAGGTCGTCGTCGATGGCGTCCGGGTCGCCGAGGTCCGCCGGGTCGGGCGGAGCCGCGTCCTCCAGCGCCCGCCCGACCTCGGCCAGCTTCCGCGCGTACGTCTCCTTGCGGCGTGCGAGATCGATCGCCCGGTGCCTGGCCGTGGCCATGAGCCGGGCGCCCGGCCGGTCCGGGACGCCTGACTCCGGCCACTGCTCCAGCGCGGCGACCAGGGCGTCCTGCGCGATCTCTCCGCCGGCCCGATGTCCCGCACGACGCGGGCGACACCGGCGACGATCCGCGGGGACTCGATCCTGAACACCGCTTCGACCGGCCACGGCGCCGTCGCCGGGAGTCCGGGCCGATCGCTCAGCCGGACGGTGCGGTGGCCCGGATGCCGGCGAGCACCACGCCGACGATGCGCTCCGCGTCCGTGCGGGTGAACGGGCGCATGCCGCGGTTGACGATGAGGTGCACCGGCCCGGAGATCATCTCGCCGAGGAAGGAGCTGTCGACCGGGGGGAGTTCGCCCCGCTCGACGGCGGCGTCCACCCGCCGCCGCATGGCGGCCACGCGCTGGTCGAGGATCTTGGCCAGCGCCTGGACGGTGGGGCCCTGGCGGGCGGGCTGCACGGCCTGCTCGAGGGTCCGGCCGAACGGCGTTTCCAGGCCACCGGCGAGGGCCAGCAGGAAGTCCACCAGGTCCCGGTGGATGTCGCCGGTGTCGGCGACCGACGCGAGATCCTCGGCGTACCGCAGCAGGGCTTCGACCACCAGCTCCTCGCGGTCGGGCCAGTTGCGGTAGACGCTGGTCTTGTGCACGCCGGCGAACTCGGCGACCTCCTCGTAACGGAAGCCCGCGATGCCGTCGCGGGCCACGAGTTCGACGGTCGCGGCGAGGATCTGCGCTCTCACGCGCGCGTTGCGGCCACCCGGGCGCCGCGCGGGCGGGCGGTCGGCGGTCCCGTTGGCCATCGCCGCGCCACCTCCTCTTCCTCAGCTCGGTGGCTGATTGTCGCCAGGTGCCGCGTTGCGGTGCAAACCGGCGGCAAGTAAGGTCGCTAAAAGCGACAGATTGTTTCTTTAGCCGTTCGGCTGCCCCGCCGGCGGCCTGCCCGGCGGCAGTACCGCTCCGCGGTACCGGCCGCCCGGCCGGCGCGCGGCGGCCGGCCGCACATCCACCTCAGCGAAACCAGGAGCGCACACGTGAACATCCTCGTATCCGGAGCAGGTGTCGCCGGGCTCGCCTGCGCACTGGAGCTGGGCACCCGCGGCCACGACGTCACCGTCGTCGAGTACGCCCGCCAACTCCGGCTGACAGGCACACCCATCGACATCCGCGGTGACGCGATCGAGGCCGCGGAGGGGATGGGACTCCTCCCGCAGATCCAGAAGCGACGGGTCCGGATGTCCGAGCTGACCCGCTTCGTCGACAGCGCGGGCGAGCCGGTGGCCCGGATCCCGATGGCGGAGGTCAGCGACTCCGAGGACGACATCGAGCTTCTCCGCGAGGACCTGGTGCGCATCCTCGCCGACGCGCTCCCGGACACCGCGGCCATCCGCTTCGGCGACTCGGTCGAGACGCTGGCCGACGGCGGCGCCGACGGCGTCGACGTGCGCTTCGCGTCCGGCCGCACCGGACGGTACGACCTGGTGCTCGGCGCCGACGGCCAGCACTCCGCCGTACGCCGGCTGGTGTTCGGGCCCGAGCAGGACTACCTCCGGCACCTCGGTGTCTACTTCGCCCTCGCCGATCACCCCGGCGACACGCAGCCCGAGGGCGCCAACTCGATATACAACGTCCCCAGCCGGATGGCGGGCATCTTCCGGTACAACGGCAGAAGAGTCGCGGTCTTCCAGTTCCGCTCCGAACAGCTCGCATACGACCACCGTGACCTGGAGAGCCAGAAGAGAATCCTCATCGACGCCTTCTCGGGCCACCGGTCGTGGCGCATCCCGGAGCTGCTCGACGCGGCCCGCGCCGATCCCGGCTTCTTCTTCACCTCCGCGAGCCAGATCCACATGCCCCGCTGGCACCACGGCCGGGTCGCCCTCGTCGGGGACGCCGGGTACAGCCCGGCCTTCCTCTCCGGACGCGGCACCTCGCTCGCGCTCACCGGCGCCCGCTTCCTCGCCGAAGAACTCGAACGGTGCGGAAACGACCACACCGCCGCGTTCGCACGGTACGAGGCCCGGCAGCGTCCCTTGGTGACGTTCGCCCAGGGCCGGGTGCACAGTGGCCGCGACCGCATGCTGCCGACCTCCTGGGCGGCCATTGCCGCCCGCAACGAAGCGCTCCAGGCGTCCGGCAACGGCGCGCCCTGACCCCGGCGCGCCCTCACCCGGGCGCGCCCCCACCCCGGCACGGCCGGCCGGCAGCAGGCTCCGGCGTCGTGCGGGACAACGCCGCCCGGCCCCGGCGGCCACCCGGCGGCACCGACGTGTACGGCGCCGTCACCGCTCCTCGCCGACCGGGCGTCCGCCCGGAAACGGGCGTCCGCCCGTACCCACTCCCCGGGAGCCGGCTCAACCGGCAGCCCGCGCCGACCGCGCCGCCCACGGGGGCGTGCCGTTCGCCGGGACCCAACCCACTGCGCGCTGGAGAGAATGCATGGTGAAAGACACGCCGGAGAAGCCCGATCCCGGCGCCCGAGAGCACCATTGGAGCAAGCGGCTCGTCCTGTGGGCGGCCGTTCTCACCCTCGCCAACGTCCTGGCCGACGTGGCCATCGGCTCGCCCATGATGGTCCTGCCGCAGCTGCTGGACCATTTCGACACCGACCAGACAGCGTGGCTGAACGCGAGCGCGATGCTGGCCGGGGCCATCTGGTCGCCGCTGCTCGCGAAGAGTTCCGACATCTTCGGCAAGCGCCGGATACTCATCGGCACGCTGCTCCTCGCCTGCGCGGGAGCGCTGGTCTGCCTCGCCGCCCCCAACGTCTGGATCTTCCTGGTGGGGCGCTTCCTCCAGGGGGCCGCCTTCGGCGCGGTCTTCATCACGGTGGCCCTCGCCCGGCAGATCTGCACCCCGCGGGTGGCGATGGCCCTGGTCGGGCTCGTGACGTCCGGCTCGTCGGTGGTCGGAATCCTCGAACCGTTCCTGATGCAGCCGGTCATCGACGTGTTCGGCTACCGGAGCGTGTTCGTCGCGGCCGCGCTGCTCGCCGCGGCGGCGGCCCTCAGCGTGCGTGCCTTCATCCCGGAGTCGCCGGTCCGCGGCACCGGCCGGGTCGACGCGGGCGGGGCGTTCCTGCTCGGCGGCGGCCTCGGCGCGGTGCTCGCCTACATCAGCCTCGGGAGGGACCTCGGATGGCTGTCCGGGGGCATGATCGCGCTGCTGGCGGCCGGTGTCGCCGCGCTGGCCGGCTGGGTGTACCACGCGCTGCGGGCCGAGGAACCCGTCATCGACCTCCGGGCCCTCACCCGCCCGATCCTGCTGACGCTGCTCGCCCTGGTGCTGGCCGCAGGCTCCTTCCGCAGCATGCTCCAGCTGACGGGCGTCATCGCCCAGGTGCCCCCCGGCCTGGGGCTCGGATACGGGCTGGGCCACGGGGAGGCGGTCGCGGTGCTGCTCGCCGCGCCCAATCTCGGCATCGTCGTCGGCGGCACGTGCGCCGGATGGCTCGCGGGGCGGTTCGGTCCCGCGCTGCCCCTCCTCGGCGGCATCGGCGTCGGGGCCGTGGCGACCTTCGCGATGCTGTCGGGCGTATCGCTGCTCCCGCTGGCGATCGCCTGCGGCACCCTGGTCGGTGTGGCCGCGGGAGCGATCGGTGCCTCCGGTTACAACCTGGCGACCGGCATCGAGGCACCCGAGCGGCAGGGCACCGTCGCCGGTCTGGTGTCGGTCGTGCTGGCCCTCGGTTCGGTCGTCTTCAACTTCGCCGGCGCCGAGGTGCTCAAGGCGAACGCCGTTCCCGGGATCTTCGCCGACGGTGCCCCGGTGAGCACGGCGACCGGCGTGTACGTCTACGTCGCGATGGCGGGCGTGCTCTTCCTCCTGGCCGCCGTGCCCGCGGTCGCGCTGGTGCGCAAACGGCCCGCCGCGCCGGACGGGCCCGCGGCGCCGCGGGAGACGGACGCGGTCCCGGCCGGCCGGCAGCGGTGGCGCGGGCGTGTCCCGGGGCCGGGACGCCCCGTACGGCACGGCCGCGCGCGGAGCGCCGGCCCGCCGGTTCAGTCGAACGTGTAGCGGGTGTGGCTGAACACCCGGCCGTCGTGCCCGAAGCCGTACGCCGTGCCGGGTGCCACCGCGAACAGCAGGTCCTGGCCCTTGCGGATGCTGTCGCCGAAGCCGTGGAACGTCCCTTCCGGGGAGGTGATGTGGTCCCCGTACTGTTCCTCGAACGCGGCGATGACCTCGTCCTGCCGTGCCGGGTTCGTCACCCGCTCCGCCGTGCCCTCGACCACGATGTCGAGACCTTCGGAGAGGGAGTTGCGGCCCGTGGTGAGGGCGCAGTGGGCGTTGCCGGCCAGGTTCTTCGCCTTCTGCTCGCCCGGCCCGGTGCTGAAGTGCAGCGCCCCGTCGTGCCAGGCGGCGATCAGGGGCGTGACGTGCAGCCGGCCGTCCGGCCGGACCGTGGTGATCCAGAAGATCTCGGCGGCCCGCAGCCGGCGCTCGGTCTCCGCCCAGTCGGTGGCGGTGACGTCCTCCGCGCCCGGCCGCGGGTTGAGCGCGGAGCTGTAGCGGGCGTCGAGCTCGGTCCTGGGCTGCTTCGGCGTCATACGGGGCTCCTCTGCACTGCTGGTGACGAGGGTGGCGCTGTTTGTGACGAAGGTTACGCGGCCCGGCCCGGCGGCGCCCGGCCCCGGCCTCCGGCGGATCCCGGCGAGCGCGGGGGCGGCGCACACGGGGCCTGCTGCCCGCGGATGCCGCGACCTCCGGCGAGGAACCATGCCGTCCGCCCGGCGGCCGCCCGTGTCCGGGAGGCGCCGCCCCCGCCGCCCGACGCCCGCAGTCCGCCGTCCGGAGGCCGCTCTCGCCGCTCTCGCCGCCCGCGCGGTCCCGGCAGCGGCTGACCACCGGTCCGGCCGGCGGGGCGTCCGTCCGCCACCCGCGGCGCACCGTCACAGCGGCGGGCCCGGACGCGTACGGCCCGTATTGCATAAAAGTGCGATGGTCCGTATAGTCATGCCTCTCAGAGGAGGAGTGACATGGTGACGCGCGTGGCAGTGGCGGGAGCGAGCGGGTACGCGGGCGGGGAGATCCTGCGCCTGCTGCTCCGGCATCCCGAGGCCGAGATCGGAGCCCTCACGGGCAACTCCAACACCGGTCAGCGGCTCGGCGGACTCCAGCCGCACCTGCTGCCCCTGGCGGACCGGGTCCTGGAGCCCACCACCCCCGAGGTTCTCGCCGGGCACGACGTCGTCTTCCTCGCGCTGCCGCACGGCCGGTCCGCCGCCGTGGCCGAGGCGCTCGGCGACGCCGCGCTGATCGTCGACTGCGGTGCCGACTTCCGGCTGAACGACGCCGCCGACTGGGAGAAGTTCTACGGCTCCCCGCACGCCGGCACCTGGCCCTACGGCCTTCCGGAACTGCCCGGCGCCCGTGACGCCCTCGCCGGCACCCGGCGGATCGCCGTCCCCGGTTGCTATCCGACGGCCGTCTCGCTCGCGCTGTCCCCGGCCTACGGCGCCGGGCTGGCCGAGCCGGACGCCGTGATCGTCGCCGCCACCGGCACCTCCGGCGCGGGCAAGGCCCTCAAGCCGCATCTGCTCGGCAGCGAGGTCATGGGCTCCATGAGCCCGTACGGCGTCGGCGGCGTGCACCGGCACACCCCGGAGATGATCCAGAATCTCTCCGCGGCCGCGGGCGAGCCCGTCACCGTGTCGTTCACCCCGACCCTGGCGCCCATGCCGCGCGGCATCCTCGCGACCTGCACGGCCAGGGCCAGGCCCGGGGTCACCGCGGGCGCGGTCCGCGAGGCGTACGAGAAGGCGGCCGCGGGCGAGCCCTTCCTGCGCCTGCTGCCCGAGGGCCAGTGGCCGTCCACGGCCGCCGTGTACGGCTCGAACGCCGTGCTGCTCCAGGTCGCGTACGACGAGGCCGCCGGCCGCATCGTGGCCGTCAGCGCCATCGACAACCTGACCAAGGGCACCGCGGGCGGCGCGGTGCAGAGCATGAACATCGCCCTCGGTTTCCCCGAGGACACGGGCCTCGACACGGTCGGAGTGGCTCCGTGACGGACCCCGGCCCGGCCGGCGGTCCGCAGGTGACGTGGCCGCGCGCGCCGCTCGGCCGCGCGAGCGACGGTGACAACAGCCGCTGGCGCGGCGCAGCGAACGAGGAGGCACGGTGAGCGTCACCGCAGCACAGGGTTTCAGCGCGGCGGGCATCGCCGCGGGGATCAAGGACAGCGGCGATCCGGATCTGGCGCTCGTCGTCAACAACGGACCGCGTCTCGCCGCCGCCGGCGTCTTCACCTCCAACCGCGTCAAGGCCGCCCCCGTCGTCTGGTCCGAGCAGGTCCTGAAGGGCGGCCGGGTCTCGGCCGTCGTCCTCAACTCCGGCGGCGCCAACGCCTGCACCGGCCCGCTCGGTTTCCAGGACACCCACGCGACCGCCGAGAAGACCGCCGAGGTGCTCGGCGGCGACCACAGCGCGGGCGAGGTGGCCGTGGCCTCCACCGGCCTGATCGGCATCCGGCTGCCCATGGACAAGCTGCTGCCGGGTGTCGGGGCGGCCGCGGCGAAGCTCTCCGCGCACGGCGGCGAGAAGGCCGCCATCGCCATCAAGACCACCGACTCGGTGCACAAGACGGCCGTCGTGGAGCGCGCCTCCGCCGCGGGTTCGTGGACGGTCGGGGGCATGGCCAAGGGCGCGGGCATGCTCGCCCCCGGGCTCGCCACCATGCTGGTCGTGCTCACCACCGACGCCGACGTCGCGCGGCCCGAGCTGGACAGGGCCCTGCGCGCCGCGACCCGTACCACCTTCGACCGGATCGACTCCGACGGCTGCATGTCGACCAACGACACCGTGCTGCTGCTGGCCTCCGGAGCGTCCGGGGCCGCCCCGGCGTACGAGGAGTTCGCCGAGGCCGTCCGGGCGGTCTGCGACGACCTCGCCCGGCAGCTCATCGGCGACGCCGAGGGCGCGTCGAAGGACATCCGGATCGAGGTCGTGAACGCGGCGAGTGAGGACGACGCCGTGGAGGTCGGGCGTTCGATCGCCCGGAACAACCTGCTCAAGTGCGCCCTGCACGGCGAGGACCCGAACTGGGGCCGGGTGCTGTCCGCCATCGGCACCACCTCGGCCGCCTTCGAGCCGGACCGGCTGAACGTCGCCATCAACGGGGTCTGGGTCTGCAAGGGCGGCTCCGTCGGCGAGGACCGGGAGCTGGTCGACATGCGCTACCGGGAGGTCCGCATCACCGCCGACCTGGCCGCCGGCCCCGAGTCGGCCGTCATCTGGACCAACGACCTGACCGCCGACTACGTCCACGAGAACAGCGCGTACTCCTCATGACGACGACCACCCGCAAGCACACCGCCCTGCCCAAGGCGCAGATCCTCATCGAGGCGCTGCCCTGGCTGACCCGTCATCACGGCAAGACCGTCGTCATCAAGTTCGGCGGCAACGCCATGGTCGACGAGGAGCTGAAGGCGGCCTTCGCCCAGGACGTCGTCTTCCTGCGGCACGCCGGGCTCAAGCCGGTCGTCGTGCACGGCGGCGGCCCTCAGATCAACGCGCACTTCGACAAGCTCGGCCTGGTCTCGGAGTTCAAGGCCGGGCTGCGCGTCACCACGCCCGAGGCGATGGAGATCGTACGGATGGTGCTGGCCGGCCAGGTGCAGCGCGAGCTGGTCGGGCTGCTCAACCAGCACGGTCCGCTCGCCGTCGGCATGACCGGCGAGGACGCGCACACCATGTCGGCCGGCAAGCGGTACGCCGAGATCGACGGCGGACGGGTGGACATCGGCCGGGTCGGGGAGATCACCGAGGTCGACACCGGGGCGATCCAGGCCCTGCTGGACGACGGCCGGATCCCCGTCATCTCCTCCATCGCCCGCAGTGCCGACGAGGACGGGACCGGGAACGGCGTCTACAACGTCAACGCCGACACCGCCGCCGCCGCGCTCGCCGCCGCGCTGAACGCCGAGACCCTGATGGTCCTCACCGATGTCGAGGGACTGTACGAGGACTGGCCGAACAGCGACGACGTCATCAGCCGGCTCACCGCCACCGAACTGGAGAAGCTGCTGCCCGACCTGGCCAGCGGCATGGTGCCCAAGATGGAGGGCTGCCTGCACGCCGTGCGCAACGGCGTGCACACCGCCCGCGTCATCGACGGGCGCGTCCAGCACTCGATCCTGCTGGAGATCTTCACCGACGAGGGCATCGGCACCATGGTGGTGCCCGACGAGCCCCGCGCGCCGGCCGGCCCCGGCACGGCCGCCGGGCCGCGCGCGTCCGCCGGGCCGCGCGACGCGTCCGCCGATTCCGGCGCACCGGCCGAGCCCCGCACCGCACCCGCCGCACCCGGCACGCCCGACGAGGGGGAAGCATGAGGAGCGACAGCACCGCCACGGAAGGCCCCGCCGGACCGGCCGGTACGGCCGGGCCCGCCGACAACGAGCAGCTCACCCGCCGCTGGCAGGGCGCCCTGATGGACAACTACGGCACGCCGCGGCTGCCGCTGGTGCAGGGAGAGGGGGCCCGGGTCCGGGACGCCGACGGCAACGAGTACCTGGACTTCGTCAGCGGCATCGCCGTCAACGCCCTCGGCCACGCCCACCCCGCCGTCGTGCGGGCGGTGTCCGACCAGATCGCCACCCTCGGCCATGTCTCGAACCTGTTCGTCGCCGAACCACCCGTCGCGCTCGCCGAACGGCTGCTCCAGCTCTCCGGCCGCCCGGGCCGGGTGTACTTCTCCAACTCCGGCGCCGAGGCCGTCGAAGCCGCCTTCAAGATCGGACGGCGCACCGGACGCACTCACATGGTCGCCGCCGAGGGCGGCTTCCACGGCCGCACCATGGGCTCGCTCACCCTCACCGGCCAGCCCGGCAAGCGCGACCCCTTCCTGCCGCTGCCCGGCGACGTCACCCATGTGCCGTACGGCGACGCGGACGCGCTGCGGGCCGCCGTCACCACCGACACGGCGCTCGTCGTCCTGGAACCCGTACAGGGGGAGAACGGCGCGGTCGTGCCGCCCGCCGGTTATCTCGCGGAGGCCCGCGAGATCACCCGGGCCACCGGCACCCTGCTGGTCATCGACGAGGTGCAGACCGGCATCGGCCGGACCGGGCACTGGTTCGAGCACCGGGCGCAGGGCGTCGAGCCCGACATCGTCACGCTCGCCAAGGGGCTCGGCGGCGGGCTGCCGATCGGTGCGACCGTCGCCTTCGGCCCGGCGGCCGGGCTGCTGACACCGGGTCAGCACGGTTCCACCTTCGGGGGCAACCCGGTGGCCTGCGCCGCCGCGCTCGCCGTGCTGGACACCATCGCCGCCGACGGACTCCTCGACCGGGTCAAGCGAACAGGCGAGCGGCTGCGGGAGGGCATCGAGGCGATCGCCCATCCGCTCGTCGACCATGTGCGCGGCGCGGGCCTCCTGCTCGGTATCGTGCTCACCGAGCCCGCCGCACCGCAGGTGCAGCAGGCGGCTCAGCAGGCCGGCCTCCTGGTGAACGCGGTCGCACCCGGCGTGGTGCGGCTCGTGCCACCGCTGATCATCGGTGACGCCGAGGCGGACGCCCTCCTCGGCGCGCTGCCGGGCGTGCTGGACGCCGCGTCGGGCCACGGGGACGACCGACGATCCGGAGACTGACGACGATGACCGAGGCCCAGGGGAACCAGGACCGGGACGGCGAGCGCGGCGAGAGCCGTCAGCAGGAGGCCGAGCACGCCGGCCCGGCCGTGCCGCAGACCCGTACGGCCCGCCACCGGCGGATCGTCGACATCCTCAACCGGCAGCCGGTGCGCTCGCAGAGCCAGCTCGCCAAGCTGCTCGCCGACGACGGGCTGACCGTCACCCAGGCGACGCTCTCCCGCGATCTGGACGAACTCGGCGCGGTGAAGATCCGCAACACCGGGGGCGAGCTGATCTACGCCGTGCCGAGCGAGGGCGGTTTCCGCACCCCGCACGCGCCGCTGGGGGAGTCGGCGAAGGAGGAGCGGATGCGCCGGCTCGCCGGTGAGTTGCTGATCTCCGCCGAGGCCTCGGCCAACCTGGTCGTGCTGCGCACCCCGCCGGGCGCCGCCCAGTTCCTGGCCTCGGCCATCGACCAGGCGGAGCTGCACGACATCCTCGGCACCATCGCCGGAGACGACACGCTGATGCTGATCAGCCGCGACCCGACGGGCGGCCAGGCGCTCGCCGACCACCTGCTGCGCCTGGCCCAGCGAGCGGGCTGAGCGCGGGTTGCCCCTCCAGCGGGCTGCCGGGCCGCGCGGCTGACGGTACGGCGGGCGGCGCGCGGCGGCGGGCGGCGTGCGGCGCGGGTCGGGGCCGGTCACGTCCTCCCGGGCGCCCGCACGATCAGCCGGTCGATGGAGTGGGTGTGCCGGATGCCGCCCTCGTGTTCGTCGTCGAAGACGTGGCTGCGCGCCCGTACGGTTTCCCAGTCGGCGAAGCGGGTGCGGAGTTCGCCGCTGTCCGGTGGTGGTTCGGGCATGAGGGGGCGGAGATCCGGTGGGATGGGGACGGCCGCGTTGAACGACGCGATGGCGAGCAGCCCGCCGGGCCTGGTCCAGGATGCCAGCCGGTCGTAGGCGTCCGCGCGTTCCGTACGCGGGAGGAAGTGCAGGACGCCGTAGCAGACCACCACGTCGTACGGCGCGGCGGGCGGCTCCGCGGAGGCCAGGGTGGCGGCCCAGGCGCGGGTGTCGGCCGCGGCCCCGCGCAGCCGTTCGCGGGTCGCTGCCACGCCCTCCTCGTCCGGGTCGAAGCCGTGCAGCGTCCGTGCCGTCCCGGCGAAGACGGCGAGATGACGGCCCCAGCCGCACCCGGCGTCCAGCACCGACGCGATGCCCCCGGAGCGGGCCAGCCAGGCGATCTCCGCGCTGGGCGGGGCACCGTCCCCGGCGGGGTTCCACCGCCGGGCGCCCGCGCGCCCGTCTCCCGTGTTCGGGTCCATGCCGGTGTTGTACGGCCCGGCCCCGCGCACGGCAAGAGCGCGCGCCGGGGCGTGTGCGGGTCTGTCACACACCCCGGCCCGGCCGCGGGCTCAGCTCTTCGCCGTCGCCCATCCCCGCTGGACCGCCAGGTCCGCCTTCACCCCGGCGAGTTGCACGGCGACGGCCTCCGGTGCCGTGCCGCCGCGGCCGTTGCGCGAGGCCAGGGCACCGGGAACGTTGAGCACGGTGCGCACCTCGGGGGTCAGGTGCGGGGAGATCTTCGCGAACTGCTCGTCCGTCAGCTCGTCCAGCTCGATGCCCGCGCGCTCGCACTCCTGCACGCACTCGCCGGCCACCTCGTGCGCCACCCGGAACGGGACGCCCTGCCTGACCAGCCACTCCGCGATGTCCGTGGCGAGGGAGAAGCCGGCCGGGGCCAGCTCCTCCATGCGCTCCCGGTTGACGGTGAGCGTCGCCATCATGCCGGTGAAGGCGGGCAGCAGGGTCTCCAGCGTGTCGCAGGAGTCGAAGACCGGCTCCTTGTCCTCCTGGAGATCCCGGTTGTACGCGAGCGGCAGCGCCTTGAGGGTGGCGAGGAGTCCGGTGAGGTTGCCGATGAGCCGGCCGGACTTGCCGCGCGCCAGCTCGGCGATGTCCGGGTTCTTCTTCTGCGGCATGATCGAGGAACCGGTGGAGAAGGCGTCGTGGAGGGTCACGAAGGAGAACTCCTTGGTGTTCCAGATGATGACCTCCTCGGCGATCCGTGACAGGTCGACGCCGATCATCGCCGTGATGAAGGCGAACTCGGCGACGAAGTCGCGGGACGCGGTGCCGTCGATCGAGTTCGCGGACGAGCCGTGCTCGAAGCCGAGGTCGGCGGCGACGGCCTCCGGGTCCAGGCCGAGCGAGGAACCGGCGAGGGCCCCGGACCCGTACGGCGAGACGGCCGTGCGGTCGTCCCACTGGCGCAGCCGCTCGGCGTCCCGGGACAGCGCCTGGACGTGCGCGAGGACGTGGTGCGCGAAGAGCACGGGCTGCGCGTGCTGGAGGTGGGTGCGGCCGGGCATGGCGACGTCCGGGTGGGCCTCGGCGAGGCCGACGAGGGCCTCCTGGAGTTCGGCGAGGAGGCCGCCGAGGATCCGGGCGTGGTCCCGGAGGTACATCCGGAAGAGGGTGGCGATCTGGTCGTTCCGGGACCGGCCGGCGCGGAGCTTGCCGCCGAGGTCGGCCCCCAGCCGCTCCAGCAGGCCGCGCTCCAGGGCGGTGTGCACGTCCTCGTCGGCGACGGTGCCGGTGAACGAGCCGTCCGCGACGTCGGCCTCCAGCCGGTCCAGTCCCTCGATCATCCGCTCCAGCTCGTCCGCGGTCAGCAGCCCGGCGCTGTGCAGCACCCGGGCGTGCGCGCGGGAGCCCGCGATGTCGTACGGGGCGAGCCGCCAGTCGAAGTGGACGGACGCCGACAGCTTGGCCAGGGCCTCCGCCGGCCCGGAGGCGAAGCGGCCGCCCCACAGGCGGACGTCGCCGCCGTCCGGGGTGGGGGTCTGCTGGCCGTTGGTCATCTGGGGCTCCTCGTACGTGCTGCTGGTACGTGCTGCGGACTGGTGCCGCGCCGGGTGGTGGTGCCGGGCGGCCGGGTGCGCGCCGTCTCCCGCCCGGGCGGGAGACGGAGCCGGCGCCGTGCCGACCGGATACCGCGCAGGCTACTGCCCGGGATCACGCCGCGCGGCGGTCCCCGGACTCATGCCGAAGGGCTCGGTGGGGCGCTTCGGCAGCGCCTGGCGGAAAGTGCGGAAGGCGCGGTCGAAGGTGCCGGCCGAGTCGCGGCGCGCCGGTCCGGAGTCGTGCGGCGAGGACTCGGAGCGCCGGCCGGTGACGGCGGCGTGGCCGTCCCGGAGGGGCGTCCGATGCCACCGGCACGGTGAGGGGCCTGCCGACGAGGGCGGCCGGGACGCCGTGCCGGAAGGTGATGGCGACCTCGTCGGCCTCTACGACACGCTCGGCCACGGGGTTCTCCTTGTGAAGCATGCGCTGACAGGTATAACTATGCATTCCTCTGTATGTTTCGTCAATCCGTCCTGGGCAATGCCGGGGCGGACGGGCGGTACCGAGGACAGTCCGCGGAAGCTCCAACAATCCGTGGGCAGTCCGCGGCACACTCGGCATAATCGTCAGGCGTCGTCAGGCGTCGTCAGGCGTCGTCAGGAGCCGGCAGGAACGGGAGTCGCTGTACCGTCACCCGGCTGCCGGAACGGCGTTCACCGCCGCGAGCGGGGCTTCCCGCCGGTCCCGCCGTCCCGGAGGGCCTCGGCGAGTACGCCCACATGGGACAGGTCCAGGTCCTTCGTTGCCGTGAGCAGGGTCAGCCGTCCCTCCCGTGCCAGCTCGCGCAGCCGGTCCAGGGCCTGCCGCCGCTCCGGTTCCGCGAGCTCCGCCTCGTACCGGCGGGCGAACTCCGCACGGCGTTCCGGGGCGTGCCCGTACCAGCGGCGCAGCTCGGTGGACGGGGCCGCCTCCTTGCACCACACGTCCAGCGCCGCGGCCTCCTTGGTGAGGCCGCGCGGCCAGACGCGGTCGGCGAGGACCCTGGTGCCGTCCGACGGCTCGGGCGGGTCGTAGACCCGGCGCGTCCGGATGTCGGGATGCATGGACGATTCCGCCTCCTGGGATCGGGCTCCCTGTCCATACTGCGCTGTATGGGGAGAAGCCACGAACGCATCGACGGCAGGCTCAGGACGTTCATCGAGCAGCAGAAGATCTTCTTCACTGCCACCGCGCCGCTGTCCGGGGAAGGCACCGTCAATCTGTCGCCCAAGGGCCTCACCGGGTCGTTCGCCGTGCTGGACGAACGGACCGTGGCCTATCTGGACTTCGCGGGCAGCAACGCCGAGACCATCGCCCATCTGCGGGAGAACGGCCGGATCACGCTGATGTGGTGCGCGTTCGACGGGCCGCCGAACATCGTCCGCGTGCACGGCCGCGGCGAGCCCGTGTTCCGCGACGACCCGCGCTGGACCGGGCTGCTCGCGCGCTTCCCGGACGTCGACCACACCCGGCACGGGCTGCGCGCCGTCATCGTCGTCAGCGCCGAGCTGATCCGCGACACCTGCGGCTTCGGCGTGCCGCTGATGGACCACCGGGAGGACCGGTCGCTGCACGGCTCGCGCTTCGAGCGGGAGACCGACGAGAGCCTGAGCGCGTACTTCGCGAAGAAGGAGCACATCGCCACGAGCATCGACGGCCTGCCCGGTCTCCCGCTCCCGCTGCCGCCGGCCACCCGCTGAGCGGGGCCCGGCCCGCCCGCGCCGGCGGCTCCTCCGCCGTCCCGGCCGCCCCGCGCGAGCGCCGTCCCGCGGATCCCGCCCGCCGCGTTGAACTCCGGCGGCCTCCGTTCCGTACGTGTGGCAGAGCCGACCGGGCTCATGGCGTACGGACGGACCGGGAGGACGGGGACCGTGACCACGATCCAGGAGGGTGGCCGGGCCGCCAGACGGCGGGCGGAGTTCCGGATGCGGCCGCGGCGTTCCCCCGCCACACCGCTGCTGGCCGTTCTGTGGGCGGGGGCGGCCGCGGTGCTCGGGCTCTGGTGGCACACGACGCCGTCGGTCACCGCGACCGCCGAGTGGATCACCGGCGCCGGGCGGATCACCGGGCTGCTCGCGGGATACGCCACGGCGGTGGTGATCGCGCTGATGGCCCGGGTGCCGTCGCTGGAGCGGCAGATCGGCTCGGACCGGGTGGCCCGCTGGCACGCCATGGCCGGCCGCTACACCGTCAGCCTGATCCTCGCGCACGCCGCGCTGATCCTGTGGGGATACGCCGAGCAGTCCGGCACCCCGCTGCTCGACCAGGCGCTCACCGTCGTGCTCGACTATCCCGACATGCTGAAGGCGACGATCGCCACCGGGCTGTTCCTGCTGATCGCGGCCGTCTCGGCGAGCGGCGTCCGGCGCCGGACGCGCTACGAGGTCTGGTACTACCTGCATCTGCTCACCTACGCCGCCGTCTTCCTCGGCTTCTGGCACCAGCTCTCCACGGGCGCGGAGTTCGCCGCCGAGCCCGCGGCCCGCACCGCCTGGTACGCCATGTACGGCACCGTGACGGCGCTGCTGGTCTGGTACCGGTTCGCCGTCCCCGTACGGCTGAACCTGCGGCACCGGCTGCGGGTCGTGGGCACCCGGGAGGAAGCGCCCGGGGTCACCTCGGTGATCATGGAGGGGCGGCGGCTGGACCGGCTCGACGCGGAGGCCGGGCAGTTCTTCCGGTGGCGGTTCATGGCGCCGAAGCTCCGCTGGGCCTCGCACCCGTACTCGCTCTCGGCCCCGCCCCGCGAGGGCCGGCTGCGCATCACCGTCAAGGCCGCGGGCGACCACAGCTCGGCGCTCGCCCGGCTGGAGCCCGGCACCCGGGTGTGGGCCGAGGGGCCCTACGGCGCGCTGACGGCCGCCCGGCGGCAGCGGGTGCGCGGCGACCGGCGCGGCCACAGCACCAAGGTGCTGCTGCTCGCGGGCGGCGCCGGAATCACCCCGCTGCGCACCCTGTTCGAGACGATCCCGGCCCGTCCCGGCGATCTGACCCTCATCTACCGGGCCCGCCGCCAGGAGGACCTCGCGCTCTGGTCCGAGCTGGAGTCCATCGCCCGCAGACGCCGGGCCCGGCTGCTCTCCGCGGTCAACGGGCCGGGCGGCGCACGGCCCGAGATCACGGCGGAGCGGCTGTGCCGGATACTGCCGGACATCGCCCGGCACGACGTGTACCTGTGCGGCCCCGCCGGGCTCGCCGAGGAGTTCCGGACCACGCTGCGCGAGGCCGGAGTGCCCGCCCGGCGCATCCACCACGAGTCCTTCGAACTGTGAACCGGACGGGCCTCGCGGCCGTACGACGTCACAGCGCCGCGAGAGAGCCCGCCGACGAAGCGGACCCACCGAACGAGCCGACGAGGGTGAGCCCATGAGGAAGCATCCGATCCGCCGCCTGCTGCTGACCAGCGCCGCCACCGTGTCCGGTGTGGTGCTGCTGCTGGCCCTCAAGTCACCGTCCCTGCTTCCGGGACCGGCCGCCTCCGACAGCCCGCCGCCGGCGGCCGCCGGGGCACAGCCCGCCCCGGGCGGCGACGCGTCCGCCGGTACGGCCGGCGGCGGACAGGCCGGCGGGGGAGACGGCACGGGCGCCGCGGCCGGCGGCGACGGTGCCTCGCAGCAGGGCGGCCGTACGCTCACCGGGGACCCGGTGCGGACGCAGTACGGCACCGTGCAGGTGCGGCTGACGCTCGCCGACGGGCGGATCACCGGGGCGGAGGCCGTCCGGGCACCGTCCGGCAACCCCCGCTCCGACCAGCTGACCGGAACCGCCGTGCCCGTACTCGGCCGTGCGGCCGTCGCGGCACAGAGCGCCGACATCGACACCGTCTCCGGCGCCACCTACACCAGCGAGGGCTACATCGCCTCGCTGCAGAGCGCCCTGGACCGGACCGGTGGCTGAGCCGGTGGCCGGACCCGTGGCCGGCCGCCCTCCCGGCGCGGCCCGGGACCGGCCCCGGTTCCGGCGGATCGAGAAGGCCATGGGCACGGTCTTCTCCTTCGACATCCGCGGCCCCCGGGCGCGCGACGCCTGGGGAGCGGTGGAGGACGCGGTGCGCTGGCTGCACCGGGTGGACGGGCTGTTCTCCACCTACCGCCCCGACAGCCAGCTCAGCCGCCTGTCGCGCGGCGAGCTGTCGACGGCGGAGTGCGACCCGCTGCTGACCGAGGTGCTGCTGCTGTGCGACGGGGCGGAGCAACTGAGCGACGGCTGGTTCAGCGCGTACCACTCGGGGCTGCTCGACCCGACCGGCCTGGTCAAGGGCTGGGCGGTGGAACGGGCGTCCCAGCTGCTCTTCGACGCGGGCGTCACGGACAGCTGCGTCAACGGCGGCGGGGACATCCAGCTGCGCGGGAACGCCGCGCCGGGCCGCCCGTGGCGCACCGGGATCAGCGACCCGCTGCGCCCCGGCCGGGTGCTCACCGTGGTGGAGGGGGAGGGCGAGCTGGCGGTGGCGACCTCGGGCACGGCGGAGCGCGGCTGCCATGTGATCGACCCCGACACCGGCCGCCCGCCCCGGCACCCGCTGGTCGCCGTCACCGTGCTGGCCGCCGGGCTGACGGCCGCCGACGCCTGGGCCACGGCGGCCTTCGCCGGGGGACGGGCGGCCCGGGAGTGGCTGGAGGGCCTCGCCGACGTGGAGGCGTTCGCGGTCGAGGCGGACGGCAGCACATGGCGGACGAGCGGCTTCGACCGGTATCTGGCGGGCCCGCGCGGGGGCTGACAGCGGGGCCCGCGGACGGACAGGGGGCCCGGTGGCGGCGGTCCCGGCCGTGCCCGGGGCAGACCGTGCCCGGCCGGTACGGGACCACGTCCCGGCCGGCGTGTCCGACCGGGAGCCGGGCCCCGTCCGGCGCGCGACCGGCCGCGGAAGCCCACGATGCGAGACGGGCCCGCCTCACCGCAGCGGTTCCGCGCGGTCGCGCGGCTGCCCGTACGTCCCTTGGGCGCCGTGCGACACACCCCGCGGACCCGTGCGCCACGCCCTCGGAACCGGTGCGCCACGCCCCGGACGGCGCGCTCGCCGGGCCCCGGGCGGACGCCGTGCCCCGGGCGGACGCCGCCCGCGTGGCCGCCGCCCCGCGCGTGCCGGTCGATCGCATCGCGAGACGGGGTTGCGGAAGACACCCTTCCGGGCGTTCCATCACGCGGTGCGATCCGAACACCAGAGCCCCCGGCCCGAGCCCCGCAGCAACTCCGGCGACAACTCCGGACCCGACCCGGCCACCGCCTCCGCCGACCGCGGCGCGCGGCTCGCCGTCACCGTCTTCCCGGTGCTGGTCCTCGCCGCCGGAGCGGCCGGCCTGCTGAGCCCGGCCTCGTTCAGCGGCTGGGCGCCGTCCGTGCCGTATCTGCTCGGCGTCGTCATGTTCTGCATGGGGCTCACGATGACCCCGCCGGACTTCAAGAGCGTGCTCCAGCGCCCCTGGGCGGTCGCGCTCGGACTGGCCGCCCAGTACGTCGTCATGCCGTCGCTGGGCTGGCTGGTGGCCCACGCGCTGGGCCTGTCGCCGCAACTGGCCGCCGGGCTCGTCCTGGTGGGCTGCGCCCCCGGCGGTACGGCCTCCAACGTGGTGACGTACCTCGCGCGTGGCGACGTGGCGCTCTCCGTGTCCGTCACCAGCGTGTCGACCGTCCTCTCCCCGCTCGTCACCCCGCCGCTCGCGCTGCTGCTCGCGGGGGAGTTCCTCCCGGTCGACGCCGGGTCGATGGTCACGGACATCCTCAAGACGGTGCTGCTGCCGGTGCTCGCCGGTCTCGCCGTCCGGCTGCTGGCCGCCCGCTGGGTCACCCGGGCGCTCGGGGCCCTGCCCTGGCTCTCCGTGGCGGCGATCGGGGCCATCGTCGCGGTCGTGGTGGCGGGCAGCGCCGACGCCATCAAGTCGGCCGCCGCGCTCGTCTTCCTCGCGGTCGTCCTCCACAACGGGCTCGGTCTGCTGCTCGGCTACGGGATCGGCCGGGTCTTCGGGCTGGGCGTCCCGGCCTGCCGGGCGCTCACCTTCGAGGTCGGCATGCAGAACTCCGGGCTCGCGGCCTCACTGGCCACCGCCCACTTCAGCCCGGCCGCCGCGCTGCCCGCCGCCGTCTTCTCCGTCTGGCACAACGTCTCCGGCGCCCTGGCGGCGGCCTGGCTGTCCCGCCGGACGGACC
>NZ_WHPN01000053.1 GCF_009735685.1 Streptomyces lycii | reverse complement strand
CGCCGCCGGGCGGGTTTCCGCATCGCGCCGGGCGGGTTTCCGCGTCACCGCCGGGCGGGTTTCCGCGTCCGCCGGGGCGGTCCGTGTAGGGCCGGGCGGGGTCGCTTGCGCGCCGGGCGGTTTCTCAGGCACGTGGGACGAGTTCGCTTGCGCGCCGGGCGGGTTCGTACGAGCCCGGGCGGTCCGCGTACGAGCACGGGCGAGTTTCCGCGTCGCCGCCGGTCCGTCCGCGTGGAGCCGGGCGGGTTCCCGTGCGCGACGGACGAGTTCGCATGCACGCCAACGAGTTCGCACGCATGCCGGACGGGTTCGCGTGCGCGCCGAACGGGTTCGCGTGCGCGATGTGCGGGTTCGCGTGCGCGATGTGCGGGTTGGTGTACGGACGTTCCGGCGCCGCGGGTCGTACGGGATCTCAGAGGCGGGCGGTGTGCCAGCGGCCGACGAGGTCGCGGTAGAGGTCGGACCGGGCGGGCAGTTCCTCGTGCCGGCCGCAGACGGCGTGCACGCCGTCCATCACCAGCACCCGGTCCGCCCGGCGCGCGGAGCTGATCCGGTGGGCCACCACGATCAGCGTGCCGGGGCGCCGGGCGAACGCCCGTTCCGCCCGTTCCTCCGCCACCGGGTCGAGATGGCAGGTCGCCTCGTCCAGCAGCACCAGCGGCGCCGGGGCGAGATGGGCCCGTGCGAGCGCGACGAGTTGGCGCTCGCCCTGTGAGAGCACGGCCGGGTCCACGACGGCGTCCAGCCCTCCGATCCGTTCCGCGACCGGTCCCAGGCCGACCGCCTCCGCCGAGGCGAGCACGGCCGCGTCCGGAGCACCGTCGGGGCAGAGGTAGAGGAGGTTCTCGCGCAGCGTTCCCGTGAAGACGTACGCCTGCTGGGGGATCAGCACCCGCTCGCGGGCCGCGTCGGCGGCGGACGGTGAGATGCGCGCCGGTCTGCCGCCGACCCGCACCTCGCCCCGGTCCGGCACCAGCAGCCCGGCGACCAGCCCGGTCAGGGTGGACTTCCCGATGCCGCTGGGCCCCACCACCACCAGATGCTCGCCGGGCGCCACGGCGAGGTCGAGATCGCGCAGTACGGGATGGGCCCCGGCTCCGTACGCGAAGGTGACGGACCGCAGCTCGACGGCGGGCACGGGGGGCGCACCCGGCGTCGCGGACGCGGACGGTGCGGACGACGCGGACGGCGCGGACGGCGCGGACGGCACGGAGGGCGCCGGGGGCACCGGGGCGAACGCGGGACGCACGGGGGTGCGCGGGGAGCCGGACCGGCCGGGGGCGCGCCCGGGTGATGTGAGGGCGGCTCCGCGGGGCGCGAGCGCCGGTTCCCGGGGGGCGGATCCGCGGCGGGCGGGTTCCCGGGGCGCGGGCTCGCCGGATGCGGGCTCGCGGAAAGCGGGCTCCGGATCGGCGGGAGCGGGGCTCGCGGGTCCGGGAGACGGCAGGTCGGAGGGCGGCGGGTCGGAGGGCGGCCGGGCGGAAGAGGGCGGGACTTCGGGCAGCGGGTGGCCGGGGGGCGCGACTGCCGGGTCGGCGGGGCCCCGGGGCGCGGCTGCCGGGCCGGTGCGCTCCTCGTCGGCACCGCCCATGAGCCGGTCCAGGATGACCAGCAGCCGCGTTCCGGCCGCGCCGAGGGCCGTCATCAGGGTCTGCAGGGCCGGGAGCAGGGACTGCGTCAGATAGGTCAGGGCGCCCAGCAGCTCGCCGGCCGTGACGCCGCCCCGCAGCAGCCAGGGGGTGGCGAGGACCAGCAGCAGCACCGGCAGTTGCCCGGCGACACCGAGCGACAGGGTGCGGGCCGCGGCCCACCGGGCGAGTGAGCGCGCGGCCCGTACCTCGGCGTCCGCCAGCCGGCCGGTACGGTCCTCCGCACGGTCCTCCGCGCCGCAGGCCACGACGTCCCGCAGGCCGGTGGCGACGGCTCCGTACGCCTCGGCCAGGTCCTCGTCGGCCCGCAGGTAGTCCTGTTGGCGAGCCGCCATGGGCAGCAGTGTGGCCAGGAACAGCGCCAGGCCGAGGAGCAGCGGCGGCAGGACGACGACGAGCAGCAGCGGGGCGAGCGCGGCCAGGCCGGCCAGTGCCCCGGCGGACGTGAACAGGAACGAGCGGGCGACCAGCACGAGTCCGGCGAAACTGTCGCGGGCGGTCTCCGTCTGGTGGGTGAGCCGTGAGACGACGGCGCTGTCACCGGAACGGGCCGGGTCGGCGACGGCGTCCCGCAGGGCCGTTCCGACGACCCGGCGCAGCAGTCCGTCGCGGAGCGGTTCGACGAGGTCGGCCAGGCCGCGGAAGACACCGCGGTTGGCCAGGCCGCCGACGACGATCGCGACGGCGGCCACCGCGAGCCAGGCGAGTCCGGTGCCGGGGTCGCCGTCGAGGAAGCCCCGGTCCAGGGCCTGGGCGACGCCGTAGCCGCCGAGGAAGGTGTGCGCGGACTCCAGCAGCGACCAGCCGCCGAGGGTGACCAGCACCCGCTTGCGGGCTCCGAGGAAGCGCCGGGCACGGGGCAGCACCCGGCGCAGCGGGCCCCGCGCGCGCCGCGCGGGACGGATCCGCGCCGGGCCCGGGCCTGCCGGGCGGCCGGGCGTCATGCCGTTCCCCCGGATCCCCCGGGACGGCTCCCGGAGCAGGAACAGGAGCCGGAACAGGAGCCGGAGCCGGAATCCACGACACCGGGGGCGCCGGGGACCCCGCCCGGGTGGGAGCCCGGGTCCACGCCCGGGTGGGAGCCCGGGTCCACGCCCGGGTGGGAGCCCGGGTCCGCCCCGGAGCCGGGATTCACACCGCGGCCCGGGTCCGCGCCGGGGTCTCCGTCCGTCTCGGAGTCCGTCGCGGAGCCCGGACCGGGGTCCTTCACAGAGCCCGACGCGGAACCCGGACCGAAGCCCGGACCGGAGTCCTTCCCGGAGCCCAGGTCGGAGCCCGACGCGGAGCCCGGACCGGAGTCCGTCACAGAGCCCAGGTCGCAGCCCGTCGCGAAGCCCGGTTCAGAGCCCGGACCGGAGTCCGTCACAGAGCCCGGGTCGGAGCCCAAGCCGGAGCCCGGGTCGGCGAAGACCGCGCGGTACTCCGGGCGGTCCCAGAGGACGTCGTGCGGGCCCACCGCCCGTACCCGCCCGTCCTCCAGCCAGACCACCAGATCGGCACGGGCCGCCGACGACACACGGTGGGCCACCAGCAGCCGGGTGCCCGCGCGGACCTCGCGGGTCAGGGCCCGGCCGACCTCCAGTTCGGTGACGCTGTCCAGGCTGGAGGTGGCGTCGTCCAGCACCAGCAGCCGGCCCGCGTGGGCGAACGCCCGTGCCAGGCCGAGGCGTTGCAGCTCACCGCCGGAGAGCGGCGCATCGGCGAGGGCGGTGTCGTACCCGGCGGGCAGCAGCCGGACGAAGGACTCGGCTCCCGCGGCGCGGGCCGCGGCGGCGATCGCGGGCCTGGGCGGCTCGCAAGCCCCGAACCCGATCGCGGCGCCCACCGTGTCGCCGAACAGCACCGGGCGTTCGAACGCGTAGCCGACCTCGCGGCGCAGTTCGTCCCGGGCGACGCGCTCCAGCGGGACCCCGTCCAGCAGCACCCGGCCGCTGTCCGGGTCCGCGAGCCGGCCCGCGACGGCGGCCAGCACGGACTTGCCGGAGCCGGAGCGGCCGACGACAGCGGCCGTCGCGCCGCCGGGCACGGTCAGGTCCACCCCGCGCAGCACGGGAGCCCCGCCGCGTACGACGGTGACACCCCGCAGTTCGAGCCGGCCGTGCCCGCCCCGGGGCAGCCGCTCCCGCCCGTACGGCACCGGCGGTACGGCGAGGAGTTCGGCGGTGCGCCGGGCGGCGGCCCGGCCCCGGACCAGGGCGTTGAGCTGTCCGACGACGGCTCCGACACCAGCGGCGAGGGCGGCGTAGCGGGACGCGGCGAGGAGTTCGCCGACGGTCAGGTGCCCGGCGGTGAGCCGGAGACCGCCGACGGCCAGGACCGCGGTGGTCAGCAGCGGCACCAGGATGCCGCCCTGGGTGACGGCCCGGCCGTACACCTGCCACATGCGGCGGCCCTGCGCGGAGAGTTCGGCGAGCGGTGCCAGCACCCGGGCGTGTTCGAAGCGGGCGGTTCCCGCGGCGGCGACGGTCCGCGCCCCGGCGAGGGTCTCCATCAGCCGGGCGGCGATGTGGCCCTGGATGCGCTGGTAGCGGGTGACGCTGTCGGAGGAGCTGCGGACGAAGGCCCGCAGCAGCAGTACCAGAACGGGCACGCCGGCGAGGAAGGCCAGCGCGGTCGGCGCGTCGACGAGGACCAGCGCGACCAGTCCGCCGACGGGGAGCACCAGCGAGGCCGCTGCGGTGGCCGCGGTCGCGGGAACGGTGCCGGCCTCGGCGGCGTTGCCGGTGAGCCGGGTGACCAGGTCGCCGGGGGTGAAGCGGGCGGCGCGGTGCGGGCCGAGGGCGAGCAGCCGGGCCGTGCCGCGGCGGCGCAGCCAGGCAGTGCCGTGGGCGTTGGTGACGCCGGTGGTGTACGCGGCGAGGGCGTCGAGCAGGACCTCGGCCGTGAGCAGGGCCGCGCAGAGCAGCGCCCAGCCCCGCGCGCCGCCCGCACCGGCGAGCAGCAGGTCGAGGGTGTGTCCGAGCACGGCGGGCAGGGCGAGGGTCGCGGCGGCGGAGGCGGTGGTGGCGAGCGCCGTCAGGAGGGTCCGGCCGAGGGTGAACCGCGCGGCTCCGGCGAGCAGTGTGCGGGCCCGGGGCGTCTCGTGCGGGCCCGGCCCGGGGACGGCGGACGGCTTCTCGCCGGGCGGTATCGCTCCGGGCGGTCCTTGGGCGGGTGGTACCTCGCCGGACGGTTCCCGGCCGGCCTGCTTCCGCCCGGCCGGTTCCCGGACCGGCGGTTTCCCGGCGGGCGGTCTCCCGGCGGCAGGCTTCCCTGCGCACGGTTCCGTGACGGCGGGCCGCGCGGCACCCGGCCCGGGTGCGACCGGTCCGGGTGCGACCGGTCCGGGTGCGCCCGGTCCGGGTGCGCCCGGTCCGGGTGCGACCATTCCGGGGTCCGGGGTGCGCCCGGCGGAGGGCTCGGTGGGCATGGGCGCGCTGTCCTCCCGTCCTCGCGTGCGCCGCTCCGGCCGCGTGGCCGTACGGGGTCCTTCCCGGCGCGGTCCCGGACGGAGTTCCGCCCGGGACCGCTGAGCCTGTACCGCTTCCACGGGGCTCCGCCCAAGGGAGGGGGAGCCCCGTGGGCGGAGGTCAGTTACAGGTGGTGACGCTCAGGCTGCTGTCGCCGCAGAGCAGCAGGCTCGCGCGGCTGCCGCCACCTCCGGTCATCTCGGCGTTCTCCTCCTGCGGGGTCTCCAGCGTCTGAAGGTCGAGAAGCGTCATGAGCTTGTCCTTTCGTCGGTGTCGTCCGTGGGGACGGGGATTTCTCGGGTACGGCCTCCGGCGGAGACCGGCTTGTGGGGCCGCGTGAGCGGCGGGAGGAAGGGCAGGTGCACGGGCTGGTCGTGCAGCGCGCTGCCCAGGGCGAGCAGACAACCGGCGGTGCCGGTGCTCAGGTCCATTGAGAGACGCATCATCTGCTCGCCGGGGAAGGCGAGTTCACCGCGGTACGGAACGGCGCCCCAGGAGAGCGAGGCGATCTGGCGGCGCAGCGCGGCCTGTTCCGTCCCCGGACCGCCCGTGGTCGTGCGGGCCAGGTGCAGGACCATGCCGGCCGCGCCCCGGAACAGCCCGGGCTGGGCGTAGAAGCGGGCCTGGGCGGCCTGCACGATCTCGCCGCGCGCCCGGTCGAAGGCGTCGTTGTCGCGGTGCGCCAGCCAGTCGTCGAGGACCATGCCGATGCCGACGCTCCCGGCGCCGAGGTACGGCATGGTGCGCCTCCCCTCGTCGACCTGGAGCGCCCCGCCGGCGCCGCGCACGCAGCGGGCGAGGTCGCGGTCGAGGGCGTCGGCCGCGAGGTCGAGCAGTCCGGGGTCGCCGGTGCGTTCGTGGAGGCGGAGGAAGAGCAGCGCGGTGCCGGTGGCACCGTGCAGAAGACCGGCGCGCGGGGACGGCTTGGCCGCCGCGGCGGTCCGGTCCGCGACGAGGCGGGCGATGCGCACGGCCTCGTCGTGCAGGGCGCTCTCACCGGTGCTCGCCGCGAGGGAGTCGAGGGCGAGGCCGAGCCCGGCGAGGCCGCTGTGCAGGTCGAGGGCCATGCCGGTGCGGTCCTGGGCGGTGATGGTGTCGGCCAGTTCGAGGGCGGGCCCGGTGTGGCCGAGCCGGTCGAGGGTCCAGGCGATGCCGGAGAGACCGTCGTAGAAGCCGAGGGGGGTGCCGGAGGGCGGCCGGGCGGCGCGCCGGAGCAGCCATTCCTCGGCGTCCTCGCAACGGCCGCCGCCGGTCTCGGCGAGGGCGTGCAGCACTCCGGCGGCTCCGTAGCCGTAGGTCGCTCCGCCGCCGGGACCGAACTGGGCGATGTCCCCGGGGAAGTAGCGGTCCTCGCGGTGCGGGGTGGCGGAGGCGAGCACGGCCCGGACCATGGAGTCGCGGCTGCGCGGCCAGTCGGCGGGGTCGACGGGGAGGTACCGGCCGCGACCGGCACCGGCGGGCCCGCGGCGCCCCGCTCCGGGGGCGGTGCGGCCGGCGCCGGCTTCGTCCGTACGAACCGCGCGGACACCGGCAGCACCGGCCGCGCCGGACTCTTCCGTGCGAACCAGGCGGCCCTCTTCACGCACCCCGCGGGCCTCTTCGGCACGGACCGCACCGGCCCCTTCCGTGCGGACCGCACCGGCCCCTTCCATGCGGACCGCACCAGTCCCTTCCGCGCGGACCGCACCAGTCCCTTCCGCGCGGACCGCACTGGACTCCTCCGTACGGATCTCCCCGGACTCCTCCGTACCGGTCCCGCCGGGCCCGTCGCCGTGGTCCGCTCCGGACGACCCTTCGGAGGGATCCGTCCCGGCGGCCGTGCGCGCCCCGCCGGGGACGTCGCGCGGGATCTCGCCGGGCGCGTCCCGGAGGATCTCGGTGACGGCGGCGTCGAGGAACGCGGGGTCCACCGGGAACTGCTCGGCGGCGATCTCGGCGAGATGCGCCGCCTTGCCCCGGTCGATGGCGAACAGGCTGGTGAGCGGCAGGAACAGGGCGATCCGCAGACAGGCGAGGGCGTACCGGTCGACGTCGGTGCCGCGGCGGCCGGCGGGGGCGACGAAGCCCGGGTTGGCGACGACCTGACGGCGGTTCTCGGCGGCGGGCGCGGCGGCCTCGAAGTCCAGCAGCACGACCGAGGACTCGTCCTCGGAGACCATGATGTTGAACAGGTGCAGGTCGTTGAAGACGACGCCCCGGGCGTGCACGGCGTCCACGGCCTCGGTGACCAGTCCGTGGATCCGCAGCGCCCACGCGGTGTACTCGGCGAGGCGTTCCGGGCCCGGGTCCGCCTCGATCAGCGGGTGGCGCCGGGCGAAGAAGGTGTTGAGGGGCCGGCCGTCGATGTGTTCCAGGACCAGGAAGTGGTGGTCGCCGAGGGTGAAGGTGTCGCGCACCTCGGGGGTGTACGGCAGCCCGGCGAGTCTCTCCAGGGCGGCGCGTTCGCGTTCCAGCCGGGTGACGGCGTCGGCGCCGTCGGCCGCAAGCCCGGCGTGCGGCCGGCCCTCCTTGAGGACGACGCGTTCACCGGTGCGGGTGTCGGTGGCCGCGTACACCCCGCCGCCGTTGGAGAAGTGCAGGGCGCGCTCGACGCGGTACGGGACGGAGGCCGTCGTGGCCGTTCCGCGGGCGGCGAGATGCTCCTCCAGGCAGGCGGGCAGCTCGACCCAGTCGGGGACGTGGAAGGCGGGGTCCCGGCGGTCGGGGACGAGCCGCCCGCGCGGGTCCTCGACCGCGGGGCGCAGGACGCCGTCGGCGTCGTAGGTGTTCCGCTCGGTGAAGCTGCCGTAGCGCACGTACACCGGGCCGTTCCCCCAGCGCAGATCGCTGAGGATGTACGGGCCGGGCTCGCCGTCGAGCAGTTCGGCGAGGTCACCGGCGATCTCGCGGAAGCGGTCGTCGGACGCCGGGTAGACGGTGACGAACTTTCCACTGCCGCCGCGGTCGGCGTACTTGGCGTTGCGGGTGTGCAGCAGATGGCGGCCGGGGATGAACTTGAAGGCGATCTCCCGCGGCACGCAGTAGTCCCAGACCTTGGTGAGCACCTTCTCGGCGTTGTCCAGACAGGCCGAGACATGGATCTTCCAGCCCTGGGCGGGCAGTCCGGCGCCGCCGGGCGGGCGGAAGGCCAGCCAGTCGCCCGAGCGGTTGCGCTGCCAGCCCGGCGGGGTGTCGCGCAGGGCGTGTTCGTAGAGGGCTCCCGGGGCGCCTTCGGAGTCGGCGGGCAGCCGGTGCGGTGCGTCGTAGAAGTGTCGGTCCGCATCGCAGAAGACGGCGTAGCCCTGATCCATGGCTCCCCTTCCCGGTCTTCCCGGTCCCGGCCGGCCCTCGTGGCGGCGTCGACCCGAGACTTCCACCGGTGGTGGAACGGGCAACAGTCACGCCTGTCACCAACCGCCCGTGCAGAACGCACAAGTAACTTCCCGTCGCCCCGCAGCCGCCCGCCGTCGTCCGCCGTCACCCGCCGTCACCCGCCGCCGGTTTCCGGAGCACCGCTCTTCCCGCGCAGCCCCCTTGACCGGGCTTCCGGGGCTGCCCGAGGCTGTGTGAAATCGATTTCTTCGGCGAACGGTGGGAGGCCCGGTGCGGCACAGCTCGGACGGCAGCGCGGACAACGGGACGGACGGCGGTACGGAGCGCGGGAGGGGACCGGCGGAGCGCGGGACGGGACCGGCGGCGGCCGGCCGG
>NZ_WHPN01000052.1 GCF_009735685.1 Streptomyces lycii | reverse complement strand
GCCGGTGTGTGTCTCCCGTTGCGGTGACCCGTACCCGTCCGGGCGGGAACGTCCGGTTTGACCTGAAGGAGCGGGGTCACTCGGAACGGCGGCCCGTGCGCGCATCCGAAGCGCACATTCCCAGGGAAGGACAGGGCCATGGCGGTACTCGCCGTACTCATACCGGTGGCCATGCTCGGCCTCGTCATGGCACTGGGTCGCTACGAGGACCTCATGTTCACAGAGGAGGAATACGACAGTGGCCACGACCGTGAACCGTCGACCATCCGGCACCGCCCCCCACGGCGAACCGTCGGCAGGCGACCTCGTCAAGCAGGCCGCGGAGCAACTCTCCGACCTGGTACGCGGTGAACTGAGGCTCGCCCAGGCGGAGATGGCCGCCAAGGGCAGGCGGGCGGGCGTCGGCGGGGGACTCTTCGGGGGCGCGGGCATCGTGGCGCTCCTCGCGCTCCAGGCCCTGGTGGCCACCGGTGTCGCCGCGCTCGCCCTGGTGCTGCCCGTGTGGGCGTCCGCACTGATCGTCGCGGTTGCGCTGCTGCTGCTCGCCGGACTGCTGGCGCTGCTGGGCAAGCGGCAGACCGCCCGGGCCACGCCGCTGGCGCCGCGGGAGGCGATCAGCGGACTGAGGACGGACGTCGAGCGGATCAAGGAGAGTGCGCACCGATGACGAGCACCCCGGAAGAGCTGCGCGCGGAGGTGGTCCGGGCGCGGGAGCGTCTCGGGGACACCGTGGAGCAGCTGGCCGCCCGCGCCGACGTGAAGAGCCGGGCACGGGCACGGGCCGCCGAGATGCGGGCCGAGGTGGAGCACGAGGTGCGCCGGGTCCGCCCGGCACCGGTGCTCACAGCGGCGGGAGTGCTGACGGCGGTGCTGGTGCTGCTCGTCGTACGGGGCAGGCGCGCCGAGAGCGGGAGGGGCTGACCGTGGGGAAGACGCTGTACAAACTGTTCAGCCTGGGGCTCGGGCTGGCCGGCGGACTGATCGCCGGGTCGCTCTTCCAGCAGCTGTGGAAGCGGGTGGGGAGAAACGAGGAGGACGCGCCCGACCCGACCGACGAGGACCACCCCTGGCGGGAGATCCTGCCGGCGGCCGTGCTGCGCGGGGCCGTCGTGGGCGGTGTCCGGGCGGTCATCGCACGCGGCGCCGCCATCGGCATCAAGCGGATCACGGGGAGCTGGCCCACCAGCTGAACCCGCGCGGCCCGGCTCCTCCGCGGCCCGCTTCCGGCCCCCGCACGGCGGCCCGGGAGCGGGCCGCGGCGTTCCGCCGGCCGCCCCGCGGAGCGCTCGGCTCGCGCACCCGCCGCACCTGGTGGAGCATGAGGACGGGACACGTTCCGACGGTCCCCGAGCGCTCGCCCGACGGGTTCGCAAAGCCGTGTTTGTGCACCGGAGCCCAGGGCAAGCGACGAACGTGCTTCGGACCGTAGGCACGCCCGTGGGGTCAGCTCTGCGTGCGGTCCCGGCGTCTCGGCCCGCACCGCGAGCCCTGTTCCCACGGTGAACCAATCCGCCGTCCTGGGAGCTGTCACCTCATGACGACTGTACGAGCCAACGCCAAGCGCCCCCGTGCCCGGCATCCGCACGACGACGCCCCCGACACCAGTGCGGATTTCCGCAAGCTGGCCACGATGCCCGACGGTCCCGAGAAGGACGCGCTGCGTCAGAAGATCGTCCAGGCCTGGATCCCGATGGCCGAGCGGCTCGCCAGGCAGTTCCGCAACCGCGGCGAGTCCATCGAGGACTTGCAGCAGGTCGCCGCGCTCGGCCTGGTCAAGGCCGTGATGCGGTACGACCCGGACCGCGGGTCCGCGTTCGAGAGCTTCGCCGTGCCGACCGTGGTCGGCGAGGTCAAGCGGCACTTCCGCGACCACATGTGGGGCCTGCACGTACCGCGGCGGGTGCAGGAGCTGCGCAACCGGGTCCGGGTGGCCTACCGCGAGCTGTCCACCACGCTGGACGGCCGCGGCCCGAGCATCCGGGAGGTCGCCGCGCACACCGGGATGTCGGAGGAGGACGTACTCCTCGGCATGGAGGCCCTGGACAGCTTCACGCCGCTGTCCCTGGACGCCGAACTGCCCGGTTCCGAGGACGGCTACGCCCTCGTGGACACCCTCGGCAAGGCCGAGCCCGGCTTCGACCTGATCGTGGACCGGGAGGCCATCAAGCCCAAGCTCAACCGGCTGCCCGAGCGCGAGCGGCAGATCCTCTACATGCGGTTCTTCTGCGACATGACGCAGAGCCGGATCGCCGAGCAGCTCGGCATCTCGCAGATGCACGTCTCCCGGCTGATCAGCCGCACCTGCGCCTCGCTGTGCGACCAGGTGATGGCCGACGCGGCCTGAGCCGCCGCCCGGCGCCGCCGCCCCGGCGTCCCCGGCCCGTGGCCCCGCGGGGCTACGGCCGGGCGGCGGGGCGGCGGAGCGCCAGCGCCAGATGCCGGGACATCCGGTTCACGGCGCCCGCCTCGGCCATCTCGAACGCGCGCCTCCCGCCGGTACGGAGAAGCGTGAGCGCGCCCAGCACCGGCGGCGCCGCGCGGCCCGGGCCGCCCCCGTCCGCCGCGCCGCCGGGTGCGGACAGCGGCACGCAGATCAGCGACGTGACCCGCGCCGACACCAGGACCGCCGCCCCCGAGGCGTCGCGGCCGAACGCGTCGGGGTCCTCCGGGCGCACCCGCAGCGCCGACACGCCGTCCCGTACGGCCTCGACGACCAGCGGGGCGTCCGACGGGTCCAGCGCGGCCAGCCCGGCGGCGGAGCCCGGGGCGGGACCGAGGACCACGGCACGGCGCAGCCGGGCCGGTCCGGCCGCCCCGGGGCCGCCCCCGGCTCCGCCGCCGTCCGCCAGATCGGCGATCACCCAGTCGGCGAACCGCTCGTGCAGCAGCCCGGCCGCCACGTCCAGCACGGCCTTCGTGTCCCCCTCCGGGACGGACAGCAGCCCGGCGGCCATGTCGTCGACCAGGTCCATCAGCTCGGCGTGCCGGGTCACCTCGGCGAGTTCCGGCCGGGGGAAGCGCACCGGCGCGGTACGCCGCCCTGGCGCCGGCGGCCGGGCCGTCTCGCGCTCCGCCTCCGACGAGGCGATCGGCTGGAACACCACGAGCACCGCGGGCCGCTGCTCGTCCGGCGGCCGGAGCGCGGTGAGGGTGGCTCGCAGCGCCCCGCCGGCCGCCCCCGGGAGGCCGCTCTCGCCCAGCCGGCGCACCACCAGGCTGCGCGCGCCCTCGCCGCGGGCGACCGCGGCGACCTGCGAGCGGAACGCGGCGCGCGAGTCGTGCGAGAGCGCGCCGGTGAGGGCACGCCCGGTGGCGTAACCGGCCTGCATGCCGAAGATCTCGGCGGCGGCGACGTTGATCCGGCGGACGACGGTGGAGCGGTCCGTCAGCGCCACCGGCAGCGGCAGCCGCTGGAACAGCCCGCGCAGCAGCCGGACCTCGGGATCCTCGCGCCGCGCCCCGCCCCGTCCCGCGGTGGCTAGCTCCTCGTATCGCGGCAGGAGGACATCGGCGGCATGCTGGAGTTCGAACAGCGCGGTGTCCAGAGCTGCCATCCGGTCCTCGGGCGGCAGCGACCTTGCCGACTTCAGTTCTTCGACGCGGCTGCGGAAGTCCGTCAGTTCCGCGCCGAACTCCGTGGACTCGCCCATGCGCCCACCGTAACCGCACCCCGGAGACGGAGGCGGATGAGGGAGCCATATGCCGGAGGGATGACTGAAAAGAGCGGAAAGAGGTGAATAGTCCTGGCGTCCCGGGCTCGTTTCCACCGCCCGGACGGGGGCAGAGGCAACAACGGGGGCCAACGGGGCGTGTGCACTGCTGCAAGAGGAGCTCTGATCCGTCCTCATGACCGAGTACCAGGGTTTTCTTCCGGAGCCCGAACTCGACGGGGAAACGGACTCGTCCGGCCGGAGCCTCGCACAGCTGGCCGAACAGATCGCCGCGTACAACCCCGACGTCTGCGGTGCGACCGCCACCGCCACGCTGCGTGCCCCCGAGGGCGCCGACCCGGGGACGCGGCAGGTCCCGGCGCCGCAGACCGCCGTCACACACCCGGACCTGACGCCGCTCGTCGCCGTGCAGTGGGAGACCGGCGACGGGCCCGTACGGGCCGCGCTGGAGAGCGGCCGGCCCGCCGCCGCGGAGGATCTGCTGCGCGACGGCCGCTGGCCCCGCTACCGGGCGCGGGCCCTCGAAGCGGGCCTCCGCTCCTCGCTCACACTGCCGTTCCGCCGGCGGTCGCTCACCGTGACCGTCACGCTCTACGGCTTCCGGCCCGGCCTGCTCGAGGACCCGCGGCACGGCGCCGCCGCCCTGCTGGGCGACCTCGCCACCAGTGGCATCGTCCGGGATCTGCAGAACCGCAGGATGCGCGCCGAGCTCGAACAGCTGGGCACCGCCCTGCACAGCCGCCCTGTCGTCGACCAGGCCTGCGGCATCGTCATGTACGTGCTCGGCTGCGACGCCGAGACCGCCTTCGCCCTGCTGCGCCGGATGTCCCAGCACACCAACCGCAAGCTCTCCGACCTGGCCGCCGCCCTGGTCCGCACCCGCGGCCACGGCGCCGAGTCGGAACTCGTACGGCTCGGCGAGCTGGTCGACGCCCCGGCGGGCGGTGCGGCCCGGCGGAGCGGGCCGCACGGGAGACGGGCCGCGGCACCGGACCGGGAGAGCCGGGCGGGCAGCCCGACATGAGAGCTGCCGGCACGAGCGGCCGGTCCCGGTTCCCGCCCGCGGCGGGGGCCGTTCGGCAGCTTGGGGGCAGGGACGCGGCCGCGCCTGGGGCACTGCCGTTCCGGGGCACTGCCGCGGCGGGCGACATGCGACGGGGACGGCCGTTCCGGGGACGCCCGCGGCGAGCGCCGTGTGGCGGGGTGCGCGGAGTGGCCGGGTGCGCGAGGAGGCGTGCGGTGACCCAGGACCCGGCTCCCGCCCGTGCCCCGGCACCCGCTCCGGTCGCGGCGGGGCCGGTGACGGGCCCGGTGCCGGTGCCGGGGCCGGGGGCGCCGCACCCGGCGGATCCCGCGGGGCCGGTCTCGCGTTGCCGGACAGGCCCGATCTGGGATGGTGGGAAGCACCGGTCACCCCGCCGACAGAGGCCCGCCGAACGAGTCGCACAGCAGGCACGGACGGAGGTACGGATGGAGCCGAACCCACCCGGGCGCCGGGACCCGGCACCGTTCGGGCCGCCCACCGCCGGAGCCGGGCTGCCGGTCCTCCCCGGGCTCTCCGCCCGGCTGGCCGCGGCTGCCGGGCGCGGCGACCCGGAGCCGGTCGGCGGCGGCCCGGAGATCCTGGAGGCCGCGTGCGGCTACTGGTCGCGCCGCGGACTGCGCACCGATCCGTACCACGTGCTGGCCACCGGGGGCGCCGAGGGACTGCTGCTCGCCCTGTTCGCGGCGGTCGGCGGTGACGTGCTGGCCGCCCGGCCCTGCGCGCCGTGGCACACCGCGCAGGCGGCGGTGCTGGGCCACCCCGCCTACCCGGTCGCGACCCCGGCCGAATGCGGCGGTGTGCCGGACGCGTTCGCCCTGCTGGAGACGGTCCGCCGGGTCCGCGAGGAGGGCGGCGACCCGCGCCTGCTGGTGCTCTCCGTCGCCGACGACCCGACGGGCACCGTGGCGCCGCCTGACCTCTTGCACGAGACCTGCGAGGCGGCCGCGGAGCAGGGGCTGCTGATCGTGAGCGACGAGACGTACCGCGACACGCTCCACCCGCCCGGCGGCCCCGGCACCGCACGCGCCGGTACGGGCCCGGACGGCGCAACGGACGTCACGTCCCCGCCCGGCGAGCCCCCGTCCACCGGCGCGACGCGGTACGAGGGCGCGGCGCGGGACGCCGGGCCGGACCGGCGTGCGGGGGACCCGGGCAGG
>NZ_WHPN01000051.1 GCF_009735685.1 Streptomyces lycii | reverse complement strand
GCGCCGGGTGCGCCGGGTGCGCCGGGTGCGCCGGGTGCGCCCGGGAACGCCTCCGACGCGGCCGACGTGCCCGGGCTGTCGGGCGTACCCGGCGCGCTCGCCCTCTGCGCGGTGCCCGCACAGGGGCTGGCCCTGCTCGTCGGGCTGCGGACGTCAGCCACCGACCCGGCCCGGGGCGCCGCCGCCCGGCTGTTGCGCTCCCCGCGGGCCGCGGGCGCCGCGGCGGGCCTCGGCACACCCCGCGACGGGCTCGGCGAGCTGCCGCGGGCCTGGCGGGAAGCGCTCGCCGCGGCCCGTGCGGCGCGGGCCGAGGCACGGCTGGGGCCGGTCGCCGAATGGGCTGCGATCGGCCCGTACCGCCTGCTGACCGAGCTGCCCCCGGCGGACCCGGACCCCGCCGTCGCCGAACTGCTGCGCCCCGCGCACGCGGAGCTGGCCCGCACCGCCGAGGTCTTCCTCGACCACGCGGGCCAGGCAGGGCGCGCGGCGGCGGCGCTCGGCATCCACCGCCAGACGCTCTACTACCGGCTGTCCCGGGCCGGCAGGCTCACCGGCCTCGACCTGGCCGACGGGGAGGACCGGCTGCTGCTGCACATGGCGCTCAAACGGGCCCGGTTGTGAAGCGGTGCCCGCGGAAACGCCCGGGCCCGGCCCCGCCGTGGCGGAACCGGGCCCGGGAGGGTGCCCTGCGGGCGGTCAGTCCGTGAGGTTGACCGCGCGGGCCGACGTCGCGCCGATCTCCTCCGCGATCTCGCCCAGCAGCGCCTGCGGGATCGTGTCGTCGACCGTCAGGACGACCAGCGCCTCGCCGCCCTGCGCGGCGCGGGAGACCTGCATGCCCGCGATGTTCAGCCCGGCCTCGCCGAGGACGCGGCCGACCGTGCCGACCACGCCGGGGCGGTCGGCGTAGCGGAGGAAGAGCATGTGGTCGGCGAGGCCGAGGTCCACGTCGTGCTCGCCCACCGCGACGATCTTCTGGAAGTGCTTGGGACCGGCCAGCGTGCCCGAGACGGAGACCTCCTCGCCGTCCGAGAGGGTGCCGCGGACCGTGACCACGTTGCGGTGGTCCGGGGACTCCGAACTGGTGGTCAGGCGGACCTCGACGCCGCGCTCCTGGGCGAACAGCGGGGCGTTCACATAGGACACGGTCTCGTCGACGACGTCCTCGAAGACGCCCTTGAGCGCGGACAGCTCCAGCACCTTGACGTCGTGCTGGGTGATCTCGCCGTACACCTCGACGTCGAGCCGGACCGCCACCTCGCCCGCGAGGGCGGTGAAGATCCGGCCGAGCCGCTCGGCGAGCGGCAGTCCCGGGCGGACGTCCTCGGCGATCACGCCGCCCTGGACGTTGACCGCGTCCGGGACCAGTTCGCCCGCGAGGGCCAGGCGCACCGACTTGGCGACCGCGATGCCCGCCTTCTCCTGGGCCTCACCGGTCGAGGCACCGAGGTGCGGGGTCGCCACGACGTTGTCGAACTCGAACAGCGGGGAGTCGGTGCACGGCTCCTTGGCGAACACGTCGAGCCCGGCCGCCGCGACCCGCCCCTCCTTGAGGGCGCTGGCCAGCGCCTCCTCGTCGACGATCCCGCCGCGCGCGGCGTTGACGATGCGGACCTCGGGCTTGACCTTGTGCAGCGCCTCGTCACCGATGAGACCGAGCGTCTCGGGGGTCTTCGGCAGGTGGACGGTGATGAAGTCCGAGACCTCCAGCAGCTCGTCCAGCGAGAGCAGCTTGACACCCATCTGCGCGGCACGGGCCGGCTGGACGTACGGGTCGTACGCGACGATCTTCATGCCGAAGGCGGACATCCGCTGGGCGACCAGCACACCGATCCGGCCGAGCCCCACCACACCGAGCGTCTTCTCGGACAGCTCGACACCGGTGTACTTGCTGCGCTTCCACTCGCCGTTCTTCAGGGCGGTGTTGGCCTGCGGGATGTTCCGCGCGGTGGCGACGATCAGGCCGCAGGCCAGCTCCGCCGCGGTGACGATGTTGGAGGTCGGCGCGTTGACGACCATCACGCCGGCCTTGGTCGCGGCGGACACGTCGACGTTGTCCAGGCCCACACCCGCTCGGGCGACGACCTTCAGCTTCCGCGCCGCGGCGATCGCCTCGGCGTCCACCTTGGTGGCGCTGCGGACGAGGACGGCGTCCACGTCGGCGATGGCGGGAAGCAGTTCGGCTCGGTCGGCGCCGTTGCAGTGCCGGATCTCGAAGTCGGGTCCGAGAGCGTCGACCGTGGCGGGCGACAGCTCTTCGGCGATGAGTACGACAGGTTTCGGGCTCACGTGGTCCTCACTAGTCCTGGGGATACCTCCCCGGGGTGCTCGGGGGAGGACGGCCGTCCCGACGGCCGAAGGCGGTGAAGGGGGTCAGCCGCGTGGAAGACGCACGACGCTGTGAGCCTGACGCGCTTGTCCTGTGCAGTGTATCGGCGCCTGGGAGTGCGTCTCGCGCCCCCGCGGAAGGATCACCCGGAAGTGACCTTCCGGGCCGGCAGCG
>NZ_WHPN01000003.1 GCF_009735685.1 Streptomyces lycii | reverse complement strand
CCATGACCGATGCAGCCACCACTCCCGTCCCCGGCGCGGCCGCCGCCGGGCTCGCCACCGTCACCGCCGACGGCACCGTTCTCGACACCTGGTTCCCCGCCCCGGAGCTCCTGGCCCCGGAAGCCGTCGACGCGGCCGGTCCGGCCGGTACCGAGCGGCTGGGCGCCGAGCGCGCCGCCGAACTGTTGGGCGAGGCCGCGCCCAAGGCGCTGGGCCCCGACCCGCGGCGCGGTGTCGAGGTCGTCGCCGTCCGCACGGTCATCCGCTCGCTGGAGGACAAGCCGGCCGACACGCACGACGTGTACCTGCGGCTGCACCTGCTGAGCCACCGCCTGGTACGGCCGCACGGCCAGAACCTCGACGGCATCTTCGGCCTGCTCGCCAACGTCGCCTGGACGAGCCTCGGCCCGGTCGCCCCCGACCAGCTGGAGCAGGCCCGCCTGGCGGCCCGCGCCGAGGGTCTGCACCTGGCGGTCACCAGTGTCGACAAGTTCCCCCGGATGACGGACTACGTGGCCCCGGCGGGCGTCCGTATCGCCGACGCCGACCGCGTCCGGCTCGGCGCGCACCTCGCGTCCGGCACCACCGTCATGCACGAGGGCTTCGTCAACTTCAACGCCGGCACCCTGGGCCACTCGATGGTGGAGGGCCGGATCAGCGCGGGCGTCGTCGTCGGCGACGGCTCCGACATCGGCGGCGGCGCCTCGATCATGGGCACCCTGTCGGGCGGCGGCAAGCAGATCGTCTCCATCGGCGAGCGCTGCCTCCTCGGCGCCGAGGCGGGCATCGGCATCGCGCTCGGGGACGACTGCGTCGTCGAGGCGGGCCTGTACGTCACGGCCGGCACCCGGGTCAGCCTGCCCGACGGCAACGTCGTCAAGGCCCTGGAACTCTCCGGCGCGAACAACCTCCTCTTCCGCCGCAACTCCACCACCGGCACGGTCGAGGCGCTCCAGCGCACGGGCTCGTGGGGCGGCCTGAACGCGGCGCTGCACAGCAACGACTGAGCGCTCCGGCGCACCGGAACCGCCCGCGGTCCGGGTCCCCGCACCGGCGGGGGCCCGGACCGCGGCCGTGTCAGGGCCGGAAGCGGAGGACCTGCGGGTCGTGGTCGCTCGCCTGGTCGGCGAACTCCGCGTTGATGTGGACGATGTCGTAGTCCGCGCGGCGGACGGCGCGGCTGGTGAGGATGTGGTCCAGGGCCTGGGAGTTGCCGTTGTAGACGTAGCCGTAGCGCTCGTCGCGCGGCAGGCGGCTGACCTGGTCGGTGAGCGTGCCGTGCTCCGTCAGCGTCCGCAGGGCGGGGGAGAAGCCGAAGTCGTTGAGGTCTCCGGCGACGACGATCCGGGCCTTCCGGTCGGCGGCCAGGAGCGACTTCACCCAGGCCGAGACCGCGGCCGCCTGCGCCGTCCGCTGGATCTCCGAGGAGCGGGCGGGCGGCTGGAAGCGGCTGTCGAGGGCCTGGTCGCCGCCCTTGCTGTTGAAGTGGCCCGCGACCACGAACACCGGCCGGCCGCGGAAGCGGAACTCCGCGGCCAGCGGCTTGCGGCTGTCCTCCCAGGCGGGGTTCAACGGGTCGATCCGGCCGGGGTTGGCCGAGAGCCGCACCTCGCCGCCGTCCCGCACCGGGGTGACGGGCGTGGTGGCGTCGCCGCCCGCGGCGTCCGGGAACGACACCCGCTCGGGGTTGTAGAGGAAGGCCACCCGGATGTTGCCGCCGGGCTGGCCGCCGTCCTCACCGTCGGCCGGGTCGATCTGCCGCCAGGCGTACTCCGGTCCGCCCGCGGCGGTGACCGCTTCGGTGAGCCGGCGCAGCGTCTCGTCCGCGCCGACCACACCGTCGTCCTCCGGACCGGTGTTGTCCTGCACCTCCTCCAGGGCGACGATGTCGGGCGACGCGAGGTTGTGCACCAGGGCCTCGGCGAGACGGTCGAACTTCGTCCGCGGGTCGGCGGGGGAGAGGTTCTCGACGTTGTACGTCGCGACGGACAGCTCGTCCGCCCGCTGCGCGCGGGTCGTTTCCCGCTCCAGCCCGCCCGCGTCGAGCGCGCCGAGTTCGGTCGCCTGGAGCTCGTACCCGCCGAACTGGTCGTAGTCCAGCGGCCCGGCGGTCGTCCCCGCCAGGGCGTCACCGACGTCCGCCCGGGGGAACGGGCGCTCCGCGAAGGGGATCAGGGAGGCCACCTTGAGCCGGGCGCCGTTCTGGTCGCGGTACGAGCCGTAGAGGGTGCCGCCGCGCTCGGTGGGGTTCTCGTGCGGATCGGCGGTGACCCACAGCTCGTTGTACTCGCTGCTCGGGCCGACCACGGGCGCGTCCGTGACCTGGGCGCGCATGCCCTCGAGGGATTCGTACCGGTCGAGCGCGTAGCGGTGCGGGCGCAGCGGCAGCGGTTCGATGCTGCCGCCGGGCTCGGGGGCGTAACGGTTCGGCACGGAGGCGGCGTCGAGGCGGAAGGCGGCGGGGAGTTCGTTGCCCCGGGAGACGACGGTCCACGCCGCCTTCGAGATCTGGGTGACGGACTGCAGGCCGGCCTGCTCGCCGCCCGGGTAGTACTCGCCGACCGTGCCGGAAACCAGGACCGAGTCCCCGGGCGCCAGGCCGGGCGTCTTGGAGCCGGTGAAGACGAAGACGCCCTCGCTGGTGGCCGGGTCGCGGTCCGGCTCCGGGTCCTGCACCCAGAAGCCGCGCGAGGACCCGAAGGCGCGCACCGCTGTGACGATCCCCGGGACGTCGGTGACCTGTTCGCCGTCGAACGGGGAGACCCGCGTGCCGCCCTGGACGTCGTGCACGCGCGGCTGAGCGGCGTGGGCCTGTCCGGGCGCGGTGAGCAGCCCGGCCGCGAGGGCGACGGCGAGCAGGGCACCGGTACGCGCCCCGGCGGGCCGCAGCCGGGCGCGGGCGGGGTCGCGGAACGGGTGCGCGGCGGAAGGGGATATCGGGGGCATCGGGTCTCCGAACCGGGAGGAAGGCGTCTACGCGCGTCAATCTCGTGCGGGCGCGGGCCACTTGTCAAGGCATGGCCGGAGTACGTCACCGGGCCGGTCCGTGAATGGGAGGGGAAGAGGGCGGATCCGTCTAGGGTTGGACACTGCCGTACCACTCGCCCCGCGCGCGCGGGCCACCACACCTGTCGCACTCCGAGGAGAAGCCGCCGATGTCCGGAGAACGTCCCTCCCCGCCCGCCACCGGTCAGGAGGAGGGGCCCGCCGTCATGCCGCCGGTGCGGCTGCCCTCCGAAGCGGAGCTGGCGCGCCAGGCCCTGGCCGCGCCGCTGCTGGCCCGGGCCGTGCGGCTGGCCCGCTGGTGCGAGCCCGGCGTCCGGGTCGGCGCGGGCGGTGAACTGACCGCGGCCGGGCTGCGGGAGGCGGCCGCCCATCTGGGTCTCGACGGTTCCGAGGACGGCGCGGACGAGACCAACGAGGCCTGGCGGCTGGCCGTCGACACCGGGCTGGTCGAGATCGACGAGGACGACGACGCCGCCGAGGACGGGGGCGACGGCGGGGACGGGGCCAGGAGCGGGGACGCCGGCTCCGGTGCCGGGGAAGATGCCGGTGACGGCGGGGACGGTGAGGACACCGCCGTCGGCACCGCCACCCCCGGGGAGGAGTCGCGGCACGTCACCTCCGGCAGCCCGCAGGACGTCCTGGAGATCTGGCTCGCCGGGCTGGAGGCGCTGCTCTCCGACGCCGCCGCGCCCGACCTCTCCGACCTCGTCGAAAGCATCGCCGAGACCGGTGAGATCGACCTCGACGCCCTGGACTGGGACCCGGAGCACGAGGCGGACGTCCTGGACAGTGTGCTCGGCAACCTCTATCTGCTGACCGCGCTGGAGGACGGTACGGAGCGCTCCGTACCGCTGCCCGCCCTCGCCGCCTCGGTGATCGTCCCCGACGACATGACGGAGCCCACCGACGCCGTGCTGGAGGAGGTCTCCGAGGCGATGATGCGGCTGGACGACCAGTTCCGGCTGCTCGAGCCGATCGGGCTGGTGGAGTACCAGCCGGTGGACGAGGCGCTCATCGAGGAGCTGGACGAGCAGGGTTCGGCCGCCACGGGCGAGATCGACGAGGGCGACGTCTCCCGTTACGGCATGGTCCGGCTCACCCCGCTCGGCGTCCACGGCGTACGGGCCCGGCTGCTCGACGCGGGGGTGGCGGCCCCGGCCGTGGGCGACCTCGCCGGCGAGGGCGCGGCCGTCCTGCTGGACCGGCTGCCGGGCTATCCCGAGGCCGCGGCGCAGACCGAGATCGAGCAGTGGCTGGGCCGCCGCGAGCCGGAGGCCGCCGCCCGGGAGCTGCTGCTGGCCGGGCGCGGCGACGACCCGGCCGCGCCGATGCGCCGGCTCGGCTGCCAGCAGGCGCTGTCCCTGGTGGGCAAGGAGGCCGAACCGGCCCTGCGGGACGTGCTGGACGATCCGCAGCTGGGCGGTCTGGCGCGGGTCTGGCTGGCGGAGCACGGGGCGGCCGACGTGCCGGAGCCGCCGCAGGACATGGTGTTCTGGCTGACCGTGGACACCATCGCGGCACAGCTCGGCAGCGCCGGCGACTCCGCGGAGCTGGAGGGGCTGGTCCAGGGACTGGTGGGGCAGCACAGCGGCTTCTTCGAGACGGCCTGGCGGGTGGACCACCCGGCGACCGCGGAGGTGCTGGAGGCGATGGGCCGGCTGCACCCGGACCGGCAGACCGCGAAAGAGGCGCGGAAGGCGGCCTACAAGGCGCGTTCCCGGCAGTCGGGCTGAGACGGGCGCTGCTCCCCGTGAGGCGGGACCGCGGTCCGTTCCCCCGGGAGACGAGACCGCGGTGCTCTTCCCCGGGAGGCGGGACCGCGGTCCTCGCACGGGCGGGACGCGGGCGGACTCGGGCGGGCGCGGGCGCGGGTGTGGGCGGGCGCGGGTGTGGGCGTGGGCGCGGGCGGATGTGGGCGCGCCGTCCCGCGCCCGCCGCCACCCCGACGGATCGTGTAATCGGCGAACGCCCGTTGTCCCGAGTTCAGCCGGTGTTCGGGCGGGCGGGCCACTCTGTGGCCGTCCAGTGAAAGGTTCCGGCCACCCAGGAGATGCCCATGCCGCTCACCCGCCGCGACTTCGCCAAGGGATCCGCCTCGACGGGCGCCGGCGTCGCCCTCCTCGGCAGCGCGGGGGTGCTCGCCAGCGCGGCGCCGTCGCTCGCGGCCGCGGAGGACACCGGGTCCGCCGCCGCGGACGGCGGGCACGGCGACCGCTTCGGCTACGGCCCGCTGCGGCCCGACCCGGACGGCATCCTGGCGCTGCCCGCCGGATTCTCGTACCGGATCCTGACCCGGGCCGGGGTGACGAAGCTGGAGTCCGGCGAGTTCACTCCGTCCGAGCACGACGGGACGGCCGCCTTCCCCGGCCCGCGCGGGACCACCCTGCTGGTCACCAACCACGAGATGGACGGCCCGCGCTCCGAGGCCGCCCACCCGGTGCCGCTCAGCGACGGCCTGGTGTACGACCCGGCGGCGCCCGGCGGCTGCACGGTCGTGGAGCTGCGCCCCGGCGGCGAGGTCGCCGAGTGGGTGGGCATCTCCGGCACCGCGAACAACTGCGCGGGCGGCACGACGCCCTGGGGCACCTGGCTGACCTGCGAGGAGAACTCCGACCGGGCCGGCGAGAACGGCATGACCAAGGACCACGGCTACGTCTTCGAGGTGGACCCGGCCGACCGCCGCGCCAACCGCGACCCGCGGCCGGTCAAGGCGCTCGGCCGGTACGACCACGAGGCCGTCGTGATCGACCCGCGGCGCGGCCACATGTATCTGACCGAGGACGCCGACGAGCCGAACGGCCTGTTCTACCGCTGGGTGCCGCCGAAGGGCTTCCGGCACGGCCGCGGGCAGCTGCGCACCCTCGGCGACGATGCCGGGGTCCTCCAGGCACCGCAGTGCTACGACTCCGGCGGCCGCTTCGTCGACGACCTGTCCCGGGCCACGAAGACCGGCACCGTCTACGGCGTGGACTGGATCGACGTACCCGACCGGGACGCCCGTACCGTGCCCGTGCGGCAGCAGTTCGCGGACGGTGAGGTCACCCGGGGGCGCAAGCTGGAGGGCATGTGGTGGGCCGACGGCGGGGCGTACATCGTCTCCTCCTACGCCCGCGACGAGAGCCCCGGCGCCCCGCACGACGGGCAGGTGTGGTTCTACAGCCCCGGCCGCCGCACCCTGACGCTCAAGGTGCTGCTGCGTGTCAACGCCTCACCCGGCGAGGACGGCGCCTTCGACGGGCCCGACAACATCACCGTCTCGCCCTACGGCGGCCTGGTCATCGCGGAGGACGGGGAGGGCGTCCAGCACCTGTTCGGCGCGACGGACGAGGGCCGGACCTATCCGATCGCGCGGAACGAGCTGAACATCGGGACGGCCGAGGAGCCGGAGTACAGCGAGTTCACCGGTGTCGTCTTCTCGCCCGACGGGCGGACCCTGTACGCCAACATCCAGGAGCCCGGCCTCATGCTGGCGATCACCGGCCCCTGGCGGCGGCACCGCTGACGGCACCGCTGACGGCCGGCGGGCACCCGCCGGCTGTCCGCCGGATACCCGTCGGATGCCTGCCGCTGCCGCTGCCGCGCCCGGCGGGCGGTCCGGAGAAACCAGGGCCTCACGGCGCCACGCTCTCGCCGCGCCCGGCCGCTACCGCCCCGGGCCGCTACCGCCCAGGACCGCTACCGCCCCGGGCCGCTACCGCGCCCGGTCCTCAGCGCGCGCGGCGCGCGTCGGCCCAGTGGCGCCCCGCTCGCCGGGGCGCCACCCGGGTGCCGGTGACGAGGAGGCTCAGAGCGCCTTGCCGCCCGGCTTGACCATGCCGCGGACCGTACGCGAATCGACGTACTCGCCCAGGGCCGTCATCTCCCACTCGCCGGAGAACTGGCGGATGAACTTGCACATCATCACGCCCGTGCGCGGCTCGGCGTTGGTGAGGTCGAAGCGCACCAGCTCCTGGCCGCCGCCGTCGAGCAGCCGGCAGTAGGCCTTGGCGACCTCGGTGAACTTCTGCCCGGAGAAGGAGTTGACGGTGAAGACCAGGCCGGTGACCTGCGGCGGGATGTCTCCCAGATGCACCGTGATGACCTCGTCGTCACCGCCGCCCTCACCGGTGAGATTGTCACCGGAGTGCTGGATGACGCCGTTCAGGATCGACAGCTTGCCGAAATAGCACGCGTCGACCTTCTTGCGGTCCGGGCCGTAGGCGATGACGGACGCGTCGAGGTCGATGTCCTTCGAGCGGTACGCCGGCTCCCAGCCGAGGCCCATCCGCACGGAGGTCAGCAGCGGCTGCCCGCCCTTGACCAGGGACACCGTCTGGTTCTTCTGGAGGCTGACCCGGCCCTTGTCGAGGTTGATCT
>NZ_WHPN01000050.1 GCF_009735685.1 Streptomyces lycii | reverse complement strand
GGTCGGCCCGCCCCCGAGCCGGAGAGCGGCACCGGGCGGACCGGGCCGGCACCCGCACCGCAGCGCCGGGACCGTTCAACGGCAGGCCCCGTCCGGCTCCCGGCTCGCTACGACCGGCCGACGGAAGAGCCGTACGACCAGGAGGACCCGCGGCACGAGGACCCGCGGCACGAGGATCCGCGGCACGACGAGCCGCAGGACCGCGGTGCCGGCCGGACCTCCGTACAGCCGTACGGGCAGACCGCGCCGGAGCGCGGTGAGCGGTCGCCGTACGACCGGGGCGAGGATCGCTTGGCCGGGCGGTCGCCGTACGACCGGGGCGAGGATCGCTTGGCCGGGCGGCAGCCGTACGACCCGGCAGCCCGGCGACAGGATGAGCCGCAGCCGTACGAGCAGGAGACGCGGCGACACGACGGGCGGCAGCCGTACGGGCAGGGCAGCCCGCCGCACGGCGAGCCGCGGGGCGGCGGCGACCGGGCCGCCGTACAGCCGTACGGGCGGCGCGACACGTACGGCGGGCAGCCGCAGGAGCGCGGTGGCTTCCCGGGCGCCGTGCAGCCGTACGACCGGGCCGGCCGGGACGACCGAGCCACCGGGGAGGGCACCCGGCCCGGCCGGGGCGCGCACCACGGCGCCCCCGTGGACACCCCCGCAGGTGCCCCCCGGAGCGGCACCGCGCCGGCCGTCGCCGCCAGTCGCTGGGACGATCTCGTCGCCGCCGGCCGGGGCCCGGGCGGGCTGCGCGGGCCCGCGACGCCGCTCGCCGCCGAGCGGGCGCGGCAGGCGCGGCTCGTCGTCGTCGGGGCGGTGACCGAGCGGTGGGCCCCGGAGCAGGCCGGTCCGGTCCGGGGGAACTGGCAGCTCGCGCCGCCGATCGGGCCCGCGACCGATCTGTGGGCCGTCGGCGCGCTGCTGTTCCGGGCCGTGCAGGGCCACGCCCCGTATCCCGAGGAGAGCGCCGCCGAGCTGGTGCAGCTTGTGTGCACCGAGGCCCCCGCGTTCGCCGAGGAGTGCGGGGCCCTGCGCCCGGTCGTGGAGTCGCTGCTGCGGCAGGACCCGGCGGAGCGCCCGGAGTTCGAGGAGCTGCGCGGCTGGCTGCGGTCGCTGATCCGGACGGCGCCGGAGCCGGACCTCGGCAGCAGGACCGTCACCGTGCCGTCGACCGGACCGGAGGAACCCCGCGATCCGCGGCGGCTTCCGGTGCTGCGCCGCCGGGGCGAGCTGGTGCGGCGGCGCCGCGGCGCCGCCCAGGCCGTCGTGCACGGCCGGCACAAGCGGGCGAAGGAGCACCGGCGCGGCCCGCGCAGCCTCGGCCGGACACTGCTGGTGCTGATCCTGCTGGCGCTGGCGGGAGCCGTCGCGTACGCGATGCTGTTCATGCCCCGGGCCGGGGAGACGGGCGACAGCGGAGCGGACCGCACCGGTGCGGCCGGGGCGGCGAGTTCCGCGCCCGACGTGCCGCCCGCGGACTCCGGGGACGACCCGGACGAGGGAGCCGGGAGGACGAACGGCGGCAGCGGCGAACGGGAGCCGGAGTCGTCCGGATCGCCGCAGACTTCCGAACCGGCGAACCTCGCCAAGGGCTTCGGGATCCGGAAGGACCCGGCGGGATTCCAGGTCGCGGTGCACGAGGACTGGCAGCGGCAGGGGGAGAACTCGCTGGGCCAGATCCGGTACACCCGGGGCCGCTTCGAGCTGGTCGTGGTGCCGGGCCGGGACGGGGTGGACGAGTTCGGCAACGACCCGATGGCGTACCAGCAGGACGCGGAGCGCGAACTGGCGTCGTTCCGGGAGTCGCAGTGGTCGTCGGCCTCCGGTCTGCGCCGGATCGACGTGGGGGACACGGCGATGGCGGAGGGCGCCTTCACCTGGCGCGACGACAGCGACCGCGAAGTTCACACTCGCAATCTGGCGATGATTCTCGACGGCCGCTACCACGTCGTCCAGGTCACCGGTCCGGTCGCCGACAAGCAGGAAGTGGCGCACCACTTCGAGCAGGCGACGGCCACGTACCGTACGACCGGCTGACGCGGTGGCACGGCGGCGGCCGGGTGCGCCGGGGCCGCCGAGGGCCCCCGAAGGCCCGCCAGAGTGGCCGAAAAACCCTCCTGGCAGGGAAGTTTAATTCGAACCGGCACGCGACGGCCCTCGGAACGGCTGAAAACCTGGTGCACCATGGGCTGCATGGGGAGCTTCGGGGCGGAGAGCCCGCTGATCGCAGGCCGTTACCGGCTGCACGCCCGGCTCGGCCGGGGCGGCATGGGAACCGTATGGCGTGCCACCGACGAGCTGCTCCACCGTCAGGTCGCCGTCAAAGAGATTCACGTGGGCGAAGACCTGCCCGAGAGCGACGCGCGGTCGCAGCGTGAGCGCACCCTGCGCGAGGCCCGTACGATCGCGCAGTTCAAGCATCCGAGCCTGATCGTCGTGTACGACGTGGTCGAGCAGGACGAGCGGCCCTGGATCGTGATGGAGCTGGTCGACGGACAGTCGCTGGCCGAACGCCTGGCCGCCGAGGGCCCGGTACCGCCGCGCGAGGCGGCCCGGATCGGTCTGGCGCTGCTGGGTGCCCTCCAGGTGGCGCACCGGCACGGGGTGCTGCACCGCGACCTCAAGCCGGCCAACGTGCTGCTGGAACGCGGGGTGGGCCGGGTCGTGCTCACCGACTTCGGCATCGCGCACGTCGAGGGCGGCACGACCATCACGGAGCGGGACACCTTCGTCGGCTCCCCGGAGTACACCGCCCCGGAGCGGATGGCGGGCACGGGCACCGGTCCGGAGTCCGACCTGTGGTCGCTGGGCGTGCTGCTGTGCGCGGCGCTGAGCGGCCGGACCCCGTTCCAGCGCGACTCCCTCGGCGGGGTGCTGCACGCCGTCGTCGCCGACGAGATCCGGCCGCCCGACGCCGCCGCCCCGCTGCTGCCGGTGATACGGGGCCTGCTGGAGCGCGACCCGGCGCACCGGCTGCCCGCTCCGACGGCCGAGGCGCTGCTGCGGGTCTTCCTGCGCACCAACCGCATGCCGCAGCTTCCGAACGCGTACGCGCCCGCCGACCGGGTGCCCGCCGAGTTCCGCCCGCCGGAGGAGTCACCGCCTCCCGGCGGGGCGCCGGGCCTTCCGGGAGCGCCGGGTCCGGTGCCCGAGGACCGGCTGCCGTTACGGTTCCGCGGGCGCCGCGGGCGTACGGCGCTGGCGGCCGCGCTGATGGTCGCCGCCGCGGGCGGGGCCGGGGTCGCGGCGGTGGCGATGCTGGTGAACGGTGACGGCACCCCGCTGGACGACCGCACGTCCACCTCGCGCCCGGACGACCCCGCGGAGACGGGCGACGACGGCCCGGGCGGGCACCCGGAGCCCGGCGGGTCGCTCACCAGCCGGCCGACGGCCACCCTCTCCTCCCGGGACCCGGAGCCGAGTTCGTCCGCCTCTTCGGGCTCACCGACGCCCGGCTCGCCGTCCGCGACCTCCCCGGTCCCGGCCGGTCCGGGCTCCGCGTCCCCGGCGGCGGCGTCCCGGGCGGCGGCGTCCCGGGCGGCGGACCAGGGTCCGGGAGCGGGCACGGAGGCTCCCGGTGGCGGACCCGGGACCGCGGCCGGACCCGGGGGAACGGCTCGTCCCGCGGCCGTGCCCGGCCCGGGCTCCCGCCCCCTCTCCGGTCCCGCCGCCCGGGCGGCGGCCCGCCCGGTCCCGCAAGCGACGCCCCTCTCCCTCCCGCGGCCGGCCCGGCAGCCCGCCCCGCAAGCCACGCCCGAGGCCACGCCCCAGTCCACGCCCCAGTCCACTCGGCAGCCCACTCGGCAGGGCATCCCGAAGTCCCCCTCACGGTCCGCCCCGCAGACCACCGTGCAGACCACCCCGCAGACCGCCCCGCAGGCGCTGCCCCGGGCCGCGCCCCGCGCCTTCGCCCCGGGGGCCCACCGCCCGGCCGCGTCTCATCCGGCCGGCACCGTGACCGGCACCGTGACCGGCACCGCGACCGGCACCGCGACCGGCGTGACGACCGGCACCGCGACCGGTACCGGGGCCGACGGCGCGACCGGCACCGCGGCCGGCGGAGCAGCCCGTGCGGCAGCCCGCGCCGCGGCCCGCGAACGGCCCGCCGAACCGCGCCCGGAACCGCGCCCGGAACCGCGTCCCGCACAGCATCCCGCGGACACCGACTCGGCCACCGACGCCCACCGGGAACACCCGCGCGCCGACTGGTAGCCGGGCCCCGGCGCCGCCGGGGCGCCGCTCCGCGTCACAGCGCCGCATCACTCGTCCCGGGCGAGTGGAATTCCCGTACCCGTAAGCGGTATTGATGGCCCATGAGCAACGACGGGGGACGGGCCGACGAGCCCACCAGTTACGCACTCCGGCCGCCGGACCGCGCACGGTCCGCGGGCTCCGCGGGAAGTCCCGAGCCGGCCGGGGCACCCGGCGGCACGCCGTTACCGGCGCAGCCCGCACCCGGACAGCCACCGGCAGCGGCCGCCGCGGACCAGGCACCGGCCCGGTCACAGGCACAGCCACCCGCACAGCCACCCGCACAGGCGCAGCCACCCGCACCGGCGCCGGAACCGGCCACGCCGCCCGGGTACGAGCCCACGCGGGCGGTGGCCGCCCCGGAGAGCGGGCGGCTGATCGGCGGGCGGTACCGGCTCACGGGGCGCCTCGGCCACGGCGGCATGGGAACCGTCTGGAAGGCCCGCGACGAGGTCGTCGAGCGCGATGTCGCCGTCAAGGAGCCGCGGATCCCCGACCATCTGCCGGAGCACGAGCGGCAGACGGTCCACCGGCGGATGCGCCGCGAGGCACGCGCCGCCGCCGGGATCGACCACCCGTCGGTCGTGACCGTGCACGACGTGGTGGTCGAGGACGGCCGCCCCTGGATCGTGATGGAGCTGCTGCGCGGCAGCTCGCTGGGCGACCGGCTCGGCGAGGGCATCCTGGATCCCCGCGAGGCCGCCCGGATCGGCCTCGACGTGCTCGGCGCGCTGGCCGCCGCACACGAGGCGGGCGTGCTGCACCGGGACGTCAAGCCGGACAACGTCCTGCTCGGCCGGTACGACCGGGTGGTGCTCACCGACTTCGGCATCGCGCAGGTCGAGGGTGAGCAACGGCTGACGGAGACCGGCGGGTTCGTCGGGTCGCCGGAGTACATCGCGCCGGAACGGGTGCTGGGCCGGCTTCCCGGCCCCGAGTCCGACCTCTGGTCGCTCGGTGTGCTGCTCTACACGGCGGTCGAGGGCGTGTCCCCGTTCCGCCGCGCCAACACCCCGGCCACGCTCCAGGCCGTGCTGTCGGCCGAGCCGGCCGCTCCGTCGCGGGGCGCCGGGGCGCTGGGCCACCTGATCATGCAACTGCTCCGCAAGGATCCGGCGGCCCGCCCCGCGGTGCCCGAGATCCGCCGTGCCCTGACGAGCGTGGCACATCCGCCGCAGCCCCCCGCCTCACTCCTCGCGACCCGCGCCATGACCCCGGGCGGCGGCACGGGCGGCCGCTTCCTGCGCGCGCTCCGTACCAGCAGGAGGGCGCGGTTCGGCCTCGGCGGCGCGGTGGCACTGGCCCTGGCGGTGACCCTGGTCCTGCAACTGGCCGACCCCTTCGCGTCCGACGCCCCGCCGGAGGGCTGGGTGGTCCGGGAGGAGGGCGAGGTCGTCAAGGCCTCGCTGGCCGTGCCGAAGGACTACCGGCGCACCGTGGCGACCGACGAGGCGAAGGTCAGCTTCGCCGATCCCAGCGGGGTGTTCTCCGTGAGCCTGTGGCGGGTGGACGACGCGGAGGAGGCCGAGCCGCTGGAGCGCGAGGCCCGTTCCTGGGCCGACTGGTACAAGGGCGGCGCCGACAGCACCATGCAGGACGTCACGAGCACGGTCCGGGACGCGACCCGGCAGGGCCGGCCCGCCAAGGACGTGGTCACCACCTACCGGAGCTACGGCAGCGCGGAAACCGACATCACCCGCCACCAGATCGACCATCTGTACGTCAACGACAAGGACACCGTGTACTGGCGGCTGCTCGTGCAGATGCCCGCGGAAGGCGAGGCGAGGGCCGACGGGGAGAAGCTGTACGCGGAGATCGTGGAGCACCTCAGGATCCAGGAGCTGTGACGACGGGCGCTGACGTGTGTGCCGAAACGGTTGGTGCCACAATCGTGTCCATCCCGCCGGAACGCCGCTGACCAGGGCCGTTGTGCCAGTGAACACTGGCACGGTGTGGAGTTGCCGTGAAAAGGGGTTACCGCCGGGTACACAAAAGCTTCCGGCAGGCATACGCTCCCCGGCATGACGGACTCCCAGGCCCCCGTACAGGACGCCGCCCCCGCCGCCGCGGGCGGCAACCCTGTCTTCACCGCGCCCGCCGGCACCCGCACCGCCGCCGATGTGGTCACCCCCGAGCTGGTCGCCCGGCTCACGCGGGGCGTCAGCGGCAGCGGGGTGACCGCCAACCACACCCCCTTCGGCGGCGACCGGCTGGCGGAGCTGCCGGAGTCCACCCCGGAGGACGTCGCGGAGGCCGTCGCCCGGGCCCGTACGGCACAGCGCTCCTGGGCGGCCTTGTCGCCGCGCCGCCGCGCCGCCGTGCTGCTCCGCTTCCACGACCTGGTGCTGGCCCGGCAGTCGGAGGTCCTGGACCTGGTGCAGCTGGAGACCGGCAAGACCCGGCTGCACGCGCACGAAGAGGTGCAGATCGCGGCGATATCCGCCCGTCACTACGGCCGCAAGGCGCCGTCCTACCTGCGGCCCAGGCGGCGCACCGGAGCCGTCCCGGTGCTCACGAAGGTCACCGAGCTGCGGCAGCCGCGCGGCGTCATCGGCATGATCACCCCCTGGAACTACCCGCTCGCGCTCTCCGTCGGCGACGCGCTCCCGGCCTTCGCCGCGGGCAACGCCGTCGTGATGAAGCCGGACACCGAGACCGCCCTCACCGCCCTGTGGGCCCGCCGGCTGCTGATCGAGGCGGGGCTGCCCGAGGAGCTGTGGCAGATCGTCCTCGGTGACGGCCCCGTGGTCGGCCCGGCCGTCGCCGCGCACGCCGACTACATCTCGTTCACCGGCTCCACCCCCACCGGCCGCGAGGTCGCCCGGAACGCCGCGGACCGCCTGATCGGCTGCTCCCTGGAGCTCGGCGGCAAGAACGCGATGATCGTGCTGCGCGACGCGGACCTGGACAAGGCCGCCGACGGCGCCGTCCGTGCCTGCTTCCCGTCCGCCGGCCAGCTGTGCATCGCGGCCGAGCGGCTGTACGTCCACGAGTCCGTCGCCGACGACTTCCTGGAGCGCTTCGCCGCCCGCGCCCGGGCGCTGCGGCTCGGCACCGCCCTCGCGTACGGCGCCGACATGGGCTCCCTCGCCTCCGAGCGCCAGCTGGCGACCGTACGCCGGCATGTGGACGAGGCCGTCGAGAAGGGCGCGACCCTCGTCACGGGCGGGAGGCACCGCCCCGACGTCGGGCCGTTCTTCTACGAGCCGACCATCCTCGACGGAGTGCGCGAGCCGATGGCCGTCTGCACCGAGGAGACCTTCGGCCCGGTCGTCTCCGTCTACCGCTTCACCGACGAGGACGAGGCCGTCGAGCTGGCCAACGCCACCGACTACGGGCTGAACTCCAGCGTCTGGACCAGGGACGGCCGCCGCGGCCGCGCCCTCGGCGCCCGGCTGTGCACCGGCTCCGTCAACGTCAACGAGAGCTACGCCGCCGGCTACGGCAGCGTCCAGGCGCCGATGGGCGGCATGGGCCAGTCCGGGATCGGCCGCCGCAACGGTGCCGAGGGCATCCTGAAATACACCGAGGCGCAGACCGTCGCCCAGCAGCGGATCATGCCGCTCGCCCCGTCCTTCGGGCTGGACGACGAGAAGTACGCCGCCTTCATGTCGCTGAGCCTGCGCGTGATGAAGGCCGCCCGCCTCCGCTGACCCGCCGCCGGCCCTGCCCCCCGGGGCCGGCGGCGTCCCCCACAACCCCCACAGCAGCTCCAGCCCCCGCCGGCACCCGCCGTGAGCCGACGGCGCGGACCGCCCCCGGCCCGCGCCCGCGGCGCGGTGTCCCGACGGCGCACCAGGACGAGACCGACGAGCACGGGAGGGCCGACACCGTGGCCGAGGACAGTTACGACTACGACGTCATCGTCGTGGGCTCCGGCTTCGGCGGATCCGTATCCGCCCTGCGCCTGACCGAGAAGGGCTACCGCGTCGGGGTGCTGGAGGCCGGCCGCCGCTTCACCCGCGACACGCTGCCGAAAAACTCCTGGGACCTGAAGAACTTCCTCTGGGCGCCCGCCCTCGGCCTCTACGGCATCCAGCGCATCCATCTGCTGAACAACGTCATGATCCTCGCGGGCGCCGGCGTCGGCGGCGGCTCCCTCAACTACGCCAACACCCTCTACGTCCCGCCGCGGCCCTTCTTCGAGGACACCCAGTGGGGCCACATCACCGACTGGCAGGAGGAGCTGGCGCCCTACTACGAGCAGGCGCAGCGGATGCTCGGCGTCCGGCTGAACCCGACGACGACGCCCTCCGACGTGCACCTCAAGGCCGCCGCGGAACGGATGGGCGTCGGCGACACCTTCCATCTCGCGCCGGTCGGCGTCTTCTTCGGCGACGGCAAGGACGCGGAGGGCCGCGTCACGGCGCGGCCCGGCGAGGAGGTGCCGGACCCGTACTTCGGCGGCGCGGGCCCGTCCCGCAACGCCTGCAACGAGTGCGGCGAGTGCATGACCGGCTGCCGTCGCGGCGCGAAGAACACCCTCAACGAGAACTACCTGTATCTCGCCGAGAAGGCCGGTGCCGTGGTGCACCCCATGACCTCCGTCACCGCCGTCGCCGAGGACGGCACGGGCGGCTACCGCGTCAGCACCGTCCCCACCGACAAGAAGCGGTCCGTGCCCGAGGTTCTGCGCGCCCGGCAGGTCGTCGTCGCCGCCGGTACGTACGGCACCCAGACGCTGCTGCACACCATGCGCGACCAGGGACTGCTGCCCCGCATCTCACCGAAGCTCGGCACCCTGACCCGCACCAACTCCGAGGCCCTCGTCGGCTCGATGACCTCCCACGCCCGCTACCGGAAGACGCACGGCGAGCGGCCGGACTTCACCAAGGGCGTCGCGATCACGTCCTCGATCCACCCGAACGAGAACACCCACATCGAGCCGGTCCGCTACGGCAAGGGCTCCAACGCCATGGGCCTGCTGACCACGCTCCAGGTGCCGCACGGCTCGCGGCTGCCCCGGGCCCTCGCGCACGTCCTGCATCTCGCCCGGCACCCGCTGCTGACGCTCCGCTCGCTGTCCAACTACAAGTGGTCCGAGCGGACCATCATCGGCCTGGTCATGCAGAGCCTCGACAACTCGCTGGACACCTACCGCAAGCCGAAGGGCCTCGGCAAGGGACTGCTCACCGCCCGGCAGGGCCACGGCGCGCCCAACCCGCTGTTCATCCCGGAGGGCGCCGAGGCCGCCCGGCTGATGGCCGAGGACATCAACGGCTTCCCCGGCACCAATGTCGGCGAGGTCATGGGCACCCCGCTCACCGCGCACTTCCTCGGCGGCTGCCCGATCGGCGAGGACGCCGACCACGGCGTCATCGACCCGTACCACCGGCTCTACGGGCACCCCGGCGTCCATGTCGTGGACGGCTCCGCCGTCTCCGCGAACCTGGGCGTCAACCCCTCGCTGACCATCACCGCGCAGGCCGAGCGCGCCATGTCGCTCTGGCCGAACAACGGCGACCCCGACCCGCGTCCGGCGCAGGGCGAGGAGTACCGGCGGCTGGCCGCGGTCGAGCCGGTGAGCCCCGCGGTACCGGCGGACGCCTTCGGGGCGCTGCGGCTCCCGGTCGTGCTGCCGGTCCCCGCGGTCCCGCCGAAGGCGGCCACCGGGGAGGCGGCCGCGGCGCAGGTCGCGGACGAGGCGGCGGAGGAGATGGACCGCCCGGCGGCACAGGACCCTGCCGGTACCTGACCGCGCGGTCTTCGTGCGGACCGCCCGGTCCCGGGGGTGGTGAAGGGCACCTGGTCGAAGGAGCGGCTGATCGCTTCGGGACGGACGGGCGTGGAGCCGTTCCCGCTGCTCCGCGGGACCGCGGCCTGCGAGGTGCCGGGCGCTGGGCCGACCGCCGCCGTTCGGCATGATCGCTCGCGCACCTGCGGCGGGCCCGCGGGCACAGCCGCGCGGCCGGGCATGACGGGCCGTCGGGCGCGGCGGGCGGGCCGGTCCGGGGGAGGAGTCAGTCCCCGGCGGCCGCGCCGCCCCGCGCGCTGATCGCCAGGTCACCCGCGGGCGTGAAGTACGGCCGCAGACGGACCGCGCCGTGCTCCGGGTGCCCGTAGCGGAGCGCGGGCAGCACATCGGTGTGCTTGCGGTCCACGCCGTCGCCTCCCAGCCGCCCGACGGACACCGGCTCCCGCCCGGGGCCGGGAACCAGCCGCAGGTCCCACACCCGGGGCTGCTCCGCGTCCGGCAGCCCGCGCCGGAGGAGGTCCGCGGCCGGCAGCCGGAAGGTGAACCCGCCCGCTCCGAGAACCCGGACGGGTACCTCGGCGTCGTACTCCGGGCCCTGCCGGGACACGGCCCGGACGACCGCGCCGCCGCCGGAGACGTCCGCCCGCAGCGCACGGGCGGTGACGGTGACGGCCTCCTCGCCGACGAGCACGTGCTCGGTCTCGGCGTGCGCGGGACGCCGCCAGGCCCGCAGCGCGACATAGCCGTCGGCGGTGGGGTACGGCACCAGGGCCGACACGGCGTCCGGGC
>NZ_WHPN01000049.1 GCF_009735685.1 Streptomyces lycii | reverse complement strand
GCGGCGAGCGCGGCGCGCGCCGGATCGGCGTCGGGGGCCGTGTCGTCGAGCCAGCCGGCCCGTACTGCCTCGGTGGTCTCCTGCTCGACCTCGGCGAGCCGCTGCCGCAGGTGTTCCGCCTCGGACCGCGCGCGCTGGGCGCCGGTCGCGGCGGCGGTGGCGTCGCGGTGGGCGCTCTCCCCGGCGGCCTGGAGCGCCGCGGAGCGTTCCTCCTCCCCGGCCGCGGCCCGTTCGGCGTCCTCGGCCGCGGCGTCCAGGGCTCCGACGAGTTCGGTGGCGGCCCGGGCGCGGGCGGCGAGCGCGGGAGCGGCGTCCCGCTCGGCCTCGCGGATCGCGGCGGCGACCCGCGCCGACCGGTCGGCGGCGGCACGGTGTCTCAGGACCGCCTCGGCGGCCTGCCAGGCGGCGAGGAGGGTCCGGGCGTCACCGAGTTCACGGCGCTGGGCGGCCGCGGCCTTCTCGGCGGCGGCGAGGGAGAGCGAGGCGTGCCGGTAGGCGAGTTCGGCGGCGACGCGGGAGCAGCGGTCACGCTCCGCCTCGGCGTCGGTGACCGTGTGCGCGGCGGCGGTGACCTGTCCGGCCAGCTCGGCGGCCCGGGAACGCTCCCGGGCCGCCCGGGCGGACAGCCGGCGTGCGAGCGTACGGGTGCGGCGTTCGGCTCCCGCGTGCACGTCCCGGGCCCGTTCGCGGTCCGCGGCGGCTTCGACGATCCGGCCGAGGAGGTCCACCGAACCGGCGGTGAAGTCCCGTTCGGCCATCAGCTCCGCGCGCCGCCCGAGCTTGTGGGCGAAGCCGTGCACGAGGTCGGCGAGGCCGTCGGTGTCGCGGGTGTCGGTGACGGCGCGCAGCAGCAGGTCGGTGAAGTCGGAGTCGTTCTTGACGGCGAAGAGACCGGCGGCCTCTCCTTCGTCCGCGTTCATCTCGCGCTGGTAGCGGAAGAGTTCCGGGTCGAGGCCGAGGCCGCCGAGGTGTTCGTTCCAGCGCTCGTGGATCTCCTCCCAGACGACGTCGAGGTTCGGATACGCCTTTCCCGCCTCGGTGACGGCGTCCCGGAAGCCCTTCATGGTGCGGCGCCTGCCGCGGGCGCCGGAGGTGCCCTCCACGGGGGCCCGCAGGGCACCGGCCTCGGCCACCGGCAGCGAGTCGAGGCTCATGCCGGGGCCGGGGCGGAAGGAGTACCAGGCCTCGGCGAACTTGCGCGGGTCACCGGACACCTGACGGCCGCGCCACTCGCTGACCTTGCCCACCACCACGGTCTCGCCGGTCAGGGTGTGCTGCCATTCCAGGGCGACATGGCCGCAGTCGTCGGCGAGCAGGAACTTGCGCAGCACACCGGAGCTGGCGCCGCCGAGGGTGTTGCGGTGGCCCGGCAGCATCACCGAGAAGATCAGCTTCAGCAGTACGGACTTTCCGCCGCCGTTCTCCAGGAACAGCACACCGGCGGGTGCGGGGCGGCGCGGCGGTCCGGCCGGCTCGTCCTCGAAGAAGTCGGCCTGGGCGGGGGCGGGGGCCGTCACGGGCTCGCCGACACCGCGCAGATCGAGCACGGTGTCGGCGTAGCGCGCACCGGCGGGCCCGATGGAGTAGAGGCGGACCCGGGACAGCTCGTACATGGCGGCGGACTCTCGTGTGGTCGGTGATCGGGTGCGGTGATCGGGTGCGGTGATCTGGGTGAGCGGGGGGGCGGTTGCGGTGGTATCGGTTTCGGTGGTCGGTCGCGGTGGTCGGCTGTCGGGGCTGCCGGTGGGCGGTGGCGGGTGATGGACGGCGGCCGCCGGGGCGGGGACCGGCGGCCGGAGCCGGTCACGGGCCGCCGGCCGGCCCCTGCCCGGCGGTCAGGAGTGGAACGGCAGCCCGGCGCCGGCGACCAGGTCCTCCCCCTCGTCCGGCGGCACCAGGGTCGGGGTGCCGTCGGCGACGGGCACCACGCCCAGCTCCAGCAGTTCGGCCATCGCCGCGCTGCCCGCCATGTCCCGTACCTGGAGCTGGTAGCGGGGGGTGGTGCGGTACGCGCCTCCGGCGTCGTCCCCGGTGCGCTGGAGGAAGCCGGAGTCGGTGAGGAAGGCGACGGCCTTGCCGACGATGCCGGTGGTGGAACCGGCCAGCCGGCGCGCGTCCTTGGTCGCCCCGGTGGCGCTGCGCCGGGACCAGACGCGCCAGGCGGCCTCCAGGCCGGGGGCGCCGGAGGCGGGGTCGGTGTTCTCCCCGCGCGCCTCGGCCCGCTCCTCCAGCCTGCGGCACGCCTGCCGGACGAAGGCGTCCACGCCGTTGACGGTGATCCGGCCGATGTAGCCGTCGTCGGCGAGGTCCTCCGGCCGGGGGAAGGCCAGGGCGGCGACGGCGAGATGCGCGAGACCGTGCAGAAAGCGGTCGGTGGCGTCGGTGTTGGCACGCCGGGCGTAGTCCCCCATGCGTACGGCGAACACCGAGTCCTCGGCGGCCGCCAGGGCCATCCCGGCGCGCGGGGAGACCTCCAGGACGACGAGGCCGAGCCCGGTCGCGACGGCGTCGGCGATCCGCGCGAAGGCCGGGTCGTCGCGGTGTCTGCGGAGCAGTTCGGCGTAGTCGGCGTCGCGGGCGGGGAGCAGCTTCGGCTGGAGGCCGTAGGACACCAGCCGGGCGGCGTCGGCCGCGTCGGCGGGGGTGACTCCGCCGCCGGTGGACCGCGCGGGCCCGTCGGCGGAGTCCGCGGGCCGGTCGTCGGCGGCCGCGGCGGCACTCCACGCGCCGTCGTCCGGTCGGTACTCGCTCACGGTGTGGTGCTCCTTGTCCTGGTACTGCTGCCTGGGCCCGGCCGGCGGGCCGCCGCGGTGCCGGGCACAGCGGTTCGTCCCGTCGGGCCGCCGCCATCCCTCACGGCGGTTCGTTCCGTCATGCCGGTACGTCCCGTGATGCCGCCGCCCGTGATGCCGCCGCGATCCGTCGTACCGCCGCGGCCTTCGCTGCCGCTCCGGTCCCTCACGCCGCCTCCGTCCGGTCGGCCGCCATACCCGCCGCGTCGAGCAGCGCGGTACCGACGACCAGGTCGGCGCCGCCGTACTCCGGGTCGTCGAGCGGGGTGCCGTCGTCGACGGCGAACAGCAGGCGCTGCTCGCCCTGCCGGTAGGCCGTGCCGACGGGCGGGCTGGCGGCGTGAACCGCGAGGAGGGCGACCAGATAGGGCAGTTCGGGGTCGTGGCGGCGGGCTTCGGCCAGCAGGCCGGAGAGCCGGCGGGGGGCGTCGGGCGGAAGGTCGAGCAGCTCCATGGCCCGCGCCAGCTGCTCCTCGCTGAACCGGCTGTCGTCGGGGGTGGCGACGAGGTCCGGCTCGGGCATCTCGGCCCCGAGGTGTTCCCGTTCGGCGGGCGGGGTGAGCAGCAGGTCGGTGAGGTCGCCGAGGCGGACGGCGGCCGGGGTGCGCAAGCCCGTGCCGCGGGCGAAGAAGGCGTCCGTGACGGGCAGGGCCCGCTCGACGGGCAGGGGCAGCAACGGGGCGAGGAGCTGGCCGTACAGGTCGAGCCCGGAGCGGGCGGAGGGGGCGGCGAACGCCTGCCGGTCCTGCTCGGCGCGGAAGAGCGGCCCGGCCTCCAGCAGGCGGGACTGGAGCTGGGTGTGCCGGCGGATGCAGTCCTTGACGATGTCGACGAGTTCGGCGGCGCGCCGCTTGTGCTCGGCGTCCTCGGCCTCGTCGCGGGCCCGCCGGATGTTGGTGAGGATGGCGTTCTCGTGGCGGTAGCGGTCCGCGACGTGGTCCAGGGCTTCGGCGATCATGTCGGGGACGGTGCGCAGCCAGTCCACGGCGCGCACATTGCGCCGGGTGGCCTCCAGGGTGCGGCGCAGCGACTCGGAATACTGCACCGTGCGATAGCGGGCCTGTTCGGCGGCGAGCTGGGCGTCGGCCAGCCGGCCGCGGCTGATCAGCACCTCCAGCTTGACCTCGGCGGCGATCTGCGCGCTGGTGACGTCCGTGTCGAGGGCACCGACGAGCACGTTGACGGCCTCGTCGGTGGTGCGGAGGTAGACGCCCCCGCCGGGGCCGGGGACCTCCTCGACGAGCTTGAAGTCGTAGTCCCGGCGGACATACGCCCCGTCGGGGCCGAATGTGCCGTAGACCGCGCGGAATCCCCGGTCGACGCTGCCGACGTTGATCAGATTCTCCAGGACCCAGCGGGCGACGCGCTCGTGCTCCGCGGCGGGGCGCGCGGGGGCCTGGGCGGCGACGCGCGGCAGCAGCCGGTTCACGATCTGCTCGTGGTCCGCGCCCGTGTCGAAGTCCATGTTGAGCGTGACCAGGTCGATCGCGGCGAGCGCGACCTCGGCCATGGCGTAGACCGTGTACTCGCCCGCGAGGTTGGCCTTGCGCACGTCGAGGTCGTGCAGCGGCGCCGTGCAGGCCAGCGCGCGCAGCCGCCGGGCCAGCCCCTCGTCGGCGGCCGGCCCCGGTGCGGGCCGGGCCACCGCGCCGGGCTGTGCGCCGCTGAGCTGCGGCGGGGCGGGATCCGGGTGTCGCGAAGTCACGACGCACAGATTAGGTGCTGGTACCGACATCGGCCCAAACGGCACGGAAAGCCACCGGCGCGGGAGGGCCCCGGCACGGAAAGCCACCGGCGCGGCAGAGCTTCCGCGCGGAGAGCAACCGGCGCCCGGGGCCCGGGCGGTCTCCGGCACGAGCGGTCTCCGGCACGGGCCGTCTCCGGGCGGTGCCGGGCCGGCCGTCTCCGGGCGGCGCCCGCGGGCCGTCCCCGGACGCCGTCGGGCGCGCGGCTCCCGGCGGCCTCAGCGGGTGGCGCCACGGGCCGGCGGTCTCAGTGGGTGGCGCCACCGGACGCCACGATGTCCGTGGTGTGCGTGACGGCGGCCGTCAGGACGGCCCGGAGCCCGTCGGCGACCGTGCCTGCCGGGAGGGCGGGCAGGCTCCTGCCGGTGACCTGCTCGGGCGTGTACGGCACATGGACGAAGCCGCCGCGCAGCGCGGGCCGTTCGGTCGCGATGAGGTGCATGAGCCCGTAGAAGACGTTGTTGCAGACGAAGGTTCCCGCGGTCTGTGAGACGCTCGCGGGCACTCCCGCCTCCCGGGCCGCGGCGACGCAGGCCTTGACGGGCAGCCGTGCGAAGTAGGCGTCCGGGCCGCCGGGGACGACTGGTTCGTCGATCGGCTGCCTCCCCGCGTTGTCCGGGATGCGCGCGTCGTTGACGTTGACGGCGACACGTTCGACGGTCAGGTCGGGGCGCCCGCCCGCCTGGCCGGTGCAGAGGACCAGCGCGGGCTCCTCGCGGGCGACCGCGGTGCGCAGCTCGTCGACGGCGGCGCCGAAGACACAGCTCAGCCTGGCCGTCGTCACCGTCAGCCCGGTCGGCGGGTGGGCCGCGAGGAGTTCCACGGCCTGCCAGGAGGGGTTCACCGCCTCGGCGTCGAAGGGTTCGAATCCGGTGACGAGCACCCGGGTCATGGGCTTCCTTTCCGCGCGGCCGGGTGTGCCGGCCGCCTTTCCGCTGTGGGGTGGGCCGCTGTGTGGTGGCCGCTGTGTGGTGGCCGCTGTGTGGTGGCCGCTGTGTGGTGGCCGCTGCGTCGTGGGCCGCCGCGGTGCCGGCCGTGGAGTTCCTGCCCGTGAGTTCCCAGCCGTCGGTTCCTGCCCTTCCCGGCCGCGCGTGCTTCCCGAACACCGCGCCCGCTTCCCGTCCGCGCGTGGCTCCCGTCCGCGCGTGGCTCACGGCCGTGGCGGTCCGGCCCGCTTCGTCCCGGGATGCCCGTACCGGCGGGCTCCCGCTCCGGACTCAGAAGGCGAAGAGGGAGATGAGCACGATGTCGCAGACGAGCAGGACTCCGGCCGTGGGCAGCTGGGCCTTGATGGGCCCGTACTGGTCCTTCAGTTCGAGCAGCGCGGCGGGCACGATGTTGAAGTTCGCGGCCATGGGGGTGCACAGGGTGCCGCAGAAGCCGGCCAGCATGCCCATCGCCAGGACCGCGGCCGGATTGCCGCCGCCCGCCTCGATGAGGACGGGCCAGCCGATCGCGGCCGTCATCACCGGGAAGGCGGCGAAGGCGTTGCCCATGACGATCGTGAAGAGCGCCATGCCGACGCAGTAGACGACCACGGCGACGTGGATCATCCCGTCCGGCAGTACGGCGGAGGTGATCCGGCCGACCTGCTCCCCCACCCCGGACGCCTGGAAGATCGAGCCCAGCGTCGCCAGGAGCTGGGGCAGCAACAGGGCCCAGCCCATGGCTTCGAGCATCGACCGGCCCGCGTGCAGCGGTACGGATATCCGCCGCTCGCCGAGCACGGCCATGCCGATCACCAGCGCGACGACGGAGCCGATGCCGAGGCCGAGGATCGTCTCGCTGCCCTCTTCGAGCAGCGGCCCGCCGCCGAGGTGCACCTTCTTGACGAGCACCGCGCACACCATGGCGACGACCGGGATGGTCAGCGCGGGCAGGAACAGCTTGTTGCCGAGCCGGGCGGCGGAGGCGGCGCGCTCCGCGCCGGTGGTGGTCCGCACCCGGCCGCGGCCGGTGAACCCGAACGCCGCCAGGCAGACCATGACCAGCACGGCCGCCCCGAGCGGTTCGGCGGGCGCGGCGCCGCTCACGACCCAGCTGCTGTAGACGAACCCGGCGCCGAGGAGCCCCCAGAACGCGGCGGTGCCGTACCGCCGGGGGTTGCTGCCGTCGCGCAGCATCTGGGCGGCCATCACCAGGAAGACGGCGCCGACCAGCCAGTAGAACCATTCAGCCTTGATCACTTGGTGGCCTCCTCGGCTCCGGTGAGGACCTGTGCGGAGCCGCCCGGGCCGGTGCCGGCCTCGCGGGCCAGCGTCCGGTCCAGGCGCAGCAGCCGCGCGCCGTGGACGAGGAACGCGCACACCGCCATGGGGATGGCCCACAGCGCGAGCTGGAGCGGTTCCAGGTGCTGGTCGTAGGTCGTGTTGACGAAGCCGGTGATCAGCAGGATCGATCCGACGGCGAGGAAGCAGTCCTCGCCGAAGAACAGCCCCACCGTGTCGGCGCTGGAGGAGAAGGACCGGACCTTTTCGCGCGCCCGTCCGGAGAGCGGTCCGTGCCGCTTCTCGAACGCGCCCTCGGCCATCGGTGCCACCAGCGGGCGTACCGTCTGGGCCGGTCCGCCGAGGCTGTTCAGCCCGAGCGCGGCGGTGAGCTGGCGCAGCCCCAGATACAGGGTCAGGAACCGGCCGGTGGTGAGGCCGGCGAAGCGGTGGATGACGTTACGGGCCTGCTCCTGGAGGCCGTGGCGTTCGAGAAGGCCGATCACGGGGAGCGTGATCGCGAAGATCGTGACGGCCCGGCTGGAGGCGAAGCCCTCTCCGAAGGCGGCCAGGACCTCGCGCGGCGAGAGGCCGCCGAGCAGCCCGGTGGCGATGCCGGCGACGCCCACCACCAGCAGGGGGTTGCGCTTCGTGGCGAAGCCTACGATCACCACGAGCACGCCGATGAGAACGATCATTCGGTGCCTTCCGTAGTCCGTCCTCGCCCGGACGGTGGAGAACGACTCGAGGAGGCTAAGGTATTGTTCAACAATCCCACAAGACCACATCCTGTCTCGCCCCGGGGGGCCTCATGGACGGCAGCAGCCCGCACACCGCGCCCGGTGATCCCTTCGCCCGGCTCGTCGCGGACCGAGCCCGTGTCGGCCGTGGCAGCACGGCCCAGCGCGTGGCCGACGTACTGCGGGACCGGATAGCGGAGGGCGCCCTACCGCCGGGCACCCGGCTCTCCGAGGAGGCGCTCGGGGCCGCGCTCGGGGTGTCCCGCAACACCCTGCGCGAAGCCTTCCGGCTGCTGGTCCACGGGCGGCTCGTCGTGCACCAGGTGAACCGGGGCGTCTACGTCCGTGTCCTCGGCCCGGACGACGTCACCGACATCTTCACCGTCCGCCGTGCCCTGGAGGGCGCCGGGCTGCGCGCCGCCCCGCACGCCCCGCCGGACCGGCTCGGCGCCCTCGCCGGGGCGGTCTCCGGCGGCGAGGCCGCGGCCCGGGCGGGTGACTGGGCCGCCGTCGGCACCGCGGACCTGCGCTTCCACCGCGCTCTCGGCGGCCTGGCCGGAAGCCCGCGGATCGACGAGTATCTGAACCGGGTGCTCGCCGAACTCCGGCTCGCGTTCCTCGCGATGCCCTCCCCGCAGCGGCTCCACGAACCGTTCCTGGTCCGCAACCGCCGCCTGGTGGAACTCCTCGACCGCGGCGCACTGCACCACGCGGAGGCCGAGCTGGACGGATACTTCACCGACGCCCAGCAGCTGCTGCTCGACTCCATGAGGAGGGCCGACGCATGACCGCACCGGCGACGGGACGACCGGCCCCCGTCCTCGACCTCAACGCCGATCTCGGTGAGGGATTCGGCCGCTGGACGCTCACCGACGACGACGCGCTGCTGTCCATCGTCACCAGCGCGAACGTCGCCTGCGGCTTCCACGCCGGGGACCCCTCCGGCATGCGCAGGGTGTGCTCGATCGCCGCCGAGCGCGGCGTCCGGATCGGCGCCCAGGTCTCCTACCGCGACCTGGCGGGCTTCGGCCGCCGCGCCATGGACGTCGACGGCCGGGAGCTGACCGACGAGATCGCCTACCAGATCGGGGCGCTCGACGTCTTCGCGCGCGCCGCCGGCACCCGGGTGTCGTACGTCAAGCCGCACGGCGCGCTCTACAACCGCACCGTGCACGACCCGGAGCAGGCGTCCGCCGTGGTCGAGGGCGCCCTGCTCGCGGCGGGCCGGCCGCTGCCGGTGCTCGGGCTGCCCGGCTCACGGCTCCACGAAGCCGCCGTCCGGGCCGGGATGCCCGTGGTCACGGAGGCGTTCGCCGACCGCGCCTACACGGCCGGGGGCACCCTCGTCCCGCGGCGCGAGGCCGGCGCCGTCATCGAGGACCCGGACCGGGTCGTGGCCCGCTCGCTGGAGATGGCCGTCGAACGCTCGGTCAGCGCGGTCACCGGGGAACGGATCCCGGTTTCCGCCCGGTCGCTGTGCCTGCACGGGGACACGCCGGGCGCCGCGGCGCTGGCCCGCCGGGTCCGGGAGGCGCTGATCGACGCAGGGGTCGTACTGGAGCCGTTCGCGTGAGGCCGCTGACGCCGCTGCTCATGGGACCGCACGCGCTGCTCGTCGAGGTCGGCGGCGGCGAGGAGGCCGGTGCCCTGCACGCGGAGCTGCTGCGCCGGCGCGAGTGCGGTGAGCTGCCGCCGGTACGGGAGATCGTGCCGGCCGCGCGCACCGTGCTGCTCGACGGGCTGGACGACCCGCGGGCCCTCGCGTCCGACATCGTCCGCTGGGACGTCCCGCCGCTGGACTCCGTGCCGGGCCGTGAGCTGCGGATCCCGGTCCGCTACGACGGCCCGGACCTCGGTGACGTGGCGCGGCTGTGGAAGGTGCGGCCCGAGGAGGTCCCGGAGATCGTCGGCGCGGTGCGCTTCCGTGTCGCCTTCTGCGGATTCGCGCCCGGCTTCGGTTATCTGACCGGCCTTCCGGAGCGCTACCGGCTGCCGCGCCGCGCCACCCCCCGTACCGCGGTCCCGGCCGGATCGCTCGCGCTCGCCGGGGAGTACGCCGGCGTCTACCCGCGCTCGTCGCCCGGCGGCTGGCAGCTCGTCGGCCGCACCGACACGGTGCTGTGGGACCCGGCCCGGGAACCGGCCGCCCTGCTGGCGCCGGGCACCCGGGTGCGCTTCGCCGCCGAGGACCCGGCGGCCGGGGACACCGGGCGGGCCGGACCGGCGGAGGGGCACGCCGATGACTGATACACCGGGCGCCGAGGTCGTACGCCCCGGCGCCCTGACGACCGTTCAGGACCTGGGCCGGCACGGCCACGCCCATCTCGGTGTGCCGCGCTCCGGCGCCCTCGACGCCCCCGCCCTCCGGCTCGCCAACCGTCTCGTCGGCAACCCCGGCGGAGCGGCGGCCCTCGAGACCACGGCCGACGGCACCGCGCTCCGCGCCCGGTCCGCCGTCACCGCCGCCGTGACCGGCGCGCCGTGCCCGGTCCTGGTCGACGGCCGGCCCGCCCCCTGGGGCGCCCCGGTGCGGCTGCGCCCCGGTGCCGTGCTGGACGTCGGCCGTGCGGTGAGGGGCCTGCGCTGCTACGTCGCCCTCGCCGGCGGTGTCGCGGTCGAACCCGTGCTGGGCAGCAGGTCGGCCGATCTGCTCTCGGGGCTCGGGCCCGCCCCCCTGGCGGAGGGCGACGTGCTTCCGCTCGGTGCCGCCGTCGGCCCGGTGGGCGCGGTGGACACCGCCGCCCTGCCCGGGCCGCCCGCCGAACTCGTGCTGCCGCTGGTCCCCGGGCCACGGCAGGACTGGTTCGCCCCCGACGCGCCGCGGGAGCTGGGCCGCGCCGGCTACACGGTCTCCCCGGCGAGCAACCGGATCGGGCTGCGCACGGAGGGGCCCGCCCTGCGCCGGGTGCGCGAGGGCGAACTGCCGAGCGAGGGCATGGTGCTGGGCGCGGTCCAGGTGCCGCCGGACGGCCGGCCCGTGGTGTTCCTCGCCGACCATCCGGTCACCGGCGGCTATCCGGTGATCGGCGTGGTGCCCGAACGGCACCTGTGGGCGGCAGCCCAGGCGGTGCCGGGCACCCCGCTGCGCTTCGTGCCCGCTCGCGCCTGAGGGACGCGCGCCCGGTCACCGGGCGGCACCGGCCCCTCCCGGCACCCGGCCCCGGGACGGCGCCCCGGCGGACGCGGCGGGCGCGGCGGACCCCTCGTGGACGGCCAGGAAGGCCCGTACGGCGGCCGGCCAGCCGTAGCGTTCCGCGCGGGCCCGGGCCGCCGCGCGGCGCCGGCCCTCCGGGCGGGCGAGCAGGGCGCGCACCGCTCCGGCGTACGACCGGCCGCTGCCGTCGGCGGCGCAACCGGCGCTGCCGACGATCTCCGGCAGCGCCGAGTGCGCGCTGACCGCGACGGGGGTGCCGCAGGCGAGTGCCTCCAGCGCGGCGAGGCCGAACGTCTCCGCGGGCCCCGGCGCCAGGCACACGTCCGCGGACGCGCGCAGCGCGGCCAGTCCGCCGCGGTCCGTCACATGGCCGAGGAAGGTCACCGGCAGCCGCTCCTCGCGCGCCCGGGCGGCGAGCCGGCCCCGCAGCGGTCCGTCACCGGCCACGACCAGGACGGCCGGGGTGCCGCCGTCCCGCAGCGCGCGCAGCGCGTCCAGCGCCGCACCCGGGCGCTTCTCCACCGACAGCCGCGAGCAGAGCACGAGCAGGGTCTCCCCGGCGCGGGCGTACCGGGCCCGCAGCCGGGCGTCGCGGCACCCGGGCCGGCAGCGGTCCAGGTCGACCCCCAGGGGCGCGCGCACCACGTTGCGGGCGCCGATGCGGGTGAACTCCCGTTCCGCCCACGCGGTCGTGCAGACCACCCGGCGGTAGGCGTGGGCGGTGCGCCGGTTGAGCCGGTCGGCGGCCTCCCGCGCGGCCCCGTCCGGCAGGCCCCAGGTCCGCAGCACCCCGTCCACGGTCTCGTGGGAGACCATCACCGCCGGTACGCGGGCCCGGCGCGCCCATTCCCCGGTCCAGCGCAGGGTGGTGCGGTCGGACACCTCCAGCCGGTCCGGCCGCAGCTCGTCCAGCAGCCGGGCCGTCCGGTGCCGGCCGGTCAGCACCCGGTAGCCGCCGGTGCCGGGCAGCAGGGGGCCGGGCACGGTGATCACCCGCCCCTGAGCGGTGTCCTCGTCGCTCCACCGCCCGCCGGGAACGACCAGGACCGGCTCGTGCCCTGCGGCCCGGTATCCCGCGCCGAGTTCGCGGAGCGCGGTGTGCAGACCTCCCGACCTGGGCGCGACGAAGTTGGCGAGCCGTACGATGCGCAGCCCCTCGCGCCCGCTCACGCGGCGGCCGCCGTGCGTTCCGCGAGCACGTCCGCGTAGTGCGCGAGGAGCTGGTCTCCCACGGCTTCCCAGGTACGGGCCGCCACGGCCGCGCGGCCGGCTCTCCCGAACCGGGCCCGGGCCGCCGGTTCGTGGGCGAGGGACAGCACGGCGTCCCGGACGGCCGCCGGGTCGAGCGGCGGCACGAGCAGCCCGGTCCGGCCGTGGTCGACGAGGTCCAGCGGCCCGCCCGCGGCCGGAGCGATCACCGGCACCCCGGAGGCCATGGCCTCCTGGACGGTCTGGCAGAACGTCTCGTACGGGCCGGTGTGCACGAAGACGTCCAGGGACGCGAAGATCCGCGCCAGACCGGCGCCGGTGCGGCGGCCCGTGAAGTGCGCGCCGGGCAGCACGGTCCGCAGGTGCGGTTCGCTGGGTCCGTCGCCGACCACCACCGTGCGCACCCCGGGCAGCGCGCCCGCCCCGGCGAGCAGGTCCACGTGCTTCTCCGGCGCCAGCCGCCCGACATAGCCGACGAGCAGTTCCCCGCCGGGGGCCAGTTCACGGCGGAGGGCGTCGTCGCGGTGCGCGGGGTGGAAGCGGCCGGTGTCCACTCCGCGCCGCCAGAGCCGGACCCGGGGGATGCCGTGGGCGCCCAGGTCCCGGACGGCGGCGGTCGACGGCGCCAGGGTGCGGTCGGCCGCGGAGTGCACCGCGCGTATCCGCCGCCACGCGGCGCCCTCCCCGGCGCCCAGATACGTACGGGCGTAGCCGCCGAGGTCCGTCTGGTAGACGGCGACGGCGGGCACGCCCAGCCTGGCGGCGGCCGCCATGCCCCGGGCGCCGAGGACGAACGGGCTCGCGAGATGGACGAGATCGGCCCGGTGGGCGGCGAGCGCGGCGGCGAGACGCCGGCTGGGGAGGGCCACCCGGACCTGCGGGTAGCGGGGCAGCGGCAGTGAGGGGACACGGACGACGGGGTACTCCCGCGGGCCGCTCTCCGCCGGGCGGCCGGGGCCCGGGGCGCCGGGGAATCCGGCACCGGCGCCGCCGGGCACCGCCGCGGCGTGGGCGGGGGCGATCACCAGCGGCTCGTGGCCCCGCAGGGCCAGGTGCCGGGCGGTCTGCACGGCGCAGTGGGCCACGCCGTTGACGTCGGGGGGAAAGGACTCGGTGACGATGACGACACGCATAGGGGTGTTGTCGCCACCCCCGGCGGTCGCGGGGCCACGGGGAACTGGCCGCCCGGGGAACGTCCCATGAGCGTTTCCCGCGCGGGTCAGTCCTCCGGGCCGATGCGGCTGCGCACCGCGGTCTGCACCTCCGCCTCCTCCGCCGGGTCGGCGGCGAGCCTGCGCAGTTGTTCGACGACCCGGGCGTCCCCGATCGCGGCGTGCCGGGCGGCGAGTTCGCGGGTGGTCTCCTCGCAGTCCCACAGGCATTCGACGGCGAAGCCGGCCGCGAAGGACGGGTCGGTCGCGGCCAGGGCGCGCGCGGCGCGGCCGCGCAGCCGTGAGGAGGAGGTCTCCCGGTAGAGGTGGCGGAGGACGGGCGCGGCGCAGCCGATCCGCAGCCGGCCCGCGCCGTCGACGAGGGTCCACAGGTCTGGCGCGTCGGCCCCCTGGGTACGGACCGTGCGGCGCAGGGCGGCCAGCACCAGGTCGGCGTCCCGGAGGCCGCCCCGGCAGGCGAGCATTCCGGCCGCGGCGTTGCCCACGGCGTCGGTGCGGTGCGCCCACGCCCGGGCGCGTTCGAGGGCGGCGACGCTCCGCATCCGTTCGAAGGAGCGCAGGGCCGCCTCGGAGACGACGGCCGACGGGCTCGACGCGCCGGCGTCCAGCAGGTCCAGCGCGTCGGGGTCCTGCTGGTCGGCGAGATAGCGCAGAGCGGCGCCGCGAGCGGCCTCCGGGCCGCCGAGGGCGGCGTCGACGATGCGCGGGCGGTCCTCCGGACCGGCGACGGCGGCGAGGCAGCGGGCCGCGGCCTCGTAGCGCAGCTGCGACGGGTGGCCGTCGAAGCACCGCTGGACCCAATCCAGGACCTCCTCCACGCTCCAGCCCGGGCTGGGCCCGGCCGGCCGGAGCTGGCGCTGCCAGCGGTCGAAGGAGCCCTGTTCGCGGGCGGCGCGGATCCTGGCGGCGGCACGGGACGTGTCGTCCGCCCGGTCGCCCCAGAGCCGCCACGGCCGGGGTTCGTAGGCGTCGCGCACGGCGGCGGCGAGGGCGGTGTCGCCCTCGGAGCCGGCCGGGAAGCGGGCGAGGACGGGCTCGCGCAGGGACAGCAGCGCGGCGTCGTCGGCGCGCAGCGCCAGCTCGTCGAGGGCCCAGGACCAGTTGGCGCCGGAGGCCGCGTACCGGTGCAGCAGCTTCAGGGCGTCCTCGCGGCCGTAGCCGGCGAGATGGCCGAGGACCGACAGGGCGAGCCCGGTCCGTTCCTCGGCGGGGTCGAGGAGGTCCTCGGGGCCGAAGAGGTGTTGTTCGATCTCGCCGAGCCCGCCGTCGAGGGCGCGGTGGAGCCGCGCGTAGTAGAGGGAGCGGTTCTCGAGCTGCCAGTCGTGCCGGGGATCGTGCAGCACGCAGTGGTGCAGCGCCGCGAGCGCCTCGGCCCGCGGGGCGGCGAGGGCGTGCAGGGTCCCGTCGCCGCGGCCTCGCTGGAGGAGGCCGAGCAGGGTGCCGCTGGGCGCTATGTCTGGATCGAACATGAGGTCAGCATCCGGTGCGGGGGGTTCACTGGCAACGGGATATTTCCGCTGACCGGCATCCTTGCCGGTGACGGGCCGGCTTACGCCTGGTGAACGGCGCGGGTTTCGGGGCCCGGCCGGGGCAGCCTACCCGGACCGGGAGGTTCCGTCGGCCCGGGTCCCGCGGGCGGGCCCGGGACCGGCGCCGATCTCCTCGTCAAGCCTTTGGCATATGCCAGAAGCACCACCGTATCGGGTATTGCCAAACCCCTTACGGCCCGTCGCTCCCTGTGCAACAGTCGTAACCGGCCCACCCGGCAGATCCGGCAGACCTGTCCGTGCCGCGCCCGTATCGGAGTTCTTCATGCCGCCCCATGTGTCCGCGGACCGCTCGGCCGCCGAGCCGCCCGAGCGCGACACGGTCGACGACCTCATCTCGCAGGCCCGCCGTCTCCGCGGCGGGGTCGACGCCGTCCGGCGGGAGGCGGACGCCGGAGGTGACGGTCCCGACGATCCGCAGGCCCGGTGGCAGCGCGCGGTGTGCGAACTCGCCGTCCACCAGCTGGACGACCTCGGCCGGCAGCTGGGACAGCTCCGCGAGGGCGCACCGCCCGCCGGCACCGCCCGCCCGGACGAAGAACCGGCCGCCGCTCCTCCTCCCGCTCACGCGGCTCCGCCGGAGCGGGCGGACACGGGCCGGGCCGGCAGCGCCGAATGGAACTTCCTCACCGACGAGGTCGTCTGGTCCCGTGAGCTGTTCGCCGTCTTCGGCCGCTCTCCCGAGGACGGGCCGCTCTCCCTGGACGAGCTGCCCTCGTGGCTGCCCGAGGAGGACCAGCCCGCGCTGACCGCGATGCTCACCGACTGTCTCGTGGACGGCAAGCCGATCGACGGGGAGTTCCGCGTCGTCCGCGCGGACGGTGACATTTGCACCCTGCACATGACCGGACAGCCCGTGCTCGACGAGCACGGCTGCACCGCCACCATGTGGGCGGTGCTCCGCGAGGTCGGTGCCGCCCGTGACCGCGCACCGGCCGCCGGCGGGACCGGTGACGGCCCGGCCGGCCGGCAGCAGGCCGAACGGACCGCGCACCGCCTCGCCGCGGAGTTCCAGGAGGCCGTGCTGCCCGCGTGGCGCGGCCCGCTGCGGTTCCCGCAGGCAGCCGACTCCTCCCTCGACCTCGCCGCGCACCACCTCCCCTCCGCCACCGGCGCCCTCGTCGGCGGTGACTGGTACGACGCCCTGCGGCTGCCCGGCGGCCGGACGCTGCTCAGCACCGGAGACCTCACCGGCCACGGCGTCGTGGCGGCCTCGGGCATGGCGATGCTGCTCGGGGCGCTGCGCGGGATGGCGCTCGCCGGAGTCGAGCCGGGCCCGCTGATGGACCGGCTCAACGAACTGCTCGACGCCTCCGCGCAGCCCGCGCTCGGCAGCGCCGTATGCTGCCGTTACGATCCCCCGAGCCGCACCCTGGCCTGGTCACAGGCGGGCCACCCCGCCCCGCTGCTGTTCCGCGACGGCACCGGCCGGGCCCTGACACCGCCCCCGGGCGTGCTCCTCGGAGCGACCTCCGAGGCGGTGTACGGGCAGGCGGCGGAACGGCTGCTCCCCGGCGACCTGTTGCTGCTGCACACCGACGGCCTCATGCGCCACACCGCGAACGCCGGGGACCGCGGCCGCGAACTCCTCGCCCTCGCGCCCCGGTTCGCCGGGGCACGCGACGCGCAGGAGTGCGTACGGATCCTGGTCGAGGAGTTCGGCGGCGCACGGCGCGAGGACGACGCCTGCGTCCTGGTGGCCCGGGTCACGGGCTGAACGGGACGCCTGCGGGCCGGAGCGGCAGGGAGCGGACGGCAGCGGGTACCGGAGCCTCAGACGGTCGGCTGGACGGCCGGCCAGACGGCCGCGCCCCGGCGCGCCGGGCCCTTCGCGGGCGCCTTCGGCAGCGCGGCCTGGATCTTCTCCCGCAGCTCCTCGATCCTCGGATAACCGGCGTACTGCCCGGTCAGCCGGTACATCTCGCGCAGCCGGTCCCAGGTCCGGTGTGAGGACGTCTCCCCGATCGACACCAGCGCCAGCCGGGCGTACCGGTCGGCCCGCTCGGGGTCGTCGCCGATGAAGCAGGCCGACGCCAGCGAGATGTAGTCGAAGATCTGCGAACGCTGGCGCCCGCTGCCCCGCAGCCGCAGGGCCTCCTCCGCGTGCCGCTGCGCGGTGGCGGCGGCCGAGGGTTCGTGCTCGGCGAGGGTCCGGAAGGCCAGGGCCTGCATGCCGTGCAGGTCCGCCTCGTCGAACATCTGCATCCAACTGGGCGGCGGCACATCGCCCCGGTCCGAGACGAACAGCTCCTCGGCCTCCCCCAGGCTGCGGCGCATCGCCTGGCCGCGGCCGGTGGAGGCGTGTGCCCAGGCCTCGACGGTCCGGAGCATCGCCCGGGTGCGCGGCAGCGTCTCCTCGCCCGAGCCGGACTGGGCGAGCTTCATCAGGTCCAGGGCGTCGTCCGGCCGGCCGAGGTGCAGCATCTGGCGGGCGGCCCGGGAGAGCGCCTCGCCCGCCCGCGGCCGGTCCCCGCCCTCGCGGGCCGCGTGCGCGGCGATGACGAAATACTTCTGCGCGGTCGACTCGAGGCCGACGTCGTGGGACATCCAGCCCGCCAGCACCGCCAGATTGGCGGCGACCCCCCACAGTCTGCGCTGCAGATGCTCGGGGTGGCGGTACCCGAGCATGCCGCCGACCTCGTTGAGCTGGCCGACCACCGCCTTGCGCTGGAGCCCGCCGCCGCGGGCCGCGTCCCAGGCGCGGAACACCTCGACGGAGCGCTCGAGTTCCTCGATCTCCTGGGAGCCGACGGGCGCCGCGTCGTAGCGGTCGAAGTCCGCGCGCTCGGCGCCGGTGATCCCGCCGCCGCGGGGGCCGGGCAGCGCCTGCGCCGGATCGGTCTGCAGCCATGCGGACATGGCGCTCGTGAGTGCTGAGCCTGCGGCGAGCGCGGCGCCCGCGCCCACCAAGCCGCGTCGATTGAGCATGAGGTCCATTCCCGTGAATTCGGTGAGGACCGCGGCGGTCTGTTCGGGCGCCCACGGCAGTCCGTCGGCGGACTGCTTCGCTGCGTGGTGCCCGTGCCGGCCTAACCCGAGATCCTCGATGGTCACGACACGGCCGAGGCGCTCGGTGAACAGGGAAGCCAGTACCTTGGGCACGGGATCGCGCGGCACTTCGCCGGTGTCGATCCACCGCCGCACCCGCGAGGTGTCGGTCGCCAGCTGCGGGTGCCCCATGGCCGCCGCTTGACGGTTGACCAACCGCGCGAGCTCGCCCTTGGACCATCCGGTGAGGCCGAACAGGTCCGCGAGCCGGGTGTTGGGTTCCTTGGTCACGTCGAGCCCCCAGGTTCCTCGGCTGACTCGACATTAACGGCCCCCTGGGGGCCGGGCGACCATTCGCCAGGGTTCGCCAGGGTCCGCCACATGGTGTGCCACCCGCGGCCGGGTGTCGAGTAGGAACGCGCCACCCCGTCCCGGCCGGCCGGGCACTCCCCAGGGTGCCGGCCCCGGCCGGGGCCGGGCGGCGCACGCAATCCGCCGGCACACGAAGGGATCTGTACCGCCCATGTACGCAGCATCGTCCTCCGTGTCCGCTCCGCCCCGGCCGTACCGCCCCCAGCCGGGCGGCCGGCACCCCGGCCGTGTCCCCGCGGGAACCCTGCCCGGTGTGCCCGCGCAGGCGGACGGCGGACGGGCGCTGCGGACCGGCACCGGCCGCCAACCCCTCAGCGGGAGAATCGACTTGTCCGGCCCGCAGGGCGCGCAGCTGCGGACGGCCATCGCCGCGGTGCACCGCGTCTGCCCGGAGTTCCATCCGGTGCAGGTGCTGCGCCGCAGCGGACGCTCCGTCCTCCTCGTCGGGACGACCGGCCGCAACACGGCCGTCGCGAAGTGCCTGGTCGACCACTCCCCCGCCTGGGCGGAACGGGCGCGGCACGAAATAGCGGCCTACCGCGCGTTCGTCCGGCACCGTCCCCCGGTGCGGGTGCCGCGTCTGGTAGCGGCGGACCCGGAGAACTGCACGCTGGTGATGGAGCGGATGCCGGGCCGGGTCGCCTCGCTGCACCGGCATCCGCTGGAGGCTCCGCCGCGGGCCGACGTCCGGGCGGTGCTCCAGACGATCTGCCGGGTGAACCAGTGGCGTCCCGCCGCCGGGCTGTTCGACGTCCCGCTGGACTACGCCGGCCGGCTGACCCGCTACCACGAGCTGGGGCTGCTCACCGACCGGGACATGGGCGACCTCCAGAAGCTGCTGCACGGGCTGGCGCACTCCGGTGGCCGGCACGGACAGGGCCGGGGGCAGTTCTGCCACGGCGACGCCCTGCTCTCCAACGTCCTGCTGTCCCCGGCCGGTCCGGTGCTGGTCGACTGGGAACACGCCGGCTGGTATCTCCCCGGGTACGACCTGGCCACCCTGTGGGCGGTGCTCGGCGACGCCCCGGCGGCCCGCCGGCGGATCTCCCGGCTGGCCCAGGCCCAGGGGCCGGACGCGCGCGACGCGTTCCTGGTCAACCTGATGCTGGTGCTGACCCGGGAGATCCGGACCTACGAGACCGCGGTGCAGCGGATGATGCGGGACCCGGAGCCGCCCGCCGCCGATACCGGCCGCGGTGGCGCGCCGGGCACCACCGGGGTGCCGGGCGAGGCACAACGGCTGCTGCTGCGCCGGCTGCACGAGGACTGCTCCCTCGCGCGCCAGGCGGTCCGGGCGGCGGTGGGCACGCGCTGAGAACGGACGTGGGTGCAGCGGACACGGGTGCAGCGGACGTACGCGCTGAGCGGTGACGGGCACCCAGCCGGTCCGGCACCCGCTGGGCGGCCGCGGACGCCCACGCCCGGCAGGCGCATGAGCCGTCACGCGCCGCGCGGCGGGCACGGTTCCGCGGCCGCCGCGGCCGCCGGCCGGCCGGAGGCGGGAAACCGGACCGCGCACGGTCGTTGACGGGTCCCCGCCCAGGCGCTACCTCTGGGGAACTCACCGAAGATCCCCGCCGGGCACGGCACCACCCCGGCACGGCCGACCCGAGGAGGCGCCTTGCGAGGTTCCGTCACCGATGAAGCGGAAGGTCCGCGGCGGGGGCACCGGCTGCGCCGGTCCGCGTCCGCTGCGGCCGCCGCGGCACTGCTGCTCCCGTTGTTCACCGCGGCGCCGCCCGCGGCGGCCGGGGCCGGCTCGGGCGCGCTCCAGCGGGCGTTCGCCGACGCCGCCGAGCGCTACCGGGTGCCGGACGACGTGCTGCTCGGCGTGTCGTATCTCCAGTCCCGCTGGGACGGCCACCGCGGCGCGGCCAGCGTCAGCGGCGGCTACGGGCCGATGCACCTCACGGACGTCCGGACGGCCCTGGCCGGCGCGCCGCACCACAGCCACGGGGACGAGGACCCGCGCGGCGACGGCGCCCGCCCCCGGCCGGCCGCGGACCCCGCACGGGGCGAAGGGGAGCAGCGCGCCCCGGAGAAGCTGCCCGCCCGGCTGCGCACCCTGGAGCGGGCCGCAGCGCTGACCGGCATCCCGCCCGGTGAACTGCGCCGGGACCCGGCGGCGAACATCCGGGGCGGGGCCGCCCTGCTCGCGGCCGCGCAGCGGGACCTCGGGCTGCCGCTCGGCGGGGACGCGGCCGACTGGTACGGAGCGGTCGCGCGTTACTCGGGGGCACCGGACCTCGGCACGGCGACGACGTTCGCCGACGACGTCTTCGGCGTCATCCGGAGCGGCGAGCGGCGGACCACCGGCGAGGGGCAGGTCGTGACGCTCCCCGCGGCTCCGGCGGTCCGGCCGCAGAGGGCCCAGGCCGCGCGGCTGGGGCTGCGGGCGACGGACGACGGCGGCGGCCGGACGGAGTGCCCCGTCACCGTGTCCTGCGAGTGGGTCCCGGCGCCGTACGAGGAGTTCGGCGACGGCGACTACGGCAACCACGACAAGGCGGACCGTCCGGAGTCCCAGGACATCGACTACATCGTCGTCCACGACACGGAGGCGACCTGGGACACCACCCTCCAGCTCGTGCAGGACCCGGAGTACGTCTCCTGGCAGTACAGCCTGCGCTCCTCCGACGGCCACATCGCCCAGCATCTCGACCTGTCGGACGTCGGCTGGCACGCGGGGAACTGGTACGTCAACGCCAAGTCCGTCGGCCTGGAGCACGAGGGTTTCCTGGTCTCGCCGGACGCCTGGTACACCGAGGCGATGTACCGCACGTCGGCCCGGCTGGTGCGGCATCTGGCGCGGAAGTACGACATCCCGCTGGACCGGCAGCACATCCTGGGCCACGACAACGTCCCCGGCACCACCGCGGGCAGCATCCCCGGCATGCACACCGACCCCGGCCCGTACTGGGACTGGGCGCACTACTTCCGGCTGCTCGGCGCCCCGCTGCACCGCTCGGCCGGGCCGGACGGCGGGCTGGTCACCATCCGCCCCGACTACGACAGCCACCAGCCGGTGCACACCGGGTGCGCGGAGGCGGGCACGCCCTGCCCGCCGCACGGGTCGGGGGCCGTGCGGCTGCACACCGCGCCGGACCAGGACGCACCGCTGGTGCGGGACCCGGGGCTGCGCCCGGACGGCGGCGGGTCGACGACGGGCGTGAACGACACGGGGGCGCGGGCGTCGACCGGTCAGCGGTTCGCGGTCGCCGAACGGCGGGGGGACTGGACGGCGGTGTGGTATCTCGGCGAGAAGGCCTGGTTCCGCAATCCCCGGCAGCAGCCGACCGCCGTGGACGCGAGCGGGCCGGTCGTCACACCGCGCCCCGGGCTCTCGGAGGTGCCGGTGTACGGGCGGGCCTACCCGGAGGCGTCGGCCTATCCGGAGGGCGTGCCGGTGCAGCCGGTCTCACCGCTGCCGTACCGGCTGCTCGCGGGCCAGGAGTACGCCGCGGGCCCGCGGACGGCGGGCGAGTACTACTGGGCGACGACCTTCGACCCGGCCGGGCACAAGGTCGTGCGGGGCGAGGAGGAGTACCACCAGATCCAGTTCGGGCACCGGGTGGCGTTCGTGAAGGCCGCCGACGTGGTCGTGCGCGGCTCGGGGTCGTAACCGCCGCGCGTGTACGGGAGGGCCGCCGGGGACACCGCGGCCCTCCCGTCGCGCGGGGACTGCCGAAGGACCGCCGGGCGGCACCCGAGCGGCATCCGGGGCGGGCCCGGGCGGCACCGGCGCCTGTCCGGGCGGGTGCGGGGCCGGGCCCGGGCGGGTCATGGCCGCGCCGTGAAGACGTAGCGGCCCCCGGCCTCGGCCGTGAACACCACCGTCCCGCGGCCGCGTTCCGTCATGCCGGGCGGTGCTCCTCCCCCGCGGGCGCGGACGGTGTACGCGCCCGCGAGCAGGCCGCTGCGCAGCACGACCGGTCCGGTGCGTCCGGTGGCCAGCACCACGGTCACCGCCCGGCCGTCCGCCCAGTCCACGTCGACGGTGATGTCACCGCGTGCGCGCAGCCCGCGCACGGACCCGGCCGGCCAGGCACGCGGCAGCGCGGGGAGCACGTCGACCTCGCCGAACCGGCTCTGCACGAGCATCTCGGCGATCCCCGCGGTGGCACCGAAGTTGCCGTCGATCTGGAACGGCGGGTGGCTGTCCCAGAGGTTGGGCAGGGTGGAGTCGGTCAGCTGCCCGGCAAGCGAGCGGTGCGCCCGGTCGCCGTCGCGCAGCCGCGCCCAGAAGTTGACCTTCCACGCCCTGCTCCAGCCGGTGCCGCCGTCTCCGCGCGCGGCGAGGGAGGTCCTGGCCGCCCCGGCCCGGGGCCCGTCCGCAGTGATCTGCCGGCCGGGGTGGAGCGCGAAGAGATGCGACACGTGCCGGTGCCGGTCCTCCGGGTCGTCCAGGTCGGCCCGCCACTCCTGGAGCTGCCCCCAGGAGCCGGTCCGGAGACCGGGGTCGAGCCGGTCGAGGGCGTCGCGCAGGCGCTGCCGGAACGCCGGGTCCTCGTCCAGGATTCCGGCCGCTTCGAGGGTGCTGGTCAGCAGGTTGTGGACGATCTGCTGGGACATGGCGGCGCCCGCGGTGAAGTCGCCGTGCTCGGGCGAGTAGGAGGGTGAGACGACCAGGGTGCCGTCGGCAGGGTCGGGGCGCAGGTTCGCGAGCCAGAACTCCGCGGCCTCGCGCATGACCGGATAGGCGGTGTCCCGGAGGTAGCCGGTGTCGGCGCTGAAGAGGTAACGGTCGTACATCGGCTGGGCGAGCCAGGCGGCGGCTTCCGGGAACCAGAAGGCCGTCGGCCAGTCGTGGACCCCGGTGAAGCCGTACGGATTGGTCTCGTTGTGCACGACCCAGCCGGGGGTGCCGAACAGGCGCTCGGCCGTGACCCGGCCCGGTGCGCGCAGCGCCTCCACGAAGCGGTCGTACGGGTCCGCCGTTTCGTCGAGGTGGGTGACGGCGGCGGGCCAGTAGTTCATCTGGAGGTTGATGTTGGTGTGGTAGTCGCCGCACCAGGGCGGTGCGGTGCCCTCGCTCCAGACGCCCTGGAGGTTCGCGGGGAGCGAGCCGGGGCGCGAGGAGGCGATGAGGAGGTAGCGGCCGTACTGGAAGCAGAGCGCCTCCAGGGCCCGGTCGGCGCTGCCGGGGCCGCCGGTGTAGGCGGCGAGCAGTTCGTCGGTGCGCCGTCCCGCGGGTGTCCTGCCGCCGAGGTCGAGCGTGACCCGGTCGAACAGGCGGCGGTGGTCGGCGGTGTGCTCCTCGAGGAGCGGCTGCCAGCCGCGGGCGGCGGCCCGGTCGACGGCGGCGGTGATCCGCTCACGGGGGTCCTCGCCGCGGTAACGGGGCGGGGTGTCGGCGTAGTCGGTGCCCGCCGCGAGGACGAACCAGGCGCTGTCGGCCCCGGTGACGGTGACCTCGCCGGTGCCGTCGGTGCGGGTGCCGCCCTCGGTGACGACCTGGAGCTGCGCCTCGTAGCGCAGGCCGTTGTCCGCGAGCGCGCCGCGCAGGGTGATCCGGCCGTCCGCCACCGTGACCTCCCCGCCGTGCGGGGAGAGGAGGCGCAGGGTGAAGCCGGTGGCGCCGGGCCGGTCGGCGCCGAGCCGTCCGGCGATCACGCCCGCGGGGTGGGAGGCGAAGTAGGCGCGGGTGTGCGCGACCCCGTTCTCGGTGTGGCGGACGGCGGCGACCGCGGTGCCGAGGTGCAGTTCGCGGTGGTAGTCCTCCGCGCGGGACGGTGCGCCCGGCCGCTCCAACAGCAGTTCCCCGAGCATCTGGTACGCGCCGTAGCCGCGCCGGGGACGGCCGAGCGCGGCTGCGACGGCGTCGGGGGCGAGCGAGCCTTGCCGGTCCAGCCGCCTGCGTACGGCCTCCAGCGCGCCGGGCCCGTCTCCGTGGCCGTTTCCGTGGTCGTAGCCCTCGGCGGATCCCGGGCCGCCGGTCCACAGTGTCTTCTCGTTGATCAGCAGGCGTTCGGTGTCCACGGCGCCGAAGACCGTCGCGCCCAGGGCCCCGTTGCCGATGGGCAGGGCCTCCCGTTCCCAGTCGGCGGCGGGCCGCCCGTAAAGGAGACGGAGGTCCTGAGGCGGCGTCTGCGCTCCGGTGCTCTGCGACATGGGCGGTCACGCTAGACGCTGCGGGTGCGCGCGACAACGCCGCGCCCCGGTGTCAGCCCTGCTGGAACAGCTCCGCGGGCAGCGGCTTCAGCAGCCGGTACAGCTCGTCGGTGATCGGCCGGTCCCAGCTGGCGATGGTGACGAGGACGCCGTCGCTGCGGTCGAACTGGGCGCAGGAGACCCGGTCCTCCGAGACCTTGATCCGGCGGACGATGAGCAGGTTGTCGTCGTGCATGACCGGGGTGTCCTCGGTCTCCACGACGCGCACCGGGTCCTCGTTGCCGAGCGCGGCCAGCAGCTGGGTCACCTCGAAGGGGGCCTCGCCGTCGGCGAGTTCGCGGGCCGGGGAGCCCTCGGGCAGATTGCCGATGATCATCGCGGGGCCGCGGCCGCCGAACAGGTCGTAGCGGAGGAAGACGCCCTGGCAGCTCCCGTCGGGCGCGGGAAGCAGGCCGGCGCCGAGGTTGCCCGGCCAGTCACCGGGGTCCATCGCGAGGACATCGAAGTCCGGCCCGGTGGGCGTGGCTGCGCTGCGGCGGCGGAGGAACGACATGCGGACATGGTACGTGGCCGTGCGCCGCTCGGGCGGCGGCGCCCCGTGCCACCGGCCTCCGGGGCCCGCGCCCTCCTCGTCCGCCCGGGGCGCAGCCGGCACGGGGCGCCGCCGGGAGGACCCCGCCGCCGGTCAGGCGTCGGGGGCCGGCGGGGCGGGGCGCTGCCGGGCGTGGTGACGGGCGTGGTGGCGGGCGACGCGCGTCCGGTTGCCGCAGGACGGTTTGCACCACTCCTGGCGCGGGTGCTCCTTGACGAAGTAGCGCACGCAGCGCGGGGCGGGGCAGGCCCGCAGCCGGTCGCGCTCCGGGCCCGCGAGGAAGTCCATGGCGGCCTCGGCCAGCAGCGCGGCGAGCCGGTCGGCCGGAGCGGCCGGGACGGCGGGAGCGCGCCGGAGCGAGGGGGCGCCGTCCGGCGGCCAGTCCAGGCGCGCGACGGTCGGCACGCGCCCCGCGGCGGCCGCGAGCACATCGAGGGCGTCCTCCGCGCGCATCAGCCGCCCGGCGTCGGCCGCGCTCGCCGGCCGCGGCGCGACGGCCCGGGCGAAGAGCGCCCGTACGGCGGCCCGCACCTCCCGCACGGCCCGCAGCGCCGGTTCGTCCGCCGTGAACCCGCCGGACTCCACGAGCGCCCGGAGCGCCGGCCCGCCGTCCCTGCCGTGGAGCCAGTGCGCGAGGCCGCCGGGGGTCAGCAGGTCGTCGGCGACCCCGCCCTGTCCGTCGTGGCGCACGGTGACGGCCAGTTCCAGCGCCAGCTGCTCTGTCATGGCCTAATGGTAATGTCCTTATCAACCATTAGGGATGGAGGGGGCTCATGGCGGGACTGCGGGAACTCCTGCGCGGGCTGGAGGTGTTCACCGGCGAGCTGCCCGTGTTCGACGTCCAGGACGCTCCGGAGACGCCGGAGGCGCTGTTCACGGACTGGCTGCTCGGCGCCGTACGGGCGGGCGTGCCGGCGCCGCACGCCATGACGCTGTCCACGGCCGGGGCGGACGGCCGGCCCTCGGCCCGGGTGCTCATCCTCAAGAACGCGGACGAGCGGGGCTGGCAGTTCGCGAGCCACGCCGCCAGCGCCAAGGGACGGGATCTGGCGGAGCGCCCGTACGCGGCGCTCACCTTCTTCTGGCAGCCGCTCGCCCGGCAGGTCCGGCTGCGCGGGCCGGTCGAGCCGGAGCCCGCGGAGCGCGGTGCGGCCGACTTCCTGGCGCGCGGCCCGGGAGCCCGCGCCGAGGCCCTGCTCGGGCGGCAGAGCCAGGTGCTGGACAGCCCCGCCACCCGGGACGCCGCCGTGCGGCGGTCCCTCGCCCGGCTGGAACGGGAGCCGGACGCGGTGGCTCCGGACTGGACCCTCTACACCCTGAGGCCCGGGACGGTGGAGTTCTGGCAGGGCGACCACGGCCGCGGCCACACCCGGCTGCGCTACTCCCGCACCCCGGACGGCTGGGCCAAGGAGCTGCTGTGGCCGTGACCCCGCCCCCGCTCGACACGGTCCTGGCCGGGCACGCCCGGCTGTCCGCCGCCGTCGCGGGCCTGACCGACGCGGAGGCGCGCGCCCCGAGCGCGCTGCCGGGCTGGTCCCGGGCGCATGTGCTGTCGCACATCGAGGGCATCGGCGCGGCGCTGGCCCGGCAGGCCCGGTACGCCGTGCGCGGCGAGCTGATCGAGCTGTACGACGGCGGGCGCGCGGTGGGCCGGGACGCCGCCATCGAGGCGGGCGCGCAGCGGACGGCCGACGAGCTGCGTACGGCTCTCGGGCAGGCGCTCGCCGGGGCGGAGAGCGCCTGGCGGGCGCTGGGCCCGGCCGACTGGTCCCTGCCGACCCGCTACCGGGACGGTGACGCCGCGGCGGCACTGCTGTGCTGGTGGCGGGAGCTGGAGATCCACACGGTCGACGCGCGGCTCGGTGCCGGACCGCGCGACTGGTCCCGCGACTTCTGCGGCCACGCCCTGGACTTCCTCGCCCCCCGCGCACCGGCGGGCGGCCTGACCCTGGTGGCGACGGACGGCCCCGAGACCCGGTCCGCCGGTGCGGGCGGCGTCACCGTGCGCGGCGCGCTGGGCGACCTGACCGCCTGGATGGCCGGCCGCGCCCCGGAGGGGCCGCTCAGGTGCGACGGAGCGGCCCTGCCGGAGCTGGGTCCCTGGCCGTGACGGCCGCCCCGCCCGGGGGTGCGGCGCACCGGCCGGACACGCTCGACCTGTGGAAGCGCGGGCTGGGCGCGGTGCCGGAGGACGTGTGGCGGCGGACCGGTCTGGAGGTGCTGATCCTCGCGGGCAACGGGCTCACACAGCTCTCGCCCCGAGTGGGCGCTCTGCGGCGGCTGCACACCCTGGACCTCGGTCACAACGCGCTCGTCTCCGTACCGGAGGAGATCACCGGGCTGCCCGCCCTCTCCCGCTTCCTGTATCTCCACGCCAACCGGCTCACGGAGCTGCCCCGGTCGCTGGGGCGGCTGAGCCGGCTGCGGTACCTCAACGCCGGGGAGAACCGGCTGACCGAGCTGCCGGAGAGCACCGGGGGCATGGGAGAACTGCTCGAACTCCGGCTGCGGCACTGCCGGCTGCGGGCCCTGCCCGGATCGCTCGGCGGCCTGCGGAGGCTGCGCGAGCTGTTCCTGTGCGGCAACCGGCTCACGGAGCTGCCCGCCGGGACCGGGGCCCTGCGGGAACTGCGCGTCCTGGAGCTGCGCGACAACGAGCTGACCGGGCTGCCCCCGGAGATGGCCGGGCTGCCGCTGCTGCGCCATCTCGATCTGCGCGGCAATCCCCGGTGCGCGCCGCCGGACTGGCTCGTGGAGCTGCCGTCGCTGGAGAAGCTCGACCTGCGCTGGAACGGGGTGGACGAGCGCTCGCCGGTGGTCCGCGAGCTGGAGCGGCGCGGCTGCACCGTCCTGCGGTGAGCCGCGCCGCTCCGGCGTACGGACCGGTCCGTCTCCGGAGCGGGCCCGCCCGGAGCCCGCTCGCGGGGCGTACGGGCCACGGGCCGCTTCGGGCGCACGGAGCTGTCCCGGGCCCGGCTAGGTCAGGTCGAACTCGCCCTCCCGGGCGCCCAGCACGAACGCCCGCCACTCCGCCGGGTTGAAAACCACCGCGGGCACCCCGGCGTTGCGCCGGTTGCGCATCGCGATGAAGCCCTCGACAAAGGCGATCTGGACGTCACCCGCCCCCTGACTGCCGGACTGCCAGTCCGCGTTGCTCAGATCGAGCTGGGGCGTCCCGCCCTCCGCCACCGGTGTCCGCTCCTGCGTGGTGCTGTCGGCCACGTCCTGCTCCTCCCGGTCCGCCTGACCGGGCCAGCGTAGCGATCGCGGCGGGTGCGGGACAGGGCGCGGGCGGAACGCCGCGGCCCCGCCGGCCGGCCGGAGCCGGGCGTGCGGCGGGGCCGGGCCGTGCGGGCGCCGCCCGGGTCAGCCCGCGGTCTTCCCGAACTCGGCGACGAAGGCCTCGTCGAAGGCCTTGAGGTCGTCCGGCTTGCGGCTGGTGACCAGCGTGCTGTCCTCGGCGTGGCAGATCTTCACCTGCTCGTCGACCCACCGGCCGCCCGCGTTGCCGATGTCCGTCCGCAGACTGGGCCAGGAGGTGAGGGTCCGGCCGCGTACGACATCGGCCTCGACCAGGGTCCACGGCGCGTGGCAGATCGCGGCGACCGGCTTGCCCGCCTCGAAGAAGCCGCGCACGAAGGCCACGGCCTTCTCGTCGAGCCGCAGGAAGTCGGGGTTGGCGACGCCGCCGGGCAGCACCAGGCCGTCGTAGTCCCCGACCGGGGCGTCCGCGACGGTCCGGTCGACCGGGAACGTGTCGGCCTTGTCCAGGTGGTTGAACGCCTGGATCTCGCCGGACGCGGTGGAGACCAGTTCGGGCGTCCATCCCGCGTCGGTCACGGCCTGCCACGGCTCGGTCAGCTCGACCTGCTCGACGCCTTCGGGGGCCACGAGGAAGGCAACCTTCACGTTTCCCACGTCCTCTCGCATCGGTGTTCGGCGGTGCATCCGCCGCGTACCCGGGCACATGGGCACGAAACAGCCGATGGGAGGCGGGCCGGGAGGGGGCCGCGAGCCGGTTCAGCCCGCGTTCCGGCCCGCCTCCGGGCCGGTGATCACGTTGCCCTCGAAGACGCCGAGCCGCTCGCGGTACAGCTCGATCGGGACGCCGTTGGGGTCGCGGAAGTAGAGGCTGTCCTCGACGCCGCGGTCCGGTCCCACATAGTCGACGCCTTCGCGGTCGAGGGCGGCACGGGCGCGGGCGAACTGCTCGTCGCCGACCGACAGGGCGAGGTGCTGGACGCCGCCGAGGGTCTCGGAGGCGGGCGGATGGTCGTGCCCGGGGAAGTCGAAGAAGCCGAGCAGATTGCCGTGGCCGATGTCGAAGAAGAAGTGCGTCGAGCCCCGGTAGTCCCGGTTCTCCACGATCTCGACCAGCGGGAAGCCGAGGAATTCCTGGTGGAAGCGGATCGTCTCCTCGACGTCCCGGCAGATGAAGGCGACGTGATGGACGCCTCGGGCGGTGGTCTCCGGACGGTCGCCGGGCGCGCGGAGATGGCGCTTGCGCAGATCCTCCCGGCGGGCGCGTACGGCCTCCAGTTCGGCACCTTCTGGCTGGGGCATGCGGTCTACCTCCTCGGCGCGCGCCGCACACCGGTCGTGTGCGGCGCTCCCAGTATGAATGGTTGAAGGGGCAAACACCTTGTCGGGGGCCGGAGAGCCGCGGCCGGGCGGGGGACACCGCGGAGCGTGCCGGGAGCGGCGGTCGGCACACAGGCCGGCGCCGGAGGGTTGACAGTGACACAACAACGGGAAGAAAGTTTCACCACATGATCAGCAGTCCGGAAGAATCTTTCAGGAGGGTGCCGCGATGGCCGACGACGGCGTGGGCAGAGGACTGACCCGGCGGGGATTCGGGGCCGGGGCGCTGTCGCTCGGCGGCTCCCTGGTACTGGTCTCCGCACCGTCCGGGGCGGCCGCCGCCCCCGACTCCGGATCCGGCGGGCCCGCCCCCGTGCTGCGCCGGGGCACGGCCGCCCGGGCCGGTCTGCTCCAGCCGCACCTGGACCGGCTGATGGACGACGCCCGCACCTTCCTCGGCCCCTCCCCCGAGCACCCGTGGTACGCGGGTGCCGTGGTCCTCGCCGGCCGCGGCCGGACGGTCGCCCTGCACGAGGCCATCGGCCACGCGGTCCGCTACGCGGCGTACGACGAGACGACCGACACCGGGGTCGAGCTGCCCGCCGACCGGCAGATCGCGGCGGCCGGGGACACGGTCTTCGACCTCGCCTCCGTCTCCAAGCTCTTCACCTCGATCCTCGCGGTCCAGCAGATCGAGCGCGGCACCCTCGAACTGGAGGCTCCCGTCGCCTCCTACCTCCCCGACTTCTCCGGCGGCGGCAAGCAGGACGTCACGGTCCGCCAGCTGCTCACCCACACCTCGGGCTTCCGCGCCTGGATCCCGCTCTACAAGGAGCCGGACCGCGAGGCCAGGCTCCGGCTGCTGTGGAACGAGCGGCTCGCCCATCCGCCGGGCACCGCCTACCTCTACTCCGACCTCAATCTGATCTCCCTTCAGCTGGTCCTGGAGAAGATCACCGGCCGGCCGCTCGACGTCCAGCTCCGCAAGGAGATCACCGGCCCGCTCGGGATGCACCGCACCCGCTACAACCCGCCCGCCTCCTGGCGGCCGCGGATCGCCGCGACGGAGGACGCCCGCGCGCCGTGGAGCGGCCTGGACCGGGGCATGGTCTGGGGCGAGGTGCACGACGAGAACGCCTACGCCCTCGGCGGGGTCGCGGGCCACGCGGGCGTGTTCTCCTGCGCCTGGGACCTGGCCGTGCTGTGCCGGACCCTGCTGAGCGGCGGCGCGTACGGACGGACCCGGATCCTCCGGCCGGAGTCGGTGGAGCTGATGTTCACGGACTACAACACGGCGTTCCCCGGCGACGAACACGGTCTCGGCTTCGAGCTGTACCAGCACTGGTACATGGGCGCGATGGCCACCCCGCACACCGCCGGGCACACCGGTTTCACCGGCACCTGCCTGGTGCTCGACCCGGTCTCCGACTCCTTCCTGGTACTGCTCGGCAACTCGGTGCACCCGGTGCGCAGCTGGCGCTCCGGCAGCGCACCGCGCGTCGCGGCCGCGACCCGTCTCGCGCGCGCCGTACCGGTCCGGCCGGCGCACGGGCGCACCGCCTGGTTCGCGGGGACGGCCAACGACACGACGGCGACGCTCACGCTGCCCGAGCTGACGCTCACCGGCGAGGAGGCCGGACTCGCGTTCTCCCTGTGGTGGGACACCGAGCCGGAAGCCGATCTGCTGCGTCTGGAGGCGTCGGCGGACGGCGGGAGGACCTGGCAGCCGGTGCCCTTCACCACCGAGCGTCCCGGCAGCCCTCCGAGCAGCCATCCGGAGGGTTCGGTGAGCGGCTGGTCGGGGCGCGTCTGGCATCGCGCGCACGCCGGCCTCTCCCCCTGGCGCGACGCGCCCGTGCGGCTGCGCTGGCGCTGCACCACCGACGGGCTGTACAGCGGACGCGGGGTGTACGCGGACGGCATCAGGGTGACGGACGGCGGGCGCACCGTCTTCGACGACTCCCGCCGGCGGGACGCGGACCGGATCGTCCCGGACGGCTGGACCCCGTCGGCCGACTGACCCGGGGGTTGCGTCACCGACCGCGCACGGGTGTGCCGCCGGCCCTGCGCCGGCAC
>NZ_WHPN01000048.1 GCF_009735685.1 Streptomyces lycii | reverse complement strand
GCCCGGCGCCGGACCGGTCCCCGGAAAACCGGCTCGTCCCGGCGCCGGGCCGATCCCCGGAACCCCTGATGGCGCCCGGCGAGCCGCCGGACACCTTGCTGCTCGTCTGCGCGCTCGGCGTGGAGAAGCTGGCCCTGCGCGGCGGCGGCCGGGCGCACGCGCCCACGGTGCTGCGCACCGGGATGGGCCCCCGTGCGGTGGAGCGGGTCCTGCCCGCCGCCCTCGGCACCGTGACCCCAAACGCCGCGGTCGTCGCCACCGGCTTCTGCGCGGGCCTGGCCCCCGGCATGCGCCCCGGGGATCTGGTCGTGGCCGACGAGACGCGGGTCCGTCCCGGCGGTCCGGACCGTACCCCGTGCACCGGAACGGCCGCGCTCGCCGCCGCCCTGGCCGAGGCGGTACGGGACCGGCCGGGCACCACCGTGCACACCGGCCCGGTCGTCGGCTCCGACCATCTGGTGCGGGGCGCCGAGCGGGCCCTGCTGCACGCCACGGGCGCCGTCGCCGCCGACATGGAGTCGGCCACCGTGCTGCGCCGGGCGGCCGCGGCCGGACCCCGCGCCGTTGCCGCCGTACGGGTGGTCGTGGACACGCCGGAGCACGAGCTGGTCCGTGTCGGGACGTTGAGCGGTGGAATATCGGCCTTTCGTGTCCTGTGTGCCGTTCCACCCGCTCTACGCCGATGGCACCGTTCCCTGTCGCTCCCCAGGAGGTGAGCCAGATGGCCATGCCGCTCCGCCAGACCGTCCGGATCGCGACGTATCTCGCCCGGCAGAAGCTCCGGCGCCGCGAGAAGTTCCCGCTGATCGTGGAACTCGAACCGCTCTACGCCTGCAACCTCGGCTGCGAGGGCTGCGGCAAGATCCAGCATCCGGCCGGTGTGCTCAAGCAGCGCATGCCGGTCGCCCAGGCCGTGGGGGCGGTGCTGGAGTCCGGTGCGCCGATGGTGTCGATCGCCGGCGGCGAGCCGCTGATGCACCCGCAGATCGACGAGATCGTGCGGCAGCTCGTCGCCCGCCGGAAGTACGTCTTCCTGTGCACGAACGCGGTGCTGCTCCGCAAGAAGATCGAGAAGTTCGAGCCGTCGCCGTACTTCGCGTTCGCCGTGCACATCGACGGTCTGCGCGAGCGGCACGACGCCTCCGTCGCCAAGGAGGGGGTGTTCGACGAGGCGGTGGAGGCGGTGAAGGAGGCCAAGCGGCGCGGCTTCCGCGTCACCACCAATTCGACCTTCTTCAACACCGACACCCCGCAGACCGTCGTGGAGGTGCTCGACTACCTCAACGACGACCTCCAGGTCGACGAGATGATGATCTCGCCCGCGTACGCCTACGAGAAGGCGCCCGACCAGGAGCACTTCCTCGGCGTCGAGCAGACCCGCGAACTGTTCAGGAAGGCCTTCGCGGACGGCAACCGGCGGCGCTGGCGGCTCAACCACAGCCCGCTGTTCCTGGACTTCCTCGAGGGCGCGGCGGATTTCCCGTGCACCGCCTGGGCGATCCCCAACTACTCGCTCTTCGGCTGGCAGCGGCCCTGCTATCTGATGAGCGACGGATACGTGCCGACGTACCGCGAGCTGATCGAGGAGACCGACTGGCAGTCCTACGGGCGGGGCCGGGACGAGCGCTGCGCCAACTGCATGGCGCACTGCGGCTACGAGCCCACGGCCGTCCTCGCCACCATGGGGTCGCTCAAGGAGTCCCTGCGCGCGGCCCGGGAGACCGTCGGCGGCATGCGGTGATTTTGCCTGTGAGGCAAGACGTTTGCCTCTGAGGAAACCGGCTGGCTCAATGGAGGCGTGGACGCCGAGAGCCAGGATACGACCGGGGAGCTGCCGTCCGTCGCGCCCCGCCTGCGGGACCTGCGGCGGCGCGGCGGTCTGACGCTGGAGGACGGGGCGCGGCGGGTCGGCCTGTCGCCCGCACACCTCTCGCGGCTGGAGACCGGCCACCGGCAGCCGTCGCTGCCGGTGCTGCTGGCACTGGCGCGGGCCTACGGCACCACTGTCTCGGACCTGCTCGGCGAGCCCGCGCCGGACCGCGACCCGGTGGTGCGCACGGGGCGGCGGGTCCCGGGGGAGCACCGTCCCGCGGCCGACGGCTGGACGTACCAGCAGGCGGGCGGCTCGGGTCGGGCGATGCAGGCGCTGCGCGTGCACGTGCCCCGGGGCTCCCAGCAGGATCTCGTACGGACGCACCCGGGCGAGGAGTGGATCTACGTTCTGGAGGGCCGGCTGCGGCTGACGCTCGGGGAGCGCGTGGAGTTCCTGGGTCCGGGCGACGCGGCGCACTTCGACTCGCTCACCCCGCACCGCCTGGCGGCCACGGGGACGGAGGGCGTGGAACTGCTCTTCGTCCACACGCTGCTGCGGAGCGCCGCCCCGGGGGTGTGCCTCGGCGGCGGCACCCCGGGCGGCCACTGACGGCGGGGCCGGCCGGCCCGGTCACCGGCGGGCCGCCGGCTCTCCCGCTCACGGCCACGCCCACGCCCCACGCCCACAGCTCCGGCCGGCACGTGAACCGGCACCGGACCGGCACGTACCGCACGAACCAACACCAACACCAACACCGATACCGACCGACACCAACACCGACAGTGAACAGGGAGGGCCGCGGCATGCCCGAAGAACCCGCACGGCGCATGGTCGAGGAGAACAAGTTTCCGCGCGGAGCCGTGGTCAGGATCTTCGCCTACCTGGTCGCCGGGCACCTCGTCGCGGGCTTCCTCTACCTGCTGTTCGAGATCGCCCCGAAGTGAGGACCGCCGCAGTGGGGCCGCCGCCGGAGTGCCGGAGTGGGGACCCCCGAGGTGAGGCTGCGGCGCCGCGTCCGAGGGGGTGCTGCCGCGCGCCCGGGCCCGGCCGTGCGGGGGCTCAGCCCTCGAGCATCCGCTCGCGCAGCCGTTCGCGCTCGGCCGCACCGAAGCCGAGGCCCTCGGTGAGGTAGCCGTCCACCGTGCCCCAGTGCTCCTCGATGGCGGTGAACGCGGCGTCCAGGTACTCGGCGCGCGCGTCGAAGAGCGGGCTGAGCAGCTCCGTCACCTCGGGCGGCATGGTGTCCTGTGTGCCGTCCGAGCGCCGGTAGCGGTAGCGGCGGTGCGGCGCGGCGCTCTCCAGGTAGTCGGCCTCGATCGACTCCCGGTCCACACCCAGGGCGAGCAGCGTCACCGCGACGGAGAGGCCCGCCCGGTCCTTCCCGGCCGCGCAGTGCATCAGCGCGGGCACGCTGTCCTCGGCGAGGGCGTGCAGGACCCGGCTCTGCTCGGCGGTGCGGTCCCTGACGATGACGCGGTACGTCGCTGCCATCCGCCGCGCCGCCCTGCCGTCGCCGAGCAGTTCCCGCAGCTGGGCGAGGTCGCCGTCGCGCACGAGCCGCCAGAACTCGGCGCCGTCCGCCGGGTCGGTCAGCGGTATGTTCACGTGGCGCACCCCGTCCAGGGCCACGTCCGGACCGTCCAGGGCGACGTCGGCCCTGTTCCGGAAGTCGAAGATCGTGTGCAGTCCGAGCGAGCCGAGGAAGTCGGCGTCCTCGGGGGTCGCCTTCGCGAGATGGCCGCTGCGGTAGAGCACACCCGGCCGGACCCTGCGGCCGTCCGCCGCGGGCAGCCCGGCCACGGCGCGGAAGTTGCGTACCCCCACGAGCTCGGGCTCGGCCTGCTGAACCTCTGGGACCTGCGGCGTCTGCGTCACGGGCGCTCCCTGTGTCGGTGCCGGCGGCTCGTGCCGACGGGCGGATGCTCGGGTCGGGTTGGGGCCGACCCTACGACATGGGTTACCCGGGCAATCACTTTCCCGGTGCCGTGCGGCAGGAACGGTTCCCGGGACCTCGGCGCGCCCCTGACCTGGGGTTCTGTTCCCGTGCCGGCTTTCTGCGGGGCTCCGGCGGAGCCGCTGTGGTGTGTTCCGCGGGCGCGGGCGGGTCCTCCGGCGGGCCGTGATCCGGGTCACGGCCCCGCGCCGGGCCGCAAGGGGGGACGAGGGATGCGGGGGAGGCGAGGGCCCGACGGTCGTCCGGGAGCGCCTGCCGCGGGGGAGGGGTGCCCGCCCGGCCGTGCCGGGGAAGCGTCAGCCGCCGTTCCGGCCGTACGAGAGATAGGCCCACACGACCTGTCCCCGGCCCGTCTCGTCCGGCCGTACCCCCCACTCGTCCGCGAGGGCGCCGACGAGCAGCAGCCCGCGGCCGCCCTCCTCGTCGCAGTCGGTGACCTTGGCGCGCGGTTCGTCCTCGGCGCAGCCCTGGTCGGTGACCTCCAGGCGCAGCCGCGCGCCGACGATCTGCAGGTCACAGCAGATCTTCACGCTGTCCGTGTGCCGGACGGCGTTCGTGAAGAGTTCGGACACCACCAGCTCGGCGTCCGCCTGACAGCGGGAGTCGACGCCCCATTCCCGCAGCATCGTGACCACGCGCCGACGGGCCTTGCCGACGGAGGTGTTCAGCGCCGGCAGATGGAACGCGTCCTGGAGGTGCTGGGCGGCGACGCCGCCACAGCGCCCCAACCGGAGTGCGTCATGGGAAAAGGCCACGTTGTAACTATGCGGCCTGTCACTCGCGCATGGCAAGAATCAATCTGTAAATTACAGAAACAGAAACGACAACCTGGTTCGCACGGCTCCGGACGTGGCAGACTGCTCGGGTCACAGCGGTTGGAGGGGATGGGCAGTGAAGGACGCACGGTCGGGAGGTGCCCCGACCGTCCTGCGAGTGGTGCTCGGCAAGCGACTCCAGGACCTGCGCGAGAAGGCCGGCCTGTCCTACGAGGACGCGGGCCGCGCCCTCGACGTCACCCATGCCACGATCCGGCGGATGGAGAAGGCCGAGGTCGGCCTCAAGATCCCGTATGTCGAGAAGCTCCTCCAGACCTACGGAGTCACCGAGCCGCGCGATGTGGACGGCTTCCTCACGCTCGCCCGTGAGGCCAACCAGCCGGGCTGGTGGCACCGCTTCCGCGACGTGCTGCCCGAGTGGTTCAGCGCCTTCGTCAGCCTGGAGGGCGAGGCCAACGTCATCCGGGCCTACGAGCCGCACTACGTCCCCGGGCTCCTGCAGACCGAGCGCTACGCCCGGGCCGTGCTGCGCGCCGGGCTGCCGAACGCCCCCGAGGAGGAGATCGACCGGCTCGTCGACCTGCGTGCCGAGCGCCAGCGCCTGCTGACCCGCCAGGACGCCCCGCTGCTGTGGGTGGTCATGGACGAGACGGTGCTGCGCCGCCCGATCGGGCAGGACTCCTCGATCATGCGTGAGCAGATCGACCGGCTGATGGAGGCCACCGGGATGCCGCAGGTCAGACTTCAGGTCATGCCGTTCTCCGCGGGCCCGCATCCGGCGATGTACGGGCCCTTTCACATCTTCCGGTTCCCCATCCGGGAACTCCCCGACGTCGTCTACTCGGAGAGCCTCATCGGGGCCGTCTACATCGATCAGCGCGACGATGTGTCGACCTTCCTGGAAGCCCTGGACCGGATGTGCGCGCAAGCCGCGCCTGCACACACCACCCGTGCACTTTTGGGTGGCATCCGCAAGGAGATCTGAACCATGGATCGCAAGCACCGAGACATCTACAACGGGATGCCCGCCAAGGAGCTCGGCTCCGAGGGCTGGCACAAGCCGTGGAGCGGCGGCAACGGCGGCAGCTGCGTCGAGGCCATGAGGCTCGGCGACGGCCGCGTCGCGCTGCGCCAGTCCACGGACCCGGACGGACCCGCGCTGATATACACGCACCACGAAATCGCCACTTTTATCCGGGGGGCCAAGTCCGGTGAAGCAGACTTCCTGCTCGCCTGACCGGGGCGGGCGCCGGACTCGGCAGCACGACCGTGACAGGACCGACCGACCCTCGTGCCGTTGACCGGGCACGGGCAGCGAAACGGAGAAACGGTGTGACCGACCAGGGCTTCCCCGTCGACCGGATAGACACGAGCAAGCCGCACCCCGCGCGGATGTACGACTACTACCTCGGGGGATGGGACAACTACGAGGTGGACCGCGAGGCCGCGGCCCAGGTGATGCGGATGGCCCCGGACACGCGGGCGAGCGCCCGCGCCAACCGGGCCTTCATGCACCGCGCCGTGCGCACGGTCGTCCGCAGCGGCATCCGGCAGATCATCGACATCGGCACCGGCATCCCCACCGCGCCGAACACCCATGAGGTCGCGCGGGAGATCGCGCCCGACACCAGGGTGGCCTTCGTCGACAACGACGTCATCGTCGCGGCCCACGCCGGGGCCAAGCTCACCAACGAGGGCAACGCCGCCTTCGTCCTCGCGGACGTCCGGGAGCCCGCGAAGATCCTGGACCACCCGACGGTCCGGGAAATGATCGACTTCGACCGTCCGGTCGCCCTGATGCTGGTCGCGGTGCTGCACTTCATCGACGACGCCGACGACCCGGCCGGAATCGTCGCCAGGCTCAGCGAGGCGCTGCCCAGCGGCAGCTATCTGGTGCTGTCCCACGTCACCACCGACTTCCACCAGGACGTCGAGCAGATCACGCCGGAGGGCTCGGACGCCCAGGCCGTGTACGACCGGGCCACCGCCCGGCTGTCGCTGCGCGGCCACGACTCGATCATGCCGTTCTTCGACGGCTACGAGCTGATCGAACCGGGCCTGGTCCAGCTCCCCCGGTGGCGCCCGGACGGCGAGCCCGATCCGGAGGAACTCCGGAGAGTCGCCCTCTACGGGGGCGTCGGCCGCAAGCCCTGAACGGCCGCGCCGGCCCACATACCCACCGACCCGCCGGTCCACAGGGGAGATCGGCGGGTCGGTGCCTTTCCCGGCGGAGCCGTCCAGCGGCCCTTCCGCGGCCGTCCCGGCGGCCGCGCCGCCCCGAGCTGTCTCGCAGCAGTCTCGTGGCCGTCCGCCGGCCGTCCCCCGAAAATCGCGTGCGTCCCGCCCCGCCCGCCCGACAGGCTGGTGCCATGGCGTGGACGACGACGGAGCATCTCGGCACCTTCCTGGGCACCGCGGGAGCGTTCCTGCGGGCGCTGCCCGCACGGCACAGCGTGCTGCTGTCGGTCGCGGACTCCCTGGAGCGGGGCGGCAGCCGCCGGTACGGGGACGACCCGCCCGAGTACGGCTGGTGGACCGCCCCGGACGGCGAGGTGGCCGGCGCCTTCCTGCGCACCCCGCCGCACCCGGTCCTGCTCTCCACGATGCCGGACGAGGCGGCCGTCGCGCTCGCGGCCCGGACGGAGATCGCGGGGGCGCCGGCGGACGGGGTCAACGCGGTCCGGTCCGCGGCGGAGGCGTACGCGGCCGCCTGGCAGCGGCGTACCGGCGGGCGGCTGGGCACGGCCGCGGTCCACCGGCTCCACCGCCTCGCGGAACTCGTCCCGCCCGACCCGGCGCCGCCCGGCCGGGCCCGGGTCGCCGGGCGGCGGGACCGGGCGCTGCTCGTCGACTGGTATGCGTCCTTCATGCGGGAGACCGGTTCGCTGGCCCTGGACCCGGGCAAGGCCGTCGACGACAGGCTCGGCCACGGCGGGCTCTCCCTCTGGGAGGACGCGTCCGGCCCCCTCGCGATGGCCGGCGTCACCCCCGCCGTCGCGGGGACGGCCCGGATCGCGTCCGTGTACACCCCGCCGGAGCTGCGCGGCCGGGGCTACGCCGGCGCGGTGACCGCCGAGGTGAGCCGGGTGGCCTGCGACGCGGGTCTGGAGGTGCTGCTCTTCACCGACCTGGCCAATCCCACCAGCAACGCCCTCTACCGGCGGCTCGGCTACCGTCCGGTGGAGGACCACCTGGTGCTCTCCGCGACCGGCTGACCGCGCCCAGTCTGACCGGTCCGGCCGGGTCCGGAGCGTTTCCGGCCGGTCCGCCCGGGCCCGCTCCGTCCCCACCGGGCGGGCGCGGCGGACGGACACGGTCCCGCTCCTTCCGCCGCGCCCGGCGGGGCCGGTCGGACGGACACGGCGGGCCCGCCCGATCGGGCCGGGAGCGGTGTATCCGCCGGATTCCGGGAACAAGCGTCCGGTGCGGGGAAGTTGTCCCCGCATACACGTGTCACCGTCCGCCCCACGGCCACTGGCCGGGTCCGTACCACTCGGGAGGCCTCTTTGCCCGCATCCGTTTCCGGCACCCCCGCGCCCGCGTCCGGCCGCCGGCGCTCGCTGCCGTCCCTGCTCCGCCCGGCGGCCTTCGGCACCGATCCGTCCGGAGAGCGACTCGAACGCATCCGGAGATCGCCGCAGTACGCCGACGGGCAGTTCCGCAATCCGGTGCCGACCCGCACCATGCTGCCCGGTTCCGCGCGGGCCGTGCTGCGCGAGCAGTTCAGCCGGGCGGGCCGAGCACGCCGTGCGCCTGCCGGGGAGATCCCGCTGCTCCGGCCCGCCGTCGGCGAGTCGGACCCGCCGCCCGCGACGGGGCTGAGGCTGACCTGGACGGGGCACTCCAGTGTCCTCGCGGAGATCGACGGGCACCGGGTGCTGTTCGACCCGGTGTGGGGCGAGCGGTGTTCGCCGTTCTCGTTCGCCGGACCGCGCAGGCTGCACCCCGTGCCCGTGCCGCTGGCGGAGCTGCCCCGGGCCGATGTGGTCGTCATCTCGCACGACCACTACGACCACCTCGACATGCCCTCGATCCGCGCGCTGGCCCGGACCGGGACCCGCTTCGCCGTGCCGCTCGGCGTCGGCTCCGACCTGGAGCACTGGGGTGTGGCACCGGAACGGATCACCGAACTCGACTGGCACGAGTCGGTCGCGGTCGGCGGGCTGACGCTGACCGCCACCCCGGCCCGGCACTTCTGCGGCCGCGGCCTCGGCCGCGGCATGCGTACCCTCTGGGCGGCCTGGGTCGTCAGCGGCCCGGAGCACCGGATCTTCCACAGCGGCGACACGGGGTACTTCTCCGGCTTCGCCGAGACCGGTGAGCGGTACGGGCCGTTCGACGCCACGATGATCCAGATCGGCGCGTACAGCGACTTCTGGCCGGACATCCACATGACGCCGGAGGAGGGCGTGCGCACGCACACCGACCTGTCGGGCGGCACCCCGGCCGGCGCCCTGCTGCCCATTCACTGGGGCACGTTCAACCTCGCGCCGCACCCCTGGGAGGAGCCGGCCGAGCGCACCGTGGCGGCGGCCCGGGAGGCCGGGGCGCGGGTCGCCGTGCCGCGGCCGGGCGAGTCCTTCGAACCGGCCGGTGAGCTTCCCGACGACCCCTGGTGGCGGGCGGTGGCGGCCCCGGCCGCGAGCGCGGCGGCGAGCGCCTCCGCGGTAGGAGGCGACTCCGGGGCGCGGGCCGCTTCGGAGGGGACCGCCCCCGGCGCCGGGAAACCGCGGCCGGACACCCCGCCGTCGGATGCCTCGCCGCGGCCGGGGGCCCCGGAGCGGACGGACGCTCCGCCGCAGCCCGGCGGAGCCCCGGTCGGCGGCTAGCGGCGCTCGGCGGCGGGCGGCCGGCTCCGGTCGGGCGGTCCCGTGGGGCGCAGGGCGAGGACGGCGATGTCGTCGGTGTTGTCGGCCCCCAGCCGGATGAGGAGTTCGTCGCAGAACACGTCGAGGGGTTCGTGGGCCAGGTCGGCGGTGTGCCGGCGGAGCCGTTCCATGGACGCGTCGAGCGGTTCGTCGCGGCGTTCGATGAGGCCGTCGGTGTAGAGCAGCACAGTCGAGTGGGCCGGGAGCAGGTTCGTGGCCGTGGGGCGGGGCGTGTCGGGTGCCACGCCGAGCAGCAGGCCGGAGCCCTCCGTGAGATAGCGGGTGGTGCCCTGCCAGGTCGTCAGCAGCGGCGGCAGATGCCCGGCGGACGAGTGCTCCAGCGTCCACGGGCCCTCCGGCGGCCCCTTGACGAGACCGTAGAGACAGGTGGCGGTGGCCTCCTGGCACAGGCTGAGGTTCGCCGTGTCCAGGCGGCGCAGGATCGTTTCGGGAGGCTCTTGGCGGTCGATGGCGATGCCGCGCAGCATGCTCCGCAGCTGGCTCATGGAGATCGCCGCGTCGAGGTTGTGGCCGCTGACGTCGCCGATGACCAGGGCGGTGTTCCCGTCCGGGACGACGAAGCAGTCGTACCAGTCACCGCCGACCTGGGCGGTGGTGGAGGAGGCGGCGTAGCGGGCGGCCAGCCGGAGGTGCCCGATGTCCGGCGGCGCGGGCAGCATCGAGAGCTGGAGGCGTTCGGCGATGGTCCGCGTCTCCTGGTAGAGCCGGGCGTTGTCCACGCCCAGGGAGAGGCTGCGGACCAGGTCGTCGACCAGCGACAGCTCCTCGTCGCTGAACGGCCGGTCCCTGCTGCGGGCCACGGTCAGCGCGCCGAAGATCTCCCGGTGCGCCCGCAGCGGGGTGACGACCGCGCTTCTCCCGCCCAGCCGCTCGAACAGCTCCCGGTAGTGGGCGTCCAGCGGACTCTCCGCCTCCTCCCGCCCGGGGGCCTCGGTGAGCAGCAGCGGGCCCGCGCCGCGCAGCACCCGCGCCAGCGGCCCCCGCGAAGTCTTTGACACCGGCGGGAGCCGGCCCTCGTACGTCTCGGGGAGCACCCGCCCGGGGTGGCGGTGCACCACGCACACCCGGTCCACCTGGGCCTGCTCGTTGAACAGGTCCACCACGCACCAGTCGCCCAGCTGCCGCGTCAGCAGCCGGCCCACGCGCCGCAAGCCCTCGTTCAGGTCCATGGTGTCGCCCAGCGCGCTCCCGGTGGCGGCCAGCAGGGCGAGCCGCTCCAGGGTCGACATCCCCGCCTCGGTGCCGCTCGCCGCGCCGGCCGGCTCCGGGGACGGTGCCGGGGCCGTGGGCGGCCGGGAGTGGTCCGCTTCCGGTGGCGCCGGCTGCCTGCTTCCGCCGGGAACGCGCGGCGGGTGGACGGGCGTGGCGGCCCTGGGGGTGAGCTGGGCGACGAACACCGTACGGCCGTCGGCGGCCTCCTGGATCTGGATGAACAGCCGCACGGGGACCACCCCGCCGTCCCGGTGCAGCGCCGGGAGCGGCACCGAGCGGCCGACGATGTGGGGCTGCCCGGTGAGCAGCAGTGAGGTGAAGGCCGCGATGTGGCGTTGCCGCAGGTGTTCCGGGATGAGGGTGGTCAGCTGCCGCCCGACGAGTTCGTCCGCGCTCCAGCCGAGCATGTCCGCCGCCGGCCCGTTCACCGCGATGATCCGGTTCTCCTCGTCGGCGGCGACGGTCGGGACCCTGCTGGCCCGCACCTGGCCGACGTCCCACGGAACCAGCTCCAGGGGGCCGGCGCCCGGCTCGTGCGGCACCAGGGTCCACGCGGTGGGGGGTGCGCCGGCGAGCTGGCCGCTGATCTGCTCGAACAGCCACTGGTGGAAGGCACGGCCGCGCGGGAAGGCCGGCAGGGTGAGGAGCTTCTCGTTCCGGGCCGCCTCTTCGGCCAGGCCGAGCACCCGGCGCAGGGTGAGCACCGCCGGCATCGCGTCAGCCGGTACCGACAGGACCAGGGAACGGACCCCCGCGTCGGGGGGCTGCTTCTCCAGCGGGTCCGTGACACAGGCGCTGATCACGCCGTTCATGTCGTGCGCGACGGCGACCTCCTCGGGCCGCACACCGAACCGGTCCCCGGAGGTGGTGGCGAGCGCGAGTTCGCGCAGCAGCACGTGCCGGTGCTGCTGCGCGGTCGAGTACAGGGCGGCCGGCACGTCGACGAGCGTCACCGTCTCGCCGGGATCGCACGGCGGGACGGGGGACTCCCACCCGCCGGAGGGCGGCGGCTCCGGTCCCTCCGGCCACAGCTCGAACCACACCGTCTTGCGGTCCTCGCCGTTCTCGACCCCGTGCCGGGACGCCAGCCGCTCGACCACGCACAGGCCCTGCCCCGTACCGGAGTACGGAGGGCACTCACGCCGCACCAGCCGGAGGCCCGGACGGTGGTCGCTGACCCGCACGGAGACCTTGCCGCCGGAGGCCCGTACCGACACCTCGACATCCGTGCGGGCGTGCAGCACCGCGTTCGTCACCAGCTCGCTGACCAGCAGCTGCGCTGTGTGCACCACGTCCGGCGCGGCCCCGTCCAGGGACTCCCGTACGAACCGCCGAGCCGACGCCGCGCTCTCCGGCCGCCGGGCGAACAGCCGCGACGGGGCAGCCGCCGGATCGAGGTTGTCCATGGCCACAGTCTGCCGCACCGGGCCCGTTCCGCAGCCCGGCCGCTCACGGAGGCGCTGGTCAGCGGGGTGCGGCCATCGGCCGACCGGGTGAGGGACCGTCGGGTACGGGGGCCGGGGGTGGCCGGAAAGCCGGGGCCGTCCCGGTGTTCCCGGTGTTCCGCCCCGTCCCGGTGTCCGGCCCGGTGGTGTGAGTGCCGGGTGCCGGTCCCGGGCGGTGCGGTTCCCGCCCGGCGCGCGGCCGGTCAGCTCTCGGGTCCTCCTCCGAGAGCCGCCGTCAGTTCTCGGGGCCCTCGTCCGGTGGCTGCCGGTCAGTCATCCTCGGGGTCCTCGTCCAGGAGCTGCCGGATCAGCGGGTCCACGTCGACGTACTCGCTCTCCCGGCCCGGCGGGACGATGTGTTCGGTCCAGCGCAGAAAGGCCTTCATGTCCGACGCCTGGACGCGGAGCAGCGCCGTGTCCCCCTCGGCCGTTCCGCCGTGCAGGGCGAGCCGGAGGTAGAGGCTGTCCGTGTCGTCGTGGCCGGGATAGACGGACACGGCGCCCGCACCGGTCCTGCGCCTGGTCCCCGCCGTGAGCAGTTCACGGGAGAGCACCCAGGTGACCGGCGTCTCGGTGTCGGTGTGGCTGTCGAGATAGACCGTGTAGGGGTCGTCGGCGGAGTACGCCAGGCAGGCCGGGACGGGCACGCTGCGGCCCGGGCTGATCGTGTGCAGCAGGAGATGAGCCGTGCACAGCCAGGCGCTGGAGCGGCGCGGTGGCACGGCGGGGGGCTCGTCGTCGATCATCCGCGTCCCCGTCCGCCGGGTCCGGTGTCTTCGCGGCCGGTCGTCATCAGCTTTCCCCCTCCGTGCGCGGAAGCGCTGTGCGGCGGGCGGGCCGCACCTACCGAAACGCCATATAGGTGACGCGTCACGCACATTTCACCAGATACTGGGTGACGCGTCAACTAGTCAGGTGACGCGTCACCAACTTCTGGATAGGGTGGTTTCGTGGAGACTGACAGCCCTTGGCTTACCGAGCAGCAGCAGCGCGTCTGGCGCAACTGGCTGCGCATGAACACCGAACTCCCGGCGGCGCTGCACCGGCAGCTGCAGGCGGACTCCGAACTGTCCCTGCCCGACTACGACGTGCTGGTCCAGCTCACCGACACGGCCGAGGGCCGGGTCCGGGTGCTGGACCTCGCGCGTGCCCTCCGCTGGGAGCGCAGCCGGCTCTCCCACCACCTCAAACGGATGGAGGGCCGGGGCCTGGTACGGCGCGAGGAGGTCCCCGCCGACGGCCGCGGTTCCTATGTCGTCCTCACGTCCGAAGGCCGGGCGGCCATCGAGAAGGCCGCCCCCGCCCATGTACGGACGGTGCGCAGCCTGATCTTCGACTCCGTCGGCGCCGACGAACTGGCCGCCCTGGGCGCGGTGGTCGACAAGGTGCTCGCACGGCTGGAAGAGGAGGAGCGCTCCCGCCGCTGAGCGCCCCCGCGGGCACGGAGGGCGGCCCGCGCCCGGCCGCCCCGTCCCGACCGGGTCCCCGCCCCCGCCGACG
>NZ_WHPN01000047.1 GCF_009735685.1 Streptomyces lycii | reverse complement strand
GCGGCCCGCACGTCCTCCCCCGGGGACGGAATAGGCACGCCTCCCCCGACGGCGCCCCCTCAGTCCCGGGCGTCCAGCCACACCGCGGTGTCCGGGGCCAGCATGCCGTCCGCGGTGAGCCCGTCGCTCGCCAGCAGCACCGGGAGTGCCGGCAACGGCACCGGCCGGGCCGAGAAGTTGACCCGGCATTCGAGCCCGGCGCCCTTGCGGAACGCGAGTTCGCCCGCGGCCCCGGCCAGTGAGCGGAACGTCTCGTCGCCGCGGAAGGCGCGGCGCAGCCGGAGCGCCGCGCGGTACAGCTCCAGGAACGAGCCGTCCCTGCCGCGCTGCGCCTCGGCCGAGAACTCACCCCAGCCCTCGGGCTGCGGCAGCCAGCTGCCGCCGGGGCCGAAGCCGTACGACGTGCCGCCGCGGCTCCACGGCAGCGGCACCCGGCAGCCGTCGCGCCCCTTGCGGGTGCGGCCGCTGCGCTCCCAGATCGGGTCGCGGAGCGCCTCCGGCGGCAGGCCGGAGACCTCGGGCAGCCCGAGTTCCTCGCCCTGGTAGAGGTACGTGGTGCCGGGCAGGGCGAGGGTCAGCAGCGCGGCCGCGCGGGCGCGGCGGCGGCCCTTCGTGTCGTCCGGTTCGGGCCCGCCGCCGGCGACGGGCGGCCATCCGGCGGCGTCCGTGCCGTCGGGGAGGCCGTAACGGGTGCGGTGGCGAACCACGTCGTGGTTGGACAGCACCCAGGTGGGCAGGCAGCCGACGCTCCGGGCGCTGTCGAGCGAGGTGCCGATGACGTCCCGGAAGGCGGCGGCGTCCCACGGGCAGCGCAGATGGAAGAAGTTGAACGCCTGGTGGAGCTCGTCGGGGCGGGTGTAGAGCGGGAGCCTGGCCGCGCTGACGCCGGCCTCCGCGACGGCGATCCGCGGCGGATCGTAGCTGTCGATGACCTTCCGCCAGGCGCGGTAGATCTCGTGCACCTCGTCGCGGTCCCAGAAGGGATGGTCGTCGCCCTCGGGGGGCGAGTTGAGCGGCGCGGCGTCGGCGCCGCGGGTGTCCCGGAGCGGCGGCGCCAGGTCCTTGCGCAGCCCGTGGGCGACGTCGACGCGGAAGCCGTCGGCGCCGAGGTCGAGCCAGAACCGCAGGGTGCGCTCGAAGTCGGCGGCGACCTCCGGGTTCTCCCAGTTCAGGTCGGGCTGTTCGGCCGCGAAGATGTGCAGGTACCACTGGCCGTCGGGGACGCGGGTCCAGGCGCTGCCGCCGAACTTCGACTGCCAGTCCGCGGGCGGCTCGCAGCCGTCCGGCCCCTTGCCGTCGCGGAAGACGAACCGGTCGCGGGCGGCCGATCCGGGCGGCGCGGCGAGCGCCTCGGCGAACCAGGGGTGCCGGTCCGAGCAGTGGTTGGGGACGATGTCGACGACGACCTTCAGCCCGAGCCCGTGGGCCCGCCCGACGAAAGCGCGGAAGTCGTCCAGGGTGCCGTGGCGCGGGTCGACGTCCCGATGGTCGGCGACGTCGTAGCCGCCGTCGGCCCAGGGGGACGGGTAGAAGGGCGTCAGCCACACGGCGTCCGCGCCCAGCTCCGCGACATGGGCCAGCCGGCCGGCCGCCCCGCGCAGATCGCCGATCCCGTCGCCGTCGGCGTCCGCGAAGCTGGGGACGTAGATCTGGTAGACGACGGACTCCCGCCACCAGTCGGCGCCCGGGCCGGACGGGTGCGGGGACGTGCTGTGGATCACTGTTGCCTCTCAGGCGGGTGGTGCGGGCAGTGGCGCGTGGACAGCTCAAGCGTTTGCGTCATCCTGCGGGCGTCACCTCTCACCGTCAAGGTTGTCATGACGCAAAGCCTTGTGCGCACGGCTGCTAATCTGCCGCCGTGAGCGAACAGCGGCCGGCGGTGAGCATGGCGGACGTGGCCCGTGCGGTCGGCGTGTCCACGGGCACCGTCTCCCGGGCGCTGCGCGGCCGGCCCGGGGTGTCCGAGGAGACGCGCGGGCGGATTCTGCGGGCCGCCGAGAGCCTCGACTACGTGGTCTCCCCCGCCGCCTCCGGCCTGGTCACCGGGCGCACCGGGTCGGTGGCCGTGCTGGTGCCCTTCATCAGCCGCTGGTTCCACGCCCGGGCGCTGGCCGGGGCGCACCGGGTGCTGCGCCGCGCGGGGTTCGAGATCGTGCTGCACCATGTCGAGGGCTCCGCGGAACGCCACGAGTTCTTCGAGACGCTGCCGGTCCGCAGGCGGGCGGACGGCCTGCTGGTCATCGCCCTCTCCCTCGCGGAGGAGGAACTGCGGCGGCTCGGCGCGCTCGGCCTGCCCGTGGTCGGCGCCGGGACGGAGCCGGGAGACCGGCCCGCCGCGGCCATCGACGACACGGCCGGGGCCGCCAAGGCCGTACGCCATCTGGTGAACCTCGGCCACCGGCGGATCGGCATGATCCGCTCCACCGATGACGAGGGCGTCCACCAGGGCGTGTCCCGGCGGCGGTTGGCGGGCTACCGGGCCGCCCTGACGGAGGCCGGGCTGGAGATTCCGGATGACGCCGTCGTCTCCGCGCCCTGGGGGATCGACGGCGGCGCCCGGGCGATGGGCGAACTGCTGTCGCTGCGCACACCGCCGACGGCCGTCTTCGCCGAGGCGGACGAGGTGGCGATCGGCGCGCTGCGCACGCTCCGCCGCGCCGGTGTCCCGGTGCCCGGGCGGATGTCGGTCGTCGGCTTCGACGACAGCCCGATGGCGGAACTCCTGGACCTGACCACCGTCGCCCAATCGGTGTACGAGCAGGGCGCGATCGCCGGGCGGATGCTCGTCGAGGCGGTACGGCACGGCGGGGTCCGTGAGCCCCGGGTGCGTCTGGGGACGACCCTGGTGCCGCGCGGCACGACCGCCGCGCCGTCCGGTCCCGGGGGCTCCCGGGGGCCTGCCGGAGGCGGCCGTGAACAGCCCGGATGAATTCCACTTCCGCGTGATGGGGGCTGATGACGCAACTGCCCGACGCCGTAGGCTTGGGACCGCAGGCATCGGAACGGCAGCCGCGGCGGAACGGGAAGTACCGCCCCGGCCGGAAGGAGGCGCTGGGTGATCGAGCTCGAGGGGGTACCCGAGCTGATCGACCCGGTCATGGTGGCAGCGTTCGAAGGCTGGAACGACGCCGGTGACGCCGCCTCCGCCGCGGTCGCACATCTCGACCGGGAGTGGAAGGGCGAGGTCTTCGCGGCACTCGACGCGGAGGACTACTACGACTTCCAGGTGAACCGGCCCACCGTGTTCCTGGAGGACGGGGAACGGAAGATCACCTGGCCCACCACCCGGCTGTCGGTGGTCCGGATCGGCGGCGAGAAGCCGCGCGACCTCGTCCTCGTACGCGGGACGGAGCCCAGCATGCGCTGGCGGTCCTTCTGCAACGAGATCCTGGGTTTCGCCCACGAGTTGGGCGTCGAGATGGTGGTGGTGCTGGGCGCCCTTCTCGGCGACACCCCGCACACCCGCCCCGTCCCCGTCAGTGGTGTCACCTCCGACCCGCAGCTGGCCCGGACGATGGATCTCGAGGAGACCCGGTACGAGGGGCCGACGGGCATCGTCGGCATCCTCCAGGAGGCCTGCACGCACGCGGGCGTGCCCGCGGTCAGCCTCTGGGCGGCCGTGCCGCACTACGTCTCGCAGCCGCCGAACCCCAAGGCGACGCTCGCGCTGCTCAACCGCCTGGAGGACCTGATCGGGCTGCGCATCCCGCTGGGCGAGCTGGCGGAGGACGCGCGGGCGTGGCAGCTGGGCGTGGACCAGCTGGCCGCCGAGGACAGCGAGGTCGCGGAGTACGTGCAGTCGCTGGAGGAGGCCCGGGACACCGCGGACCTCCCGGAGGCGTCGGGCGAGGCCATCGCTCGGGAGTTCGAGCGCTATCTGCGGCGGCGCGACGGCCAGCCGGGTCCGGGCCAGCCTCCGGGCGGGCACGCCACGGAGAGCGGAAGCGCGCCCGAGGGCGGCTCGTACCTGCGGGACACCACCGGCGGGCGCGGACGGCCGGCCCGCAGGCGGCCGCGGGGGGAGAACGCGGACGCGCCACGGACCGGGCCCGACGACGGGAACGCCGGGAACGCGGAAGCCGGCACGGAGGGGTCCGGCGGCACGGAGGGCCCGGACGGCGGGGACGTTACGGACAGTGCCGACGGTGCGGACAGCGCCGCCGGCTCGGGCGGCGCCAGCGGTGCGGACAGCACGGGCGGTACGGAGGACAGCACAGGCGGCCGGAGCGGCGAGGACACGGACGCCGCGGGCGCGGGCGGGGACACCGGCCCGAACTCCCCCGGCGGCGACAGCGCCGGAGCCGGAGAGGACCGCACCGCCGGTGACGCCACCGGCCGTGACGCGGGCCCCGGTGCCGGTACGGCTCCGGAAGCGGCCACGGAGGCAGGGACGGCGGCGGACCCGGAGACGGAAACGGCCCCGGAAGCAGGGACCGCGGCGGACCCGGAGCCCGCATCAGGCCCGGAGACGGGATCAGGCCCGGAGGCCGGCCCCGGGAGCGGTTCCGGCCCGGAGCGGCGTACGGGCTCCGAGGAGGAGTAGCCACCGGCCGCGGGCGGGACCGCGGCCGCGCACACCGCGCTCCCGCACACCGCCCTCATCCGCGCCGCGGCCCCCGGCGCCCGCACCCGCACCCGCACCCGCACCCGCACCCGCACCCGCACCGACGAGATACCGGGCCCGCGCCGCCGCCGGGCCGGAGTCACCGAGCCGCCGGGCCGGAGTCACCGACGCCGAGGGGCGGCCACCCGCCACGGGTGGCCGCCCCTCGGCACGCTGTGCGCGTCGCTCAGAGCGCCACGCCCAGCAGGGCGTCGACGGCGCGCGACACCAGGCCCGGCGCCCCCTCGTCCGTACCTCCGCCGGACTCCTGACGGGCGGCCCAGCGGTCCACGGCGGCGAGCGCGGCGGGCGCGTCGAGGTCGTCGGCCAGGGCGGCGCGGATCTCCTCGACCAGGTCGTCGGCCGGCGGGCCGTCGGGGCGGGAGACGGCGGCACGCCAGCGGCCGAGCCGCGACACGGCCTCGTCGAGCACGGACTCGGTGTACTCCCAGTCGGCGCGGTAGTGGTGGGCGAGCAGCGCGAGGCGGATGGCGGCCGGATCGGTGCCGTCGCGGCGCAGCGCGGAGACGAAGACGAGATTGCCCTTGGACTTGGACATCTTCTCGCCGTCGAGGGCGACCATTCCGGCGTGCACGTAGGTGCGGGCGAAGGGGTGTTCCCCGGTGAGCGCCTGGGCGTGCGAGGCGCCCATCTCGTGGTGCGGGAAGGCGAGGTCGGAGCCGCCGCCCTGGACGTCGAAGCCCATGCCGAGGTGTTCGAGCGCGATCGCCACGCACTCGATGTGCCAGCCGGGCCGGCCGCGGCCGAGGCTGCCGCCGTCCCAGCTCGGGTCGCCCTCGCGGGCGGCCATCCAGAGCATCGGGTCCAGCGGGTTCTTCTTGCCCGGGCGGTCCGGGTCGCCGCCGCGCTCGGCGGAGAGGTGGCGCATGGTCTCGGCGTCGAGTCCGGAGACCTGTCCGAAGGCGGGGTCGGCCGCGACGGAGAAGTAGATGTCGCCGTCCAGTTCGTACGCCGCTCCGGCGTCACGCAGCCGCTCGACGAGCGGCACGATGCGCGGTATCGACTCGACGGCACCGACGAAGTGGCGCGGCGGGAGCATCCGCAGGGCGGTCATGTCCTCGCGGAAGAGCGCGGTCTCGCGCTCCGCCAGCTCCGTCCAGTCGTCGCCGTTGGCGACGGCCCGCTCCAGCAGCGGATCGTCGACATCGGTGACGTTCTGGACGTAGTGGACCTGCCGCTTGGTGTCCAGCCAGACGCGCTGGACGAGGTCGAAGGCGTTGTAGGTCGCCGCATGTCCCAGATGGGTGGCGTCGTACGGGGTGATGCCGCAGACGTAGATGCGGGCGACGGGACCGGGGTCGAGGGGAACGAGTCCCCCGGTCGCGGTGTCGTGGATCCGGAGGTCGCGGCCACGGCCGGGAAGGGCGGGAACCTCGGAAGCGGGCCAGGCATACATGACATGAGCGTAACCGGATGCGCCTTCCGGATACGAACCGGTGGGCCGATCACGACCGGATCGGCGTTCTTGTCACGAGCCGGCCAATGTGCTTCCCCGGTCCCCGCGCCCCCGGCGCGCACCGCCGGAGGCACCCGTTCCGGGCGGGGTCAGACCGGCGGCCAGGGAATGGGCGGCCAGTCGCCGCCCGGCTCCGGATGCCGCCGTTCGCCGAGCAGACGGGTGACACGGGCGCGTACGGCCTCGGTCTCGGCCGCGGTGATCAGCTCGGCGAGCCGGGCCGCCAGGGCACCGCCGGGCGCCAGATCCGCCGACAGCCGCTCGAGGACGCCCAGGGCCTCCTCGGGCAGCGGCTCCCCCGCCCAGCCCCACAGCAGCGTGCGCAGCTTGTCCTCGGCGTTGAAGGTCACCCCGTGATCGATCGCGTAGAGCTTGCCCGAGGTGGTCGGCAGCAGGTGACCGCCCTTGCGGTCGGCGTTGTTGAGGACGGCGTCGAGGACCGCGAGCCGGCGCAGCCGCGCGTCGTCGGCGTGCACGAGGAGCGCCGTGCGTCCCTCGCCGACGTCGGCGAAGCCCACGGCCTTCCAGCCCGGGTCCGGCTCCTCCGCCTCGACCAGGGCCAGCAGCGCGGCCCCGGGATCGGCCTCGATCCAGAGCTGGACCATGCCTTCGCCGTACGGGCCGTCGCGGAGCACGGTCGGCGGCACCAGGTCCCAGCCCGTGGCGCGGGACACCTCGTACGCGGCGACCTCGCGCCGGGCGAGGTTCCCGTCGGGGAAGTCCCACAGCGGGCGCTCGCCCGCGACCGGCTTGTAGACACAGGCGGCCCGCGCGCCGTCGCGTTCGACGGCGCAGTGCAGCACGGCGTTCGACGCCTCGCGGATCCGGCCGCGGACCGTGAGTTCGCCGCTCGCGAGCAGGTCGAGCACGGCGGACGGCCCGGGTCCGCCGTACGCCTCCGGCACCGCCCCGCCCGCGGGGGTCACAGCCCCCGGCGGTATCCGTTCTGGCGCGGACATACGTGTCCCTCCGGGTCGAGCGGCAGGCTGCAGAGCGGACACGGCGGCCGTCCGGCGTTGACGACCTCCATCGCGCGTTTGGCGAATTCCCGCGCCATCGCCCCGGTGAGCCGCACCCTCAGCATGGGCGGGCCGTTCTCGTCGTCCTGGAGCAGTTGCTCCTCGGCCTCGGCGAGGTCGTCGTCCGTCTCCGCCTCGAGTTCGACGAGCGCCTGCGCCTCAACGATCATGCGCTCCTCGTCCCCGTCCCAGGCGAGCGCCATCGTCCCCACCCGGAACTCCTCCTCGACCGGGGTGTCGAGCGGGGCGGTGTCGGTGACCTCGGCGGGGGCGACGGCGGGCACGGGAGCGTTGCCGCCGGTGCGCCGCACGACCTCGTCCAGCAGCTCGTCGATCCGCTCGGCGAGCGCCTCCACCTGGGCCTTCTCCAGCGCGACACTCGTGGTCCGGGACCCGGCGGTCGCCTGCAGGAAGAAGGTCCGGCGGCCAGGCAGCCCGACCGTACCGGCGACGAAGCGGTCCGGGGGGTCGTAGAGGAACACCTGACGGGACACGTCCTGCTCCATTTCTCGGCGGATGGGTCTCGGCGACGGGCCCGGCCCGGTCGCCGCGGTGGCGCCGGGATCCTTCCCGGGCGCGGCTCGTCCACCCTACTGCGGGCGGCGATCACGGTGCGCCGGTGGCACCCCCGACGGCCGCGTCGCCCTCGGCGGTGGCCCCGGGGCCCCGCTCCGCGGGCATCAGGCCGCCGAACTCACCGGTGTCACCGAGCCGCAGCAGGAAGGGCCGCAGCGGCGTGTAGCGGATCACCGTGACGGAGCAGGGCTCGACCGAGATCCGCTGGAACTGGTCGAGGTGCAGCCCGACCGCGTCCGCGACCACGGACTTGATGATGTCGCCGTGCGAGCACATCAGGTACACCGCGTCGGAGCCGTGCTCGGCCTCGATCCGGTCGTTCCAGTCCCGTACCGCGTCGACGGCCCGCGCCTGCATGGCCCGTACGGACTCGCCGTCCTCGCCGGGGAAGCGGGCGGCCGACGGATGGTGCTGCACCGTCTGCCAGAGCGGCTCGTCGGCGAGCTCGGAGATCTTGCGGCCGGACCAGTCGCCGTAGTGGCATTCGCCGATCCGGTCCTCGATGTGCAGCGGCAGTCCCGGGCGGGCTTCGAGCACCGGGCGCAGTGTCTCCCGGCAGCGCTGCAGCGGGCTGCTGACGGCCGCGGCGAGCGGCAGTCCGGCCAGCCGGGCGGGCAGTCCGGCGGCCTGCGCGGCGCCGCGGTCGTCGAGCGCGACGCCGGGGGTCCAGCCGGCGAGGAGCCCGGAGGTGTTGGCGGTCGACCGGCCGTGCCGGAGGAGGATCAGCGTGGGCATGGGGGCCAGCCTAAGGGCTGTCCCGCAGTGCCCGGCGGGCGCACGACGACAGCCGCGGACCCCGCCGCGCCGCCGGACGGCCCGGATACGCGGGCGTCCGCTCCGCCGGCCTTCCGGCCGCCGGATGCATGACTGCCCCGTCCCGGGAAAAATGACGGGGGTGATCGTGGACTGCGCCATCTACCGGGACGGCCGCCGCACCGACGGCCCGCTGGACTTCTCCGACGCGCTGGCGGAGGCCCGCACCGCCGGCGACCGGTTTCTGTGGCTCGGCATGCACGAGCCGACCGCGGAGGAGTTCGACCTGGTCAGCAGCGAATTCGCGCTGCATCCGCTGGCGGTCGAGGACGCCCTCAAGGCACACCAGCGGCCCAAGCTGGAGGTGTACGACGACTCGCTGTTCATGGTGCTGAAGCCGGTCGTCTACGAGGCCGCGGCGGACACCGTCTCCACCAGCGAGCTGATGCTGTTCGTCGGCGACTCCTTCGCGGTGACGGTGCGGCACGGCGAGGGCAGCCCGCTGGCCCTGGTCCGGGAGCGGCTGGAGCGGGAACCGGAGGTGCTGCGGCACGGCCCGACAGCCGTGCTGTACGCCGTGTGCGACGCCGTAGTGGACCACTACATCGAGGTGGCGTCCGAGCTCCAGGTGGATCTGGAGGAGCTGGAGACGGAGGTCTTCCTGCCGGACGGGCAGGACGCGCGCAACACCGCGGCGCGGATCTACTCGTTCAAACGGCAGGTGGTGGAATTCCGCCGGGCCACCGTCCCGCTGACCGATCCCATGGCCCGGCTGACCGGCCCGGGGCTGCCGTTCGTCGACGAGGCGGCACAGCCGTTCTTCCGCGACGTCGGCGACCATCTGACGCGGGCGAACGAGAGCGTCGAGGGGCTCGACCGGCTGCTGTCGGACGTCCTGTCGGCGCATCTGGCACAGACGGGCGTACGGCAGAACGACGACATGCGGAAGATCTCGGCCTGGGCGGCGATGGCGGCGGTGCCCACCATGGTCGCCGGCATCTACGGGATGAACTTCCAGCACATGCCGGAGCTGCGCACGTCCTGGGGCTATCCGGTGGTGCTGGTCTTCATGGCGGTCGCGGTGGTCGGGCTGTACCGGCAGTTCAAGCGGCGCGGCTGGCTCTGATCCCCCGGTCCGGGGGCCGCGGGGGCGCGGTGCCGCGCGCAGGGAGAGCGGAACTCGCCGTGGACGGCCGGCGAGGCGGCGACGGATGCCGCGATGAGGGCGGGGTGACGGGCGGGGTGACGGGCGCGTGGGCCGCCCGCACGCGGTCGCTGCGCAGGCCCTCGTACGCCCCTCAAGCGCTCGCTCCTGGCCCCCGGCCCCTGGGCCCCCGCTCCACACCGCACCGCACCTCCCCGGCTCCCGTACGCCCCGGATCCCGTACGCCCCGGCTCCTCCGCCCTCGCCGCCCCGCACGTCCCTGCCCCGCTCGTTCCTGCCCCGCACTTCCCTACCTCCGCAGGTCCCCGCCCCCCGTACGCCTCAGCCCCGCACGCCCCCGCCCCCGTACGCCTCAGCCCGTCCGCCGATCGCCGCCCCGCACGCCCTCGCACGCCCTCGCAAATCGGCGCCGGCCGGGGAGGCGGCGGGATTACCGGCCGTGACCGTCGAGGTGACGGGGCGTCAGGCCGACCGGCGGGAGGCCGCGGCCTGCGGGGCCTCCGGCGGGCGTGCACACTGCTCCCGGCTGTCGGCGGCCCTCGGTAGGCTGATGACGGACCGGAAGGGGTTGTGGGTGAGCTTGTTCGGCAAGGCGGCACGGGGCAGTCTCGCGCCGCGGCGTGTGGGTCCGGAGGGTTCCGACTGGTCGCCGTACGAGCGGCTGGACGAAGCGGCGCACGCCTATTTCCTGCACGCGGACGTGGCGTTGGACGCCGTCGGCGGCGTGCTGGGCCGGCGCCGGGTCCGGGGCTTCACGCTGGAGCGCGTGGTGGATCTCACCGAGGCGGGCGCCTCGTTGTGGCAGGAGGCCGCGGTCTGCGACGGGCGGCGGCTGATCCTGTGGCACAGCGAGGAGGTCGCCGACGAGGACGCTCCGGGCGGCACCGTCCTCGACTCCTCCGTGCAGGTGCTGCCGCTGGACGCGATCCGCCATGTCGGGATGCGCACGCTGGTCGGCCGCGACCGGATGGGGCGCCGGGTGGACCGGGGCGTGCACCTGGTGCTCGCGACCGCCACCCCGCACGAACTCAACCCCGTCCAGGGCGGCGACCCGGACGCCCCGATCGCCGCCGCCCGCTTCCGGCCGGAGGCGTTCCGGTTCAGCAAGTCGCTGGACGACGGCGGGGCGGGCCAGATAGCGCGGCTCATCTCGTTCGGACGGCTGATGGGACGGCTGGTCCCGGGCTGACCGGCGCCCCGCGGAGCGGCCGGCCCGCCCGGGACCGGCCGCCGGTCACTCGGCGAGGCCCGCGCGCTCCAGCGCCTCGACGCCCACGCGCAGCGAGGCGAGCCGCTCGTCGAGCGTGAAGCCCGCCGGTGTGAGGGAGAGCGTCGTCACCCCGGCCTCGGCGTAGGCCCGCATCCGGTCCGCGATCCGCTCGACCGGGCCGAGCAGCGTGGTGGAGTCGATCAGCTCGCGGGGCACGGCCGCCGCCGCTCCGTCCTTGTCACCGGCCAGGAAGCGCTCCTGGATCTCGGCGGCCTCCTTCTCGTAACCCATGCGGCAGGCGAGCCGGTTGTAGAAGTTCTGCTTGGCGCTGCCCATGCCGCCGACGTACAGGGCGGTGTACGGCCGGAAGACGTCCGCGAGCGCGTCGATGTCGTCGCCGACCGCCATCGGCACCGTCGGCACCAGGTCGAAGCCGTCCAGCGTCTTCCCGGCCTTCTCGCGCCCCGCCCGGATCGGGCTCAGCGTGGTCGACTCGGCGTGCTCCGGCGCGAAGAACAGCACCAGGGCGCCGTCCGCGATCTCACCGGTCTGCTCCAGGTTCTTCGGTCCGATCGCCGCGATGTACAGCGGGATCTCCTCGCGCACCGGGTGCACGGTCATCTTGATCGGCTTGCCGGGGCCGCCGGGCAGCGGCAGCGTCCAGTGCTGTCCCTCGTGCGTGAGCCGCTCACGGGACATGGCCTTGCGGACGATCTCGGCGTACTCGCGGGTGCGGGCCAGCGGCTTGTCGAACTTCACCCCGTACCAGCCCTCGGACACCTGCGGGCCCGAGACGCCGAGGCCGAGCCGGAAGCGGCCCCCGGAGAGCGAGTCGAGGGTGGCGGCGGTCATGGCCGTCATCGCGGGCGTACGGGCCGGGATCTGGAAGATGGCGGACCCGACGTCGATCCGCTCCGTCTGCGCGGCGACCCACGCCAGCACCGTCGCGGCGTCCGAACCGTACGCCTCCGCGGCCCAGCACACCGAATAGCCGATCCGGTCCGCCTCGCGCGCGACCGCGAGATTGTCGGCGTCCATTCCCGCACCCCAGTAGCCGAGGTTGATCCCGAGCCGCATGGCGTTCCCCTTACTGATCAGTAACGTTCCCTGTGGTCGGGACTCTAGCGCGGAGCGGGCGGATCCGTCAGGGCCGGGGCGCGCCGCGGGCCCTCCCGGCCGGGGCCCGGCCAGTAACCTCGTCGCCCATGGAGCAGAGGCATCTCGGCCGTACGGGGCTGCGGGTATCGCGGATCGGGCTCGGCACCCTCACCTGGGGGCGCGACACGGGTGAGCACGGCGCCGCCGAGCAGCTGAAGGAGTTCTGGGAGGCGGGCGGCACGCTCGTCGACACGGCCGACGTCTATGCCGACGGCGCCGCCGAATACGTACTCGGGCAGCTCATCGAGGACCTGGTGCCCCGCCGGGACCTGGTGATCGCCACCAAGGCGGGCAGCGTTCCCGACCCGGAGCGGCGGTTCGACGGCTCCCGCGGGCATCTCCTCGCTGCCCTCGACGCCTCCCTGGAACGGCTCGGGACCGACTACGTGGACCTGTGGCAGGTGCACGCCTTCGATCCCTCGACACCGCTGGACGAGACCCTCCAGGCGCTGGACATCGCGGTCGCCAGCGGGCGCGCCCGCTATGTGGGGGTGTCGAACTTCTCCGGCTGGCAGCTGGCCAAGGCGGCGACCTGGCAGCTCGCGGTGCCGGGAACCCGCACCCGGCTGGCGAGTACGCAGATGGAGTACTCGCTGGTGCAGCGCGGCGTCGAACGGGAGGTGCTGCCCGCCGCCCGGGACCTCGGCGTCGGCCTGCTGCCCTCGTCACCGCTGGGCCGGGGGGTGCTGACCGGCAAGTACCGCCATGCCACCCCGGCCGACTCGCGGGGCGCCTCGGAGCACATGGCGGGCTTCGTCGCCCCGTATCTCGACGAGGCGGCGGGGCTGATCGTCGACGCCGTCGCCACCGCGGCCGACGGTCTGGCGACCACCCCGCTCAACGTGGCACTCGCCTGGGTCCGGGACCGGCCCGGAGTGGTCGCCCCGATCGTCGGCGCCCGCACGTCACAGCAGCTGGCGGCGGCATTGTCAGCGGAGGAGCTTAGTCTTCCCGACGAGATCTGCCGGGCGCTCGACGATGTGTCGGCACCGGTGCACCACTACCCCGACCAGGACTGGAGCACGCTGTGACCACGGACCGCCTCGCCGGCGAGGCCGCTGCCGCGCCGGCGCCGGAAGACGCCGCCCCGGGCGCCGGCGGCGACGACATCCCGACGTCCGGTACCGGGCGGGCGGACCGCCCCGGCCCGCCGCCCCGGGGCGAGGCGGGCAGCGCGCCGCGCCGGCCCGGTGAGGCCGCCGGAGCTGCCGCCGTGTCTGCCGGGCATGCGTCTTCCCCGGCGGAGGGGGACGCGCCCGGCGGTGACGGCCCCGGGGGTCCCGGCGGAGACGGCGGCCATGACGGGCACGGCGGGGACGACGCGCACCGCGGGAACAGCGGGGACGACGGAGACGACGGCCGCCGCGGGGACGACGGGCACCCCGGGGACAGCGCGGACAGCGCGGACAGCGACAGGGAAGCGGCCGGGCGGGGCGGACCGTCCGGCGGGTCCCGCGGCGACGGTGCGGAACCGGCCGG
>NZ_WHPN01000046.1 GCF_009735685.1 Streptomyces lycii | reverse complement strand
GCCCGGCGGCCCGTCTCGCCGGACTCCCCGCCGCCGCCCGCGCCCAGCGCTCCGGCGACCGCCTCGGCCGGGGCGGAGGGCCGTTCGACCCGTACCGTCCAGCGGCCCTCCGCGTCGGTCCCGGTGACCTCGATCGTCACCCCGCTCTCCGGGTCGGTCAGGCTTTCGCCGACGCCGATGGGAGCGTCCGCCAGTTCCGGGTAGACCGAGGTGTCCCAGCAGGCGCCGGTGCGCGGATGGCCGTCCAGGACCTCGATCGGCCCGTCCGCGGAGGCGACCCCGCTGTGCACCCGGTAGGCCAGTACGCCCTCGGCGCAGGTCGCGACGTCGTTGCCCGAGGCGGTGCGGACCTCGACGGCGAGCGCGGTGTCCGCTCCCGTGCGGATCACGAGCAGCCGGGGTCCGGTGACGGGAGCGGGCCCGTCACCGGCGCCGACGGGCAGCAGGCCGTGCAGGCTCTCGCCCTCCCCGCGCACGCAGTTGACCTGCGTGTCACCGAGCCAGCCGAGCTTCCACTTGTGCCAGCCGAACGGTTCCGGGGCGAGCCCGAACTGGCTTCCCATGAGGTCCCAGTCGCCCACGTGCGTGTCCCAGTCGCCCCGGCCGTCCTTCGGGCGGTGGTAGAGGTCGGGGAGGTCGAAGACGTGTCCGGTCTCGTGTGCGAGGACGTTGCGGTCCGGCGGACGCTGCTCGAACACGGTGACGATCCTGCGCAGCTCGGTGTCGTCGACCCGCATCGGCTCGTCGAAGTTGACGACCTTGGTCGCGTCGGAGTCGACTCCGGGGGCGTCCGGATCGGCCACCAGATAGACCAGGTCGTACCGGGAGAAATCCACCTGCCGGTCAACGAGTTCCACCGCATCACCCAAATAGGCGGCGCGCAGATCGGCGTCCCAGTCCCGCCCTATTCCGTACGAGGTCGACTCCGCGGGCATCTCCAGCCACTTGCGCACCGGGTGGGCCCGGAGCCGGAAGCTGCCGTAGGAGGCCCGCTCGAAGAAGCGCGAGGTGGCGGGGAAGTACTCGGGGAACAGCTCGTCCGGGGAGGCCATGGGCTCGGAGTCGGGGAAGGACAGGAAGACCATCACCGCGTCCAACTGCCCGGAAGGCTGCGGATAGGTCTCGTTCCAGGTGTCGACGCCCTCCGAGTGATGGACGGCCGTGCGGGCCAGCGCGCAGGCGTCGCCGATCACGGCGGCCGAGGCGGGGCCCGCGACGAGCGAGGTGGCCAACAGGGCCGTGAAGGAGGTCGCCGCGGCGGCAGGCCGGCGGTACCGCGGCCGGGACCGCCGCCCCACTCCCCCGGGTGTCTGCCGGCGCTTCACGTCAACCTCCCGGATCCGGATACGGGACCCTGTCCACATTGCGTGCATTTGTCGACAGGCGGCCCGTTTCACTGCTCCGGTCGGGTGACGCCGCTGGTATGTCTATACGTAACGCAACGTCACGAACAGTCTGTGAGTCTTCAACCTCGCACACGGTCGTGCAGAAACGATCAGACAGCCGATCCGACGTGCCCCGGCTCACGTCCGGAACGGTGGAAGACGACTTGCGCGAGCCCCTATGATCGGCACATTTCCAGCGCGGATTCCCCCCAACGGCGGCCATTCGCCACCGGCCCGACCACCTTTGCGAATCTGTACGAGCCGAGTCCTCAGCGGGAGTGAACGGTGAGCGGATCATCCGACAGGCCGGGCACGGCACCCGGTATCGCCCTGCCGACAGTGACGGAAAGTAGTCAGATTTTCCGTCGGAGCCCGTCGGCGCGCAGCACTGCCGCGCGGCCGTTCGCGGCGGCGACCGGTGTCACGCGCCCACCG
>NZ_WHPN01000045.1 GCF_009735685.1 Streptomyces lycii | reverse complement strand
GGGAGAGGCACCCGGTCGCGGACCTCAGCGGACCTCGGTGATCTCCGGGCCGCGGGAGAGGCGGTCGACGCCGCCCGCGAAACGCGAGCCGGGCTCGGCCTCGTCCTGCTGGACGCCGTCCGGCACCATCTGCGCGTCGTTCGGCAGCTTGAGCACGATCGGGTCGCGGGGCGCCATCGGCTGGTCGCCGCGGACGACGACGGTGTCCTTGAAGATCTGCTCCAGCAGCCCGGCGGTCTGCGGCTGCACCGCGCCCTGGCCGGAGATCACCCCGCGCAGGAACCAGCGCGGCCCGTCGACCCCGACGAAGCGCACCACCTGCACGCCGTTCTTGCCGTCCGGCAGCTGCACGGGCACCTGGGCCCGCAGCTCCCAGCCCAGCGGGCCCTCGACCTCGTCGATGACCCCGCCCTGGCGGGTGATGCCGCTGGCGATCTCCTCGCGCACCTCGCCCCAGATGCCCTCCCGCTTGGGAGCGGCGAACGCCTGGAGCTGGACGGCGCTGTCCTTGAGCACGACGGTCGCGGCGACGATCGCGTCGCCGGCGACCTCCACCCGCAGCTCCATGCCCTCGACCCCGGGGACGAAGACACCACCGAGGTCGACGCGGCCCTCCTCGGGCTTGCTCACCTCGGAGATGTCCCACGGCCCGTCGGGGCGGGGGGCGGGCGGCAGGTTCACCCTGCGCCCGCTCTTCTCCGCCGGGTCCCCGGCGAGCTCGGACCCGTCCGAGTCCACACCGTCCTCGGGGAGGTCGACCTCGCCCTTGGTGTCCTCAGCGTCTGCGCGTCCCTTGCGACGACGTCCGAACACGTCACTGTCCTTCCCGGTCGGATGCGACCGAAGCGTATTCATGTCCCCCGGCGGGGCCGTCCATCGCGGCGTGCCCGCCGGTCGATCCGAAGCCCCCGCCGGCCCGCGCCGAGCCCGGAAGCTCCGCGACCTCGTGGAAGCGCACCTTCTCGACCTGCTGGACGACCAGTTGAGCGATCCGGTCGAACCGCTCGAACCGCACGCTCTCACGCGGGTCCAGGTTGACCACGATCACCTTGATCTCTCCACGGTACCCGGCATCCACCGTCCCGGGAGCATTCACGAGTGCCACGCCGCACCGGGCGGCGAGACCGGAGCGCGGGTGCACGAAGGCCGCGTACCCGTCGGGCAGCGCCACGGCGATCCCGGTGGGCAGCACGGCCCGCTCGCCCGGCCCCAGCTCGGCGGCCTCGGTGGTGACCAGGTCGGTGCCGGCGTCACCGGGGTGGCCGTACGCCGGGACCGGCACGTCCGGGTCGAGCCGCCGCAGCAGCACGTCCACCGGGGCGCGGCTCACGGGTTCACCTCGAAGGCCCGCGCGACCCTGACCTGGTCCGGGTCCTCGAGCGCGGCCCTGATCTCGGTGTCGCGGCCGTTCTCGATGAAGTGGTCCACCTTGACCTCGATGAAGAGGGCGTTGGCCCGGACCGCCACGGGGCCGTCGGGGGCGCCGATCCGGCCGGTGGCGGTGCCGTAGATCTTGCGGCCGTGCACCGCGGTGACCCGGGCGTCGAGGTGCAGCTCGGTGTCGACCGGCACCGGCAGGACGTAGTCCGTCTCCAGCCGGCCGGTGACCGCGATGGTGCGCAGCACCCAGCTCAGCGAGCCGATCGTCTCGTCCAGGGCCGTGGCCAGCACTCCGCCGTGGGCCAGTCCGGGCGCGCCCTGGTGGGCGGCCTTGACGGTGAAGACGGCCGTGACGCTCACGCCCTCGCCCGCCCGCGTCTCCAGGTGCAGTCCGTGCGCCTGGTCCCGGCCGCAGCCGAAGCACTGGTCGTAATGGGCGCCGAGCAGCTCCCCGGGCGCGGGCGCGTCGGGGTGCCGGACCGGCGGCCGGGCGCCCTCGGGGGGCGTCAGCGAAGATGTTGGTGCACTCACGAGTGCAGACCCTACCCGCGCGCGGGGACGGGCAACGCGGCCGTGCCAAGCTTGAGTCCATGCAGTCCTACGAAGAACGCCTGACCGCGCCCCGTTCCTGGTGGCTCGTCACGGTTGCGGCCGGCCTTTTCTGCGGCCTGACCGTGCTGCCCCTCGGGGTGCTCCCGTCGCTGGGCGGTCTGATCGTGGGCGCGGCCCTGGGCGCCGCCGCGGTGAGTTCCTACGGTTCGGCGCGGATCCGGGTGGTCGCGGACTCCCTGGTGGCAGGCGACGCCAGGATCCCGGTGACGGCGCTGGGCGACGCGGAGGTGCTGGACGCCCGGGAGGCGGCCGCGTGGCGGACGTACAAGGCGGACCCGCGGGCCTTCATGCTGCTGCGGAGCTACATCCCGACCGCGCTGCGGGTGGAGATCACGGACCCGGCGGACCCGACTCCGTACGTCTATCTGTCGACCCGGGACCCGGAAGGGCTGGCCGCCGCGCTGGCGGCCGTACGGGCCTGAGGCGGCCGGTGCGATCCGGCGGACCTCGCGGGACCGGAGGGGCTCGGGCGTCCGGCAGGTATCGGGCGTCCGGCGATCTCGGGCCACCGGCGGTTGCCGCAGTCCCGGCGATTCGGCGAATCTCACGGACCTCGCGAATCTGACAGATCCCGCGGATCTCACGGATCTCACAGATCTCACAGATCTCACAGATCTCACAGATCTCGCGGACCCGGCAGTCAGCCGCCGTCCCGGGAGGGGCCGTCGCCCGGAAGCGGGCCGGGCCGCTGCTGGAGCTCCTTCGGGCTGCCGAGCTCCGGCTCCGGGGCCGCCGGGAGGCTGTCCCAGGGGACCTGCCGCCGGCGGAGGTCCTTGCGGACCTTCTCGGCGAGCTTCCTGGTTTCGCGCCGGTTCATGAGCGCACCGGCGGCCGCGCCCACCATGAACGGGATCAGGGTGGGGAAGTTGCGCACGGTGCGCTTGAGGATCTGCTGGCGCAGCTGCCGCCGCATCTGGCCGCCCAGGGCGCCGTTGAAACTGGTCGGCTTGGTGACGTCGATGCCGCGCTCCTCCGTCCACGCGGACAGATAGGCGGACGCCCGCCCGGAGGGGCCGCCGGGCGCCCGCACGCCGTAGACCTCGTGCAGCTCGGCGATCAGCTTGAACTCCACGGAGGCGACGCCGACGATCTCGGCGGCCAGCTCCGCGGGCATCGTGGGGGGTGTGGGCAGCATGGCGGCGGCGCCGACTCCGGCGCCGACGGTCCCGGAGCTGCGGATCGCTCCGGCCACCAGCCGGTCGGCGATCTGTTCCGGCCCGAGGCCGGGGAACTGGGCCCGGAGCGTCGCCAGGTCGCGGACCGGAATCCGCGGCGCGACGTCGATGATGCGGTCCGCGACGACGGTGAGGCCGCGCCGGGCGCCGCGGCCTCCGGCGGACATCCCCCGTCCGGCCGCTGACGCGAGCGCGGCCCCGCGGCCCCGTCCCGCGCGTGTTCCCCCGCGCGTGCGCGCGGGATCAGCGGGCGTGCCGGGCGCCTGGTCGGGGCGCTCGGCCTGTTCCGCCGGCAGGGCGGAGGACTCGGAGGGCGCGTCGGCGCCCTCCACGGGGGCGCCGCGGCCCTCGCGTGCCTCTGGTGTGCCCTGCCGCCGGAAGAGGTGCTTCCGGGACGGCGTGGACCCTGTCACGGCCGTCCGGCCTCAGGCCGCGCAGTCGCGGCAGATCGGCTGGCCGTTCTTCTCGGCTGCCAGCTGGCTGCGGTGGTGCACCAGGAAGCAGCTCATGCAGGTGAACTCGTCGGCCTGGCGTGGCAGCACGCGGACGGACAGCTCCTCGTTGGAGAGGTCCGCACCGGGCAGCTCGAGGCCCTCGGCCTGCTCGAACTCGTCCACGTCCACGCTGGACGTCGACTTGTCGTTCCGACGGGCCTTGAGCTCTTCGATGCTGTCCTCGTTGAGCTCGTCATCGGTCTTGCGTGGGGTGTCGTAGTCCGTTGCCATGTCGCTCTCCCCCTCCGGGTGTCTGTGGTGTCTCAGCGCTCGTAACGCGTGAGGAGCCGGTCTTGTGCCCGACCCGAGGCGGAGATTTTGCCTCACATCAAGGTCTGTTACTCAATCGACACCCAACCGCACCCCTGAAGAGGTGATCGGGTTGGATGGCGATGGGGACCGTACACGGTCGTGTTCCCACATCTCGCGGGGCCACCCCGTGTACTTCCCGTGATCGGGGCCCGCGAAAACCCGGATTTTCCCGGCTTTCCGACGACCCGTGTCCTCACGGAGGGTAAATGGCCGGAAATACAGCTTGTGATGGATCCCACACGGAATTCCGAAGCGGGGACCCCGAAAATTCCGCCCAAAGCGAACAGCCTTCCGGCGGGTCAGAGCGGGAAGGTGACACGCATCACGAGCCCGCCGCCGTCCCGGGGCACCGCGCTGACCTGCCCGCCGTGCGCACGGGCCACCGAACGCACGATGGACAGGCCGAGACCCACGCCCTTGTCGCTCCCGGTGCGCTGGGTGCGCAGCCTGCGGAACGGCTCGAAGATGTTGTCCAGCTCGTACGCCGGAACGACCGGCCCGGTGTTCGCGACGACCAGGTTCGCCATGCCGTCCGTCCGCCCCGCGCTCACCTCGACCCAGCCGCCCGGTTCGTTGTAGCGCACCGCGTTCTGCACCAGGTTCATCGCGACCCTCTCCAGCAGCACGCCGTTGCCCTGGACCGTCACAGCCGGCTTCCCCTCGCGCGGCTCCCCGCGCAGCTCGACCCGCGCCGCCTCCGCCTCCGGGCGGACCTGCTCGACCGCGCGCGAGGCGACCTCGGCCAGGTCCACCGGCTTCCGGTCGACGATCTCGTTCTCGCTGCGGGCGAGCAGCAGCAGCCCCTCGACCAGCTGTTCGCTGCGCTCGTTGGTGGCGAGCAGGGTCTTGCCCAGCTGGGTGAGTTCCGGGGCCGCGTCGGGGTCCGAGAGCTGCACCTCCAGCAGGGTCCGGTTGATCGCCAGCGGGGTGCGCAGCTCGTGCGAGGCGTTGGCCACGAACCGGCGCTGGGCGTCGAAGGCGCGGTCCAGCCGGTCGAGCATCTCGTCGAAGGTGTCGGCCAGCTCCTTCAGCTCGTCGTCCGGCCCGCCCAGCTCGATCCGGCGGGACAGGTCGGAGCCGACCACCATGCGGGCGGTGCGGGTGATCCGGCCCAGCGGCGAGAGCACCCGGCCGGCCATCGCGTAGCCGAACGCGAACGCGGCGACGCTGAGGCCCAGCAGGGCGAGCAGGGAGCGCCGCAGCAGGTCGTCGAGCGCCAGCTGCCGCTGGTAGTGCATACAGGTCTCGAGGACGGTGTTGAACTCCTCCGTCTCGAACGTCCGGCCGGTGATCGCCGGGCAGGTGCTGCTCGTCGGCCGGAAGCTGCCCTCCAGCAGCCGGAACGGCAGGGTGTTGCCCTGGTCCAGCGCCTGCGCCGCCAGCAGATAGATCAGCGACAGCAGCACGATGCCCGCGATCAGGAACATGCCGCCGTAGAGCAGCGTGAGCCGGATCCTGATGGTGGGCCGCAGCCAGGGCCGGGACCGGGGCGGGGTGCGGGGGTCCCAGGTGGGTTTCGGGGGCGCGGGGGCCGGTGCGGAGGGGGGCGTGGATGCCATCGGGTCAGATCCGGTAGCCGGAGCCGGGCACGGTGACGATCACGGGCGGCTCACCGAGCTTGCGGCGCAGCGTCATCACGGTGACCCGCACCACGTTGGTGAAGGGGTCGGTGTTCTCGTCCCACGCCTTCTCGAGCAGCTGCTCGGCGGAGACCACGGTGCCCTCACTGCGCATCAGCACCTCCAGCACCGCGAACTCCTTCGGCGCCAGCTGGATCTCCCTGCCGTCCCGGAAGACCTCCCGGCGGTTGGGGTCCAGCTTGATCCCGGAGCGCTCCAGGACGGGCGGCAGCGCGACCGTGGTACGGCGCCCCAGCGCGCGCACCCGGGCGGTCAGCTCGCTGAACGCGAACGGCTTGGGGAGGTAGTCGTCCGCGCCGATCTCCAGGCCCTCCACCCGGTCGCTCACGTCACCGGATGCGGTCAGCATGAGGACCCGGGTGGGCAGTCCGAGTTCGACGATCCGCCGGCACACGTCGTCGCCGTGGACCAGCGGGAGGTCCCGGTCGAGGACCACCACGTCGTAGTCGTTGACGTCGATCCGCTCCTGCGCCGCGGCGCCGTCGTACACCACGTCGACGGCCATGGCCTCCCGGCGCAGCCCGGTGGCCACCGCATCGGCGAGCAGCTGCTCGTCCTCGACGACGAGTACGCGCACGGCGCATTTCCTTTCCTCGGGGGCCTGTGATCGGGCCGGGGATCTTGGAGTTCCGGCCTGTCCCTGTGTCTCCATCCTGCCGCCAAGGCTCGTAAACCGGCGGTAAGTGGACCCGCTCCGAGCAGGGACGGCCGGAGAATTCCGGATTTTCGGGGGTTGCCGAGGTTTCCGCGCGGGCGCTGATGGGGAGGACGATGAAACATCCAGAGATCACGCCCTGTACGTGGCATGCCACGGCCTGCTGTCCCCCGCAGAGGAGCGGAGCGTGATCGACCCGCCGTCGGCACACCCCCGTGCCATCGACCCACGACGAGGGGGCGCAACCATGGACGCGTTCACCGCAGGACTTCTGCAGCGTATAGAGACCACCGAGTCCGACCTGACGCATGCGCGCGAGACGGGCGACGACTTCCTCGTGGAGGTGGAGCAGGCCGAGCTGGACGACCTGCACCGCCTGGCCGCCGAACACGGTGTGGAGATCGGCGCGCTGAGCTCCTGACCGGACCCCGGTCACGGCCG
>NZ_WHPN01000044.1 GCF_009735685.1 Streptomyces lycii | reverse complement strand
CGGCGGGAGCCGCGGGTTCGTCCACGCTCACCCCGAAGTCGGTGGCGATGCCGGCCAGGCCGTTGGCGTATCCCTGGCCGACGGCGCGGACCTTCCAGGCGCCGTTCCGGCGGTAGACCTCCATCACCACGAGCGCGGTCTCGCTGCCGAGCCGGGGCGGGGTGAAGGTGGCGAGCACGGAGCCGTCGTCGGCGCGTACGGTGGCCGTCGGCTCGGTCCCGGCGAACGTCGCGCCGGGGGCGTCGAGGCTGGCCGTCACCACGATCTTCTCGATGCCGGCGGGCACGGCGGCGGTGTCCACGACGATCCCGTCGGGCGTGGCGCCGCCACCGCCGCGGTGACTGACACCGGGGCCGGTGGGCTGGTTGTAGAAGACGAAGTCGTCGTCGGAACGCACTTTCCCGTCGACGGTGAGCAGCAGGCCCGAGACGTCGAGCCGTACGGGGGCCTGGACATCCACCGTCACGCGGGGGACGGCGAGAGGGATGTTCGAGCCGGGGGTCATAGCGGTCATGCCCGGGGTAACGAACGACCCCGCTTTACGGTTCCATTACCTACCCCGGTCGGCGGCACGGCGGCGGGGGCCCGCTCGTCGCGCCGGGCCGTGCCGGACCCGGTGATTCCGCGCAGCCGGGCGGGCTGCCGTCAGGCTCCGGTGCCGGGGCCCCCGGGCGACCACACATAGCGGGCGTCCGGTTCCCGTTCCTCGTTGCGGGCACCGTCGGTGCGCTCGGCCTCCCGGAAGCCGTGGCGCAGGTAGAAGCGCCGGGCCGGGGCGTTCACCTGGAACGTCCAGAGTTCCAGACCGGCGGGCCGGAGCTGCTTGGCCAGCGCCACGAAGCGGTCGCCGAGGCCGGTGCCGCGCCAGGCCGGGTCGAGGTAGAGCTGCGCCAGTTCGGGGCCGTCGAGCGTCATCATGCCGGTTACCGTGTGACCGGTCTCGGCCAGCCAGGTGCAGCCGCCGGGCACGACCACCTGGCGGAACCAGGCGCGGACCGCGTCGTCCGGGTGGGCGCGGCGGACGGACGGCAGCGCGGCGTCGTAGGAGCGCAGCCAGACGTCGGCGACCGCGGCGGCGTCCTGCGGGTCCGCGCGGCGGAGTGTCGGGGTTTCCATGGCCGCGATCATGCAGTGGTACGCGCTCCGGCGCACCCGGCTTTTCGCCCCCGCCGCTCGCGGAGCGCCGCCCCGGCGCCGTTCCGCAAGCGCGCTCGCGGGCGGGTGCGGCCGCGTCCCGGTGGGCTCCGGGCACCGCCTGCCGGGATCGCCCTGGCCGCCGTTCCGGGACCGCCGCCCGGGACCACTCCGGCCGCCCGGGACCACTCCGGCCGCCCGGGACCGGCCGCCCGGGACCGGCCGCCCGGGACCGGCTGCCCGGGCCGACGGCTGCGGGGCGGCCGTGCCGGGACGGTTCCGGGGCGACGGCTGCGGGGCGGCCGTTCGCTGCCGCGCCGGCCCCGCCGTCAGCGGGGCCAGATCGGGGGGTCCGTGCAGAACGGGCCGCCGAGGTTCACGTCCGCGGGGGAGTCCGGGTCCAGCTCGCCCTGTTCGGCGATGAGCTTCGCGGCGTACGGCTCGGAGTCGTCCTGCGGCTCGTAGCCGAGCGCGCGGGCCGAGGAGAGGTCCCACCACAGCCGGGTGTTGGCCGAGCTGCCGTAGACGACGGTGTGGCCGACGTCCTCGGCGGTCAGGGAGGCGTGCAGCAGCCGGGCGCCGTCGGCCGGGCTCATCCACAGCGACAGCATCCGGACGGTCTTCGGCTCGGGGAAGCAGGAGCCGATGCGGATGGAGACGGTCTCGATGCCGTGCCGGTCCCAGTAGAGGGAGGCGAGGTCCTCGCCGAAGCACTTCGACAGGCCGTAGAAGGTGTCCGGGCGGCGCGGGGTGTCGACCGGGATCAGCTCGCCGGGCGAGGCGGGGCGGGGGGTGTAGCCGACCGCGTGGTTGCTGGAGGCGAAGACGACGCGGCGCACCCCCTCCTCGCGCGCCGCCTCGTAGAGGTTGTACGTGCCCTGGATGTTGGCGGCCAGGATCTTGTCGAAGGTGGACTCGAGCGAGATCCCGGCGAGATGGACGATCGCGTCGACCCCGCGCACCGCGTCGCGCAGCGCCTGGGTGTCGGCCAGGTCGGCGGTGATCGCCGAGCCGTCGGCCGGGGCGTCGGGCAGCGGTACGGCGTCCAGCAGCCGCAGTTCGTAGCCGTACGGAGGAAGGAGCTCCCGCATCAGGGTGCCGAGGCCGCCTGCGGCGCCGGTGAGCAGAACGGTGCGGGGCGCGGGCATGAAGGGGTCTCCTCGGGGCTCGGCGGGTGTCGGGACAAGCTCGGTCACGGACAGCTTTGTCGCGGGACGTGATCTGCGTCAAGGGCTTCCGGCGGTCGGACAGTAAGCGCTGTCATGAGTTCTTGACCGGTTTACCCGCCCCGCCTAGCGTGACCGCGATCACGGCCGTACCGGCGGCCGGCCGGGAGGAGACGAACATGCGGGCATCGGCCTTTCTGTATCCGTGGGACGTGGTGGGGGATCCGGCGGCCCCGGAGCGCGTCGCCGGGCTGGGCGTCCGGCAGGTGACGCTCGCCTCCGCCTACCACTCGACCCGCGCCCTGACCCCGCGTCACCCCGCGCACCGCGTCGTCACCGCGCGGCACGCCGCGGTGCTCTACCCGCCCGGGCCCGCCCGCTGGTCGGGCCGCGCCCTGCGGCCGTACGAGCAGGGCTGGATGCCGCAGGAGGACCCGTACGGCGCGGCGGCCGGGGCGCTCGCGGACGCCGGGCTGGAGGTGCACACCTGGGTCGTGCTCGCCCACAACTCCCGTCTCGGCGAGGAGCACCCCGGGACCTCGGTGGTCAACGCGTACGGCGACCGCTACCCGTGGGCGCCCTGCGTGGCCCGCCCCGAGGTGCGCGAGTACCTGGTCACGCTGGCCGCCGAGGCCGCCGTACGGCCGGGCGCGCGCGGCACCGAGCTGGAATCCCTGGGCTGGTACGGCTTCGCGCACCTGCACGCGCACGACAAGACGGCCGGGGTGGCGCTCGGCGGCCCCGGCGAATATCTGATGTCGCTGTGCTTCTGCGACGTCTGCCGGGCGGGCTACGGCTCCTCGGGCGCGGATCCGGAGCGGCTGCGGGACGCCGTCCGCTCGGCCCTGTACCCGCTGTGGGCCGGATCGGCCGGGGCCGCGGAGGCGTTCCCGGTGCGGGAGCGGGCCGCGGAGTGGGCGGCGGTGGAGAAACTGCTCGGCGCCGGCCCCGCGGCCGCCACCCGGACCTGGCGCGCCGGCGTCGCCTCCTCCCTCCAGCGGGAGGCCGTCGCCGCGGTCCGCGCCGAGGCGCCGCCCGGCTTCCGGGTGCTGCTGCACGCCGACCCGGCCTGGCACCGGTGCGGCGCCAACGCCGGGACCGACCCGGCGGACGTGCTCGCGCACGCGGACGGGGTCGTGGTGCCGTGCGCGGGCGGCGCGGCGGAACGGGCCGCCGCGCTCGGGCCGTTCGCCCGGGCGGCGGCGGACGGAACGGTGCTCGCCGCCAACTTCCCCGTGGTGTCCGGGATGGGCGGCAGCCCGTCGACGCTGGCCGCGGACGCCGCGCACGCGGCGGAACTGGGGGCGACCGAACTGCGGCTGTACCACGGGGGGCTGGCCTCCGGCCCGGATCTCGGCCTGGTGCGGGAGGCGCTCGCGTAGGAGGCCGCCGGATCCCCGCCGGGAGGAGGCGGACCGCCGGGCGCCGCCGCACGCCGGCCGCCGGGAGGTCCGGCTCCGCCCGGACGGCCCTTCCCGCGGCCCCGGCCGGCCGCCGTGACGCCTCTGCGGGCGGCCGGGGCCGCCGGACGGGAGCGGGCCCGCGGCAGGGCCCGCAGCCTTCGGCGTCCGGCGCGGAGCGGGGTTAGACTTTTCGCGTCGGCAAACTCGCGAGACATCACACTCGGCTTTCGCGGCATCACGGACCGCATTCGGGGTGAGTTCCCATGACCGATCGCAAGAAGAGCGACGCGGGACCGAAGCTGCTCTCGGGCGGCAATCCGCAGATCCCCAAGGGCGAGGGAAACGGCCCGGTGCGGGACTACATCGCCGCCATGCCCGGCTGGAAGCGGGACGTCGGGCAGCACCTCGACGACCTCATCGTGCGCACGGTCCCGGACGTGCACAAGGCAGTGAAATGGAACCAGCCGTTCTACGGGCACGAGGGCGAGGGCTGGTTCCTGTCCTTCCGCTGTTACACGCGCTACGTCCAGTTGCAGTTCTTCCGGGGGACGTCGCTCGATCCCGTGCCGCCCAAGGCGTCCAGACACGCCGAGGTGCGCTACCTCGACATCCACGAGGACGACGAACCGGACGACGGCCGGCTCCGCTCCTGGATCGAGCAGGCCGCCGGGCTGCCGGGCGAGCACCTGTGAGCTGACCGGCCCGGATTCCGCGGCGGCCCCGGATCCCGTGGCGCCTCCGCGCGTCCGGGACGCCTGCCCGGCCGCGGCGCCCGCGTCCGGGACACCCGTACGCCGCGGTACGCCGGGGCTCCCGTACGCCGGGACACCCGTACGCCGGGGCACCCGTAGGCCGCGACGCCCGCACGGCGCCGCGGCCCCTCCGCGTTGCCGCGAGACCTCCGCCGCCGCGATGACGCGTGCGCCGCCTCCGCGCCCCCGGGCGCGCGCTCCCGCTCCCGGCCGCCCTCGCCCCCGAGAGGCGCCAACACCTTTTTCCGTCCGGAGCATTGACCGGACGCGGGCCCGGCCCTACCTTCATCCCGTCGTACTCCGTACGTCATATATGAGACGCGATACGCGAGATCTGAGAGCCTTCATGGACACAGCCACCGGCCCGCTCCCGACGCCGATTCCCTCCCGCACGCAGTTCGTGCTGGAGGCGATCAAGCACGGCATTCTCACCGGGCGGCTCAGCCCCGGACAGCCGTTGGTCGAGACCGAGCTGGCCCAGCAGTTCGGGGTCTCCAAGACCCCCGTGCGGGAGGCGCTCAAGACGCTCGCCGGGTCCGGGCTGGTGGTGATCGGCCAGTACAAGGGCGCCACCGTACGGACCGTGGACGCCGCCATGGCCCGCGAGGTCTACGACGTACGGCTGCTGCTGGAGCCGGAGGCGCTGCGCCGCGCCGTCGTCCGGGAGGCCTCGCTGGAGGACGCGCGGCAGGCGCTGGAGCGGGCCGACCGGGCAGCCGACCGGGCCGACCGGAGCCTGGCCAACCGGGACTTCCACCGGGCGCTGTACCTGCCGTGCGGCAATCCGCTGCTGTCCCGGATGCTCGACGACCTGCGCGACCAGGCGGCGCTGGTGTCCACCGTGGCCTGGGCCGCGAGCCCGTCCTGGGACCGGGAGGCCGCCGAGCACCAGGAGATCCTGCGCACCGCGCTCGCGGGGGACGCGGACGGCGCCGCGCGGCTGTTGCACGACCACATCGGCTCGTTCGTCCGCCGGGCGTTCCCGGCGGAGACGGAGCAGACCCCATGACCGAAAGGGCATTCCGCATGGATCACGCACCGCTCAAGGCGGCCCTCGCCGACGTGGTGGCGATTCCCGTGACCCCGTTCGCCGAGGACGGGCGGATCGACCCGGCGCGCTACCGGGCGCTGCTGCGCCGGATGCTCGACGGCGGTGTCCGCACGGTCACCCCGAACGGCAACACCGGCGAGTTCTACGCCCTGACGCCGGACGAGCGGCGCTCCGTCGTCGAGGAGACCATGGCGGAGGCGGACGACGGGACCGTGGTCGTGGTCGGGGTCGGGCACGACGTCCCGACCGCCGTCGGGGCCGCCCGGCACGCCCGGGACGCGGGCGCGGCCATGGTGATGGTGCACCAGCCGGTGCATCCGTACGTGTCCCCCGACGGCTGGGTCGGCTACCACCGGGCGATCGCCGAGGCCGTACCGGAGCTGGGCGTCGTGCCGTACATCCGCAACGAGCGGCTCGGCGGCGACCGGATCGCGCGGCTCGGCGAGCTGTGCCCGAACGTCGTCGGGGTCAAGTACGCGGTGCCCGACGCCGCCCGGTTCGCGGCCGTCGCGCGGGACGCCGGGCTGGAGCGGTTCGTGTGGGTGGCCGGGCTCGCCGAGCTGTACGCGCCCTCGTACTGGGCCGTCGGCGCCACCGGCTTCACCTCCGGCCTGGTCAACGTCTCACCGCGGACCTCCCTCGCGATGCTGGACGCGCTGCGCGCCGGGGACTACGCCGCCGCCATGAAGGTCTGGGAGCGGATCCGGGAGTTCGAGGACCTGCGCGCCGAGGACCGGTCGGCCAACAACGTGACCGTCGTCAAGGAGGCCCTGGCCTCGCTCGGCCTGTGCCGCCGCGAGGTGCGCCCGCCCAGCAGCGTGCTGCCGGAGGCGGACCGCGGCAGGGTGGCCTCGCTGCTGGAAGGGTGGGACCTGTCATGACCGGCGCGGAACGGCGGGGGGACGGCCGCAGGAGCCCGGAGGAGCTGCGCAGCCACGCCTGGTACGGCACCGACGGCCTGCGCTCCTTCAGCCACCGGGCGCGCACCCGGCAGCTCGGCTACCTCCCCGAGGAACACCTCGGCAAGCCGGTCATCGCCGTGCTCAACACCTGGAGCGACATCAACCCCTGCCACCAGCACCTGCGGGAGCGGGCCGAGGCCGTGAAGCGCGGGGTGTGGCAGGCGGGCGGCTTCCCGCTGGAGTTCCCCGTCTCCACGCTCTCGGAGACCTTCCAGAAGCCGACGCCGATGCTCTACCGCAACCTCCTCGCCCTGGAGACCGAGGAGTTGCTGCGCTCGTACCCCGTGGACGGCGCGGTGCTGATGGGCGGCTGCGACAAGACGACGCCCGGACTGCTGATGGGCGCCGCGTCCGCCGACCTCCCGGCGCTCTTCGTGCCGGCCGGTCCGATGCTGCGCGGCCACTGGCGCGGCGAGACCCTCGGCTCGGGCACCGACATGTGGAAGTACTGGGACGACAAGCGCGCCGGGCTCATCGGCGACTGCGAGATGGCCGAACTGGAGTGCGGCCTCGCCCGTTCGCCCGGCCACTGCATGACCATGGGGACGGCCTCCACCATGACGGCCGTCGCCGAGGCGCTGGGCGTCACCGTGCCCGGGGCCTCCTCGATCCCCGCCGTCGACTCCGGGCACAGCCGGATGGCCGCCGCGGCCGGGATGCGCGCCGTGGAGCTGGCCTGGCGGGACCTGAGGCTGTCGCGGATCCTGACCCGCGAGGCGTACGAGGACGCGGTCACCACCGTCGCCGCGCTCGGCGGCTCGACCAACGCCATCATCCATCTCATCGCCATGGCGGGCCGCTCCGGGGTGAAGCTCACCCTCGACGACTTCGACGCGATCGTGCGCCGGGTGCCCGTCCTCGCCAACCTCCGGCCCGGCGGGGCGTATCTGATGGAGGACTTCCACTACGCGGGCGGGCTGCCCGGGCTGCTGGCGCGGCTGGCGGACCGGCTGCACCTGGACCGGCCGACCGTCGCGCACGACTCGCTGCGCGAGCAGATCGCGGGCGCCCTGGTGCACGACGACGACGTGATCCGTACGGCCGGCGACCCGCTGGCCCCCGAGGGCGGCATCGCCGTGCTGCGCGGCAACCTCGCGCCGGACGGCGCCGTCATCAAGCACGTCGCCGCCGAGCCGCACCTGCTCCGGCACACCGGCCCCGCCGTCGTCTTCGACGACTACCGGACCCTCCAGGCCACCATCGACGATCCGGACCTGGGCATCACCGCCGACAGCGTCCTGGTGCTCCGCGGCTCCGGTCCGCTGGGCGGCCCCGGAATGCCGGAGTACGGCATGCTGCCGATCCCGGCGCACCTGCTCAAGCAGGGCGTGCGCGACATGGTGCGGATCTCCGACGCCCGGATGAGCGGCACCAGTTACGGCGCCTGCGTCCTGCACGTCGCGCCCGAGTCGCACGCGGGCGGGCCGCTCGCCCTGGTCCGCACCGGCGACCCGGTCACCCTCGACGTCGAGGCGCGGCTGCTGCGCCTGGAGGTCGACGAGGCGGAGCTGGAGCGGCGCCGGGCCGCTCTCACGCCACCGACCGCCCGCTACGGGCGCGGCTACGGGGCGCTCTACGAACAGCACATCACGCAGGCCGACACCGGCTGCGACTTCGACTTCCTGGCCCGGCCCGGAGAAGTCCCCGAACCGTACGCGGGCTGAGCCCGCACCCCGGCGCCGCCATCCGGCACCGGAGCCGTACCCCTCGCCAGTCCGCTACGTCCGACCCCCGCACACCTTTCGGCAAGCGCTTACCACGCTCGCCCCGCCCGACCGAAGGAGCACGCTATGGCCCTCGCCGTGGCGAAGGAACCCCGGCGGCCACGCCGCCGGGCGGGCGGCCCGGCCCGTCTGCCGTTTCTGCTGATCTCACCGGCCGTGCTGCTCATGCTGGGCTTCCTCGCCTACCCCATGATCAGCGTCCTCTACTACAGCCTCCAGCACTACAACGTCACCAAGCCCTGGCGGAACGGCTTCGCCGGCGCCGAGAACTTCACCAAGCTCCTCGGCGACGACCTGTTCTGGCAGAGCCTGGTCTTCAGCGCCAAGTGGGTCGGCGCGGAGGTCTCCCTCCAGCTCGCGTTCGGCCTCGCGCTGGCCCTGATCGTCAACCAGACCTTCATCGGCCGGGGCGTCGCCCGTGCGCTGGTCTTCTCGCCCTGGGCCGTCTCCGGCGTGCTGACGACGACCATCTGGATGCTGCTCTACAACCCGTCGACCGGCGTCAGCCGCTATCTCGCGGACGCGGGCATCGGCGAGTACGGCACCTCCGTGCTCTCCGACACCGGGACCGTCTTCTGGGCCGCCGTCCTCGCCGAACTCTGGCGCGGCGTCCCCTTCTTCGCGATCCTCATCCTCGCCGACCTCCAGTCCATCCCGAAGGACCTCTACGAGGCGGCCTCCGTCGACGGCGCGAACCGGCTCCGGCGGTTCGTGCACATCACCCTGCCGCACCTCAAGGACGCGATCATCCTGTCCACACTGCTGCGCGCGGTCTGGGAGTTCAACAACGTCGACCTGCTCTACACCCTCACCGGCGGCGGACCGGCCGGGGCGACGACCACGCTTCCGCTGTACGTCGCCAACACCGGCATCGACGGCCACGACTTCGGCTACGCCTCGGCGCTCACCACCGTCGCCTTCGTGATCCTCCTGTTCTGCTCGATCCTCTATCTGCGTCTCAGCAAGTTCGGGGGCGACCGCTCATGACCACCGCCGTGACCACCCAACAGGCCACCGTGTCCGGCGCGGACACCGGAGCGGGCGACGCGCCCCCGCCCCGTGCCACGCGGCGCGGGGGACGCGGGATCGCCGACAGCGCGCCCCGCTGGCAGATCTTCCTGCCCCTCGGGCTGTATCTGCTGTTCACCCTGATCCCCTTCTACTGGATGCTGCTGTTCGCGCTGCGCCCGGCGGGATCCACCTCGCTCGTGCCGTGGCCCGCGACCACCGCGCACTTCGACAAGGTCTGGAACGACCTCGGCTTCGCGATCTTCTTCCGCAACAGCCTGCTCGTCGGCGTCGCCTCGCTGATCATGACGACGGTCGTCGCGCTGGCCGGCGGCTACGCGCTCGCCCGCTTCAAGTTCCGCGGCCGCAACGGCTTCCTGCTGGCGCTGCTCTGCTCGCAGTTCATCCCCGGCGCGCTGATGCTCGTCCCGCTGTTCGAGATCTTCCGCAATCTCAACCTGGTCAACTCGCTGTGGAGCGTGGTGATCGCGGAGACCGTCTTCCAGCTCCCGCTCTCCCTCATCCTGATCAGCGGCTTCATCAGAAACGTGCCGGGCGAGCTGGAGGAGGCCGCCTGGGTCGACGGCTGCGGACGCTTCCGGGCGTTCTGCGCGGTGGTGCTGCCGCTGCTGCGGCCCGGGCTGATCGCGGTCGGCTCGTTCGCCTTCGTGCACAGCTGGAACCACTTCCTCTTCGCGCTGATGTTCCTCAGCTCGCAGGAGAAGTACACGATCCCCGTCGGCCTCAACTACACGATCGGCGCCGAGAGCGTCGACCTCGGAGCGCTCGCGGCCGGGGGCGTGGTCGCGGCCGTGCCCGTCGTCATCGTCTTCGCCTTCATCCAGAAATGGCTGATCGCCGGCTTCTCCGCGGGAGCCGTCAAGGGCTGACGGACCGGGCCGGAGCCGCCGGTCCGCCCCGCCCCTTCCGGCCGGCCCGTGCCGGCTCCCGCCCGTTCCGGTCAGCCTCCGCTGAGTCCCGTCAACTCCCGTCAACTCCTGAGACCACCTCCCCCGGCCTTCGCCCCCTTCCGTTCGACAAGGAGCAGGAACGATGCACAGTGCGCCCGCCGGTGAGCCGGCACCCGGCACACCGGAACCGCGGCCCGCCGCCGGTCCCCAGGAGCCGGTGCCGGTCGTGCTCGCCGGTGCCCGGGGGCACGGGAGGTGGCACCGGGAGAACCTGCGGCGGCTGGTGGCCGCCGGGCGGGTGCGGCTCGCCGGGGTCTGCGAGCTGGAACCCCTCACCGCCGAGGAACTGGACGGCTTCGAGGGCGTCGAGCAGTCCGCCGATCTGGGCTCGCTGCTGGAGCGCACCGGCGCCCGGGTCACCGTGGTCTGCACCCCCATCCACACCCACACCGATCTCGCGCTCACCGCTGCCCGGGCCGGCTCGCACCTGCTGCTGGAGAAGCCGCCCGCGCCCTCCTACGCGGAGTTCGAGCGGATGGCGAAGGGCGTCGCGGCCGAGGGCGCGGCCTGCCAGATCGGGTTCCAGTCGCTGGGCTCGCACGCCCTGGACGCCATCGCGGAACTCCTCGCGGACGGTGCCGTCGGCGAGATGCGCGGGATCGGAGCGGCCGGGGCCTGGGTGCGCGGTACGGACTACTACACGCGCGCCCCCTGGGCGGGGCGCCGCACCCTGGACGGCCGGGACGTCGTCGACGGCGTGCTCACCAATCCCCTCGCGCACGCCGTCGTCACCGCCCTGCGCATCGACGGCAGCGACCGTGCCGACGCCATCAGCGGCATCGAGCTGGAGCAGTACCGGGCCAACGACATCGAGGCCGACGACACCTCGAGCCTGCGGCTGCGCACCGCCCGCGGCACCCGCGTCACGGTGGCCGTCACCCTGTGCGCGGAGCGCCCGGGCGAGCCGTACGTCGTGGTGCACGGCGTCCGGGGGCGGATCACCTTCTGGTACAAGCAGGACCGGGTGCTGCTGGAGCGCGACGGGCGGGAACCGGAGGAGCGCGTCCACGCGCGTACCGACCTGCTGGAGAACCTCCTCGCCCATCTGCGCGACGGGACCCCGCTGCTCGTACCGCCGGAGCGTACGGGCGCCTTCATGCGGATCGTCGAGGCGGTCCGCACCGGGCCCGCCCCGGTGCCGCTGCCCGGGGACGCCTGGCACACGGAGCCCGGCGGTGCGCGGCGGCCCGACGGCGCGGGACCGCGCCGTGTCGTACGGGGCGTCGACGCCCTGGTCGCGGCGAGCGCCGGCTCCCTCGCCCTCTTCTCCGAACTCGGCGCGGGCTGGGCGCACCGCCCGCCCGGCCGCCCGCAGCCGGCGGCCACGTCACGCACCACGCCACCCACCACCGGCGACCAGGGAGCAACACCGTGAGACGAGACCTCTTCGCGCATCCGCACCGTTCGCATCCGCACCGTTCGCGCCCGCACCGTTCGCACCCCCGCCGTGCGCGCCGTACCGCGGCCCTCGCCGCCGCCCTGGCGCTGGCCGCCCCCGCCGCCGTCCTGGGCACACCGGGCGCCGCCGCGGCGACGCCCGCAGGAGGCCGTCCCGGCGCGGGCGACGCCGCCGGCACCCTGCGCGTCGCCGCGGACGGGTCCGGCGACTTCCGCACCGTCCAGGCGGCGGTCGACGCGGTGCCGTCCGGCAACACGGAACCGGTCACGGTCTCCATCGCCCCCGGCACCTATCGGGAGCACGTCGAAGTGCCCGCCGGCAAGCCGTACATCACCTTCGCGGGGACCGGAGGCAGCCGCGAGGACACCGTGATTGTGTACGACACCCCGTCCGGCGAGGAGAAGCCCGGCGGCGGCACCCAGGGCTCGACGGGCAGCGCCACCGTCCTGATCGACGCCGACGACTTCTCCGCGCACGGCCTCACCTTCGTCAACGACTTCGACGAGGCCGCCCATCCCGGCATCGACGGCCCCCAGGCGCTGGCGGTGAAGACCACCGGCGACCGGATCCGCTTCGACGACACGGCGTTCAAGGGCAACCAGGACACCCTGATGACCAACTCGCCCGCGCTGGAGGAGATCAGCCGCGTCTACATCAGCGACTCCTTCATCGAGGGCGACGTCGACTTCGTCTACGGGCGGGCGACCACCGTCATCGAGGACTCCCTGATCCGCGCCCTGGACCGGGGCAGCGACAGCAACAACGGCTACATCACGGCGGCCAGCACCTGGAAGGACAACCCGTACGGCTTCCTGATCACCGACTGCCGGATCGTCAGCGACGCCCCCGACGGGACGTACCACCTGGGACGGCCCTGGCATCCGAGCGGTGACCCCGACGCGGTCGGCCAGGTGCTGGTCCGGGACACCGAACTGCCCGCGGCGATCAAGGACTCGCCCTGGACCGACATGAGCGGCTTCCCCTGGGAGGAGGCCCGGTTCGCGGAGTACGAGAACCACGGCCCGGGCGCGACCGTCACCCCCGGCCGGCCGCAGATGAGCGACGCCGAGGCGGCGGAACACGAGACCGGCGACTATCTCGCCGGCTCCGACGGCTGGGCGCCGCACCGCTCCTGAGCCCGGCGACGGCAGGTCCCGGCCCGCCGGGACCTCCCCGGACCCGGCCCGGCCCGCCAACCCGACCCACCTGATCCGACACCCGGCCCTGATCCGACACACGGCCCCGATCCGACACACGGCCCTGATCCGACACACGGCCCCGATCCGACACACGACCCCGATCCGTCACCCGACCCGACACCCGACCCGATCCGACCGACCAGCACGGAGCACACCGCACCACAGTCCACCCCCGGGCCCGGAGCCCGGCGGCCGTCTCGACGAGGAGACCCGAGATGACGACCTCGCAGCACCCGCGCGCACCCCGCAGAACCAGGCCGGCGGCGGCCGTGGCACTCGCCGCGGCCCTCGCCCTCACCGCCACCGCCTGCGGTGACGACGGCACCCAGGCCGGGGCCGAGGGCGAAGGCAAGGGCACGATCGAGTTCTGGGACAACAACGGAGGTGTCCGCACCCCCGTCTGGAAGAAGATCATCGCCGAGTTCGAGAAGCAGAACCCGGACATCGACGTGAAGTACGTGCCCGTGCCGATCACCGAGGTGCAGTCGAAGTACGACACCGCCATCGCGGGAGACGGGCTGCCGGACGTCGGCGGCGTCAGCACCTCGTACCTGGCGAACATGGTCGCGCAGGGCGCCCTGGACCCGGTCACCGACCGGATCGCCGACAGCCCGCTCAAGGGCAAGCTGTCCAAGGGCATGGTGGACAGCGTCCGGGCGGCGGGCGGCGACGACAAGGAGCTGTTCTCCGTCCCGACCTCCGCCAACCAGGGCATGCTCTGGTACCGCAAGGACCTGTTCGACAAGGCGGGCCTGGACGCTCCCGACAGCTGGGAGAACTTCTACACGGCCGCGGACGAGCTGACCGAGGCGGACAGGAACAAGTTCGGCTTCACCATCCGCGGCGGCGCGGGCTCGGTCGCCCAGGCGCTCGAGATGATGTACGCCCAGTCCGGCATCGACGCCTTCTGGGACGGCGACAAGACGACGCTCAACGCGCCCGAGAACGTCGAGGCGCTGGAGAAGTACGCCGGCCTGTACAAGAAGTCCACGCCGTCGGCCGACCTCAACAACGACTTCACCAAGATGGTCGCCCAGTTCGGCAGCGGCGAGATCGGGATGCTCCAGCACAACCTCGGCTCGTACACCGACCATGTGAAGGCGTTCGGCAAGGAGAAGGTCGGCGGGATACCGCTGCCCGCATCCGCCGAGGGCGCGCCGCGCACCCTGGCCTCCAACCCGGTCGACGGGCTCGGGCTGTTCCGGGGCAGCGAGAACAAGGCCGCCGCCTGGAAGTTCATCGAGTTCGCGGCCTCGCACGAGATGAACAGCCTCTGGAACGAGGAGGCGGGCTCCATCCCCGCCAACAACGACGCCGCCGACGACGCGTGGATCAACGACGCGGAACCGGTGAAGGCCGCGATGGAGTCGCTGAACGACCCCGAGACGAAGATCGTCCAGCTGCCCTACTACCTGCCCGACTGGAACAACATCAGCAAGGCGGACATGGAGCCGGACTTCCAGAAGGTCCTGCTCGGCCAGATGACCGCCCAGGACTTCGCGGACAAGCTCGCCGGGCTGTTCAACGAGGCCCAGGCGGAGTGGAAGGAGCAGCAGAAGTGACCGCGCGCAGCACGCCCGCGCGCGCCGCTTCCGCGCCGGACCCGGCTTCCGGGCACACCGCTTCCGGGCGTACGGCTGCCGCGCGCACCGCCTCGGCCCGCCGCGCCGTCGCGCTCGTCCTCTGCGGCGCCTCGCTCGCCCTCGCCGCGCCCGCGGCCGCCGACGCCGGCCACCACCGGCCGTCCCGGCCCGTGACCGACCGGCCCGTGCTCCCCGACGGCGACGGCTGGGCCTCCGCCGACGGCGGCACCACCGGCGGCGCGGCGGCCGACGACGCCCATGTCTTCACCGTCCGCAACCGGGCCGAACTGGCCGCGGCCCTGAACGGCGGCGACGACACCCCCAAGGTGATCCGGGTCGCGGGCACCGTCGACGCCAACACCGACACCGACGGTGCGCCGCTGACCTGCGAGGACTACGCCACCGACGGCTACACGCAGGAGGGGTACCTCGACGCCTACGACCCGGCGACCTGGGGCGACGCCGAGCCCTCCGGCCCGCTGGAGGACGCCCGCGCGGCCTCCGCCGAACGCCAGGCCGAGCGGGTGAAGCTCACCGTCGGCTCCAACACCACCATCACCGGTCTCGGCGACGACGCCCGGCTGCTGGGGGCGAGCCTCCAGGTGACCGGCGCCGAGAACGTCGTCATCCGCAACCTCACCTTCGAGGACGCCTTCGACTGCTTCCCGCAGTGGGACCCCACCGACGGTGACGCGGGCGCCTGGAACTCCGAGTACGACAACCTCGTGGTGCACGGCTCCCGTCATGTCTGGGTCGACCACAACACGTTCACCGACGGCCGCCGCCCCGACAGCGAACAGCCCCGCTACTTCGGGCAGCTGTTCCAGCAGCACGACGGGGAACTCGACGTCGTCCGCGGGGCCGACCTCGTGACCGTCTCCTGGAACGTCTTCGCCGAACACGACAAGACGCTGCTGTTCGGCAACAGCGACAGCGCGGGCGACACCGACCGCGGCAAGCTGCGCGTCACCCTGCACCACAACCTGTTCCGCGACATCGTGGAACGGGCCCCGCGCGTCCGCTTCGGCCGGGTCGACGCCTACAACAACCACTACGTCGTGCCCGCGGAGCGGTACGGCTACTCGTTCGGCGTCGGCTTCGAGTCGCAGCTCGTGGCCGAGGCCAACGCCTTCACCCTGCCGGCGGGCGTGGACCCGGCCACGGTCATCAAGAGCTGGAAGGGCACGGCCCTCACCGAGCGGAACAACTACGTCAACGGCCGCCCCGCGGACCTGCTGGCGCTGCACAACGCGGCCGTGCCCGGGGAACAGCTCGGCGACGACGCCGGGTGGACACCCGGGCTGCGCACCAAGGTGCACCATCCGCGGGCCGTGCCGCGCCTGGTGAACGGGAAGGCGGGCGCCGGAAAGCTCTGAGGGGGAGCCTCGCCCGCCCCGCGGCCCCG
>NZ_WHPN01000043.1 GCF_009735685.1 Streptomyces lycii | reverse complement strand
GCTACCCCCGCAGCGCCCAGATGTTCACACCCGGCGTCGTCGTCGCGAACGTGTCGATCTCCCGCAGTTCGTCCTCGCCGAGCTTCGGAGCGTCCAGCGCCGCGACGTTCGCCTCGAGCTGGCCGACGCTCGACGCGCCGATCAGCGCCGACGTCATCCGCTCGTCCCGCAGCACCCACGTCAGCGCCAGCTGCGCCAGCGACTGCCCGCGCCGCTCCGCGATGGCGTTCAGCCCGCGCAGCCGCCGCAGCACGTCCTCCGTCAGCAGTCCCGGGTCCAGCGACTTCCCCTGCGCCGCGCGGGAGCCCTCCGGGATGCCCCGCAGATACTTGTCCGTGAGCAGGCCCTGGGCGAGCGGCGCGAAGGAGATGCAGCCCATGCCCTCCTCCTGGAGGGTGTCGAGCAGCGCGTCGTCCTCGATCCAGCGGTTGATCATGGAGTACGAGGGCTGGTGGATCAGCGCGGGGACCCCCATCTCGCGCAGCAGTCCCGCGGCCCGCCGGGTCTGCTCGGCGTTGTAGGAGGACACCCCCGCGTACAGCGCCTTGCCCTGCCGGACGGCGGTGGCGAGGGCGCCCGTCGTCTCCTCCAGCGGCGTCCGCGGGTCGAAGCGGTGCGAGTAGAAGATGTCGACGTAATCGACACCCATCCGGCGCAGCGAGGCGTCCAGCGACGACAGCAGGTACTTCCGGGAGCCCCACTCGCCGTACGGACCGGGGTGCATCCGGTAGCCGGCCTTGGTGGACAGCACGATCTCGTCCCGGTGGTGCCGGAAGTCCTGCGCGAAGATCTTGCCGAAGTTCAGCTCGGCGGAGCCCGGGGGCGGCCCGTAGTTGTTCGCCAGGTCGAAGTGCGTCACCCCGAGGTCGAAGGCGCGGCGCAGGATCGCGCGCTGCGAGTCCAGGGCCCGGTCGTCGCCGAAGTTGTGCCACAGCCCGAGCGAGATCTCGGGCAGTTCGAGCCCGCTGCGGCCCGTACGCCGGTACGTCATGGAGTCGTAGCGGTCGTCCGCCGCGCGGTGGGGGGAAGTGTTTGTCACAGCTTCTTCCCTATCACGCGCTGTGAGGCCCTCCGGTTGGGCGGGTGGCCCGGGTGCGCAGTAATGTGCTGGCTTCGGGGGCTGTCCGTACATCTGTCTGCACGAGGGGCTGGAAAAGGCGATGCTGCGTCATGCCGGGGGTCGGAGCGAGGAGCGGCCGCAGCGCCGCGGGCCCTATGCGGCAGTGCGCGAACTGGTCGTCGGCCTCTACGCCCGCAGAGTCGAGGGCCGCCTCGACACCGACCAGGTGCCCGGGCACATCGGTGTCATCCTCGACGGCAACCGCCGCTGGGCGCGTGCCTCCGGCGGCACCACGGAGCAGGGCCACCGGGCCGGCGCAGGGAAGATCCAGGAGCTGCTGGGCTGGTGCTCGGAGACGGACGTCGAGGTGGTCACGCTGTGGCTGCTGTCGACGGACAACCTCGACCGGCCGGAGCAGGAGCTGGTGCCGCTGCTCGGCATCATCGAGGACGCGGTGCGCGACCTGGCGTCCGACGGCCGCTGGCGGGTGCACCACGTCGGCACCATGGACCTGCTGCCGCCGGGCACGCAGGCCGTGCTGAAGGAGGCCGAGGAGGCCACCGCCGACAACACCGGGATACTGGTCAACGTCGCCGTCGGCTACGGCGGCCGGCAGGAGATCACCGACGCGGTCCGCTCGCTGCTCGCGGAGCAGGCCGAGCGCGGCACCTCGCTGGCGGAGCTGGCGGAGAAGCTCGAGGTGGAGCACATCTCCGAGCATCTCTACACGCGCGGCCAGCCCGACCCCGACCTGGTCATCCGCACCAGCGGGGAGCAGCGGCTCTCCGGCTTCATGCTCTGGCAGAGCGCGCACTCCGAGTACTACTTCTGCGAGGTCTTCTGGCCGGCCTTCCGCAAGGTCGACTTCCTGCGCGCGCTGCGTGACTACGCGGCCCGCCACCGCCGGTACGGCGGCTGACGGCCGAGGCACTGCGCCGGCACACGGGACGACACGCGCGAGCACACGGGACGACGCGCGCGAACGCACGGAAAGGAGGGGCGGCCCCACCCGGGGCCGCCCCTCCTTCCGTGTGCGTACGTCCGCCCGCGTGCGTACGTCCGCCCGTGCCGGTCAGAGCCCGGCCGGCACCCGCTCCGGTGCCGCGGGCGGCTCCTGCCGGTGTACGGGGCGGCCGGTGCGGCTGCCCGCCACGGCGAACAGGAAGCCCGCCGGGATGCTGACCAGCCCCGGGACGTGCAGCGGGAAGACCTGCCAGTCCAGTTGGGGGAAGAGGGCGTCCGGGGCGCCGGACACGCCGGGGGAGAAGAAGAGCAGCACCGCGGTGACGGCGGTGCCGCCGTAGACGGCCCAGTGCAGCCCGGTCACCATGAACCGCTTCCACAGCAGGCTGAGGCAGAGCGCGGGCAGCACCGCGGAGGCCGCCACCGTGTAGGAGAGGACCAGCCAGAACTGCGGGTTGGCGCTGTGGCCCAGGACGGCCAGCGTGATGCTCACAGCGCCGACGACGACGAGCGCCGTGTGCGGGTGTGCCCTGCGGCTGGACTCGTTCCGCTCCTGCCGGGCGCGGCGTAGGTCGTGGGAGAGCGCGGCGGAACCGGTGAGCAGCAGCACCGAGGCGGACGCCATCACCGTCAGGAACGACGCGCAGGAGATGAAGGTCAGCAGGAAGCCGGGGTCGCCGGGTTCGCTGCCGTCGAGGGCGCCGGCGAGCAGCAGCAGGTTGTTGCCGCCGCGCGGGCCGGCGGCCTCCAGCCCGGCGGCGCCGATCAGCGCCTGGATGCCGTAGCCGAGGAAGAGGGCGGCGAAGAGCATCATGGCGACCGCGCCCGTCGTCCAGCGTCCGGCGGCGCGGCCCTCGCGGGGCCCGGCGGAGGACGTCAGCCGGCTGATCATGTGGGGCAGGAACGCCGCTCCCAGGACCACGGTGACGGCCATGCTCGTCATGTCGACCGCGCCGGTGGCGCCGCCGCCGAACAGGTGACCGAAGGAGAAGTACGAGTCCTCGGCGCCGCTGCCCCGGGCCGCCTCGTCGGTCAGCCTGCCGACGTCCCAGCCGAAATGGGCGAGCACCAGCAGGGCCAGCAGCGGGGCGAGCACCAGGAACGCCATCGCCTTGCCGATCTGGAGCACGTCGGCCCCCCGGGCGCCGCCGATCGCCGCGCAGGACAGGATCAGGACGCCGAGCACGACCGTGCAGGCGATGGCGCCGTTCGTGCCCGGCAGGCCCATCAGCGCGGCCGTGATCTCACCCATCGGGCCGAGCTGCGCGATCAGCAGCGGCACCGAGACGATCAGCGCCGCGAACGCGGCCGCGCGCCGCGCGGGGACAGCCGGCAGCCGGTGCGAGAACACGTCACCGAGCGACCAGCCGCGCGCCTCGGGGAGTTTCGCGGCCAGCCAGAGCCGCAGCATCAGCGGTGACAGGGCGGTGGCGATCACCATCACCACGCCGTCGAAGCCGGCGACGGCCACGATGCCGGTGATGTAGAGGACACCGGCGGCGGAGATGAAGTCGCCCGTCAGGGCGAGCCCGGTGCGCAGCGGTCCGTAGTAGGCGCCCTTGGAGTAGAACTCCTCGGGGCTGTCGCCGAGGTCCGGGCTGGCCCACATGGACAGCAGCAGACAGGCGATGACCGAGACCAGGAAGAGGAAGATCGCGGCGGAGCGGTCCTGGAGGAGATCGGCGATCACGCGGTCCCCCCGTCCGTACCGGGGCGGGCGCCGGGGCGTGTCCGCAGCCGGGTCCACGGATGGGCCGCACCGCGCTCCCCGGCGGCACCGTCGCGGTGCCGGGACGACCGGTGGGCAGGGCGAACCAGGGGTGGAGCGAACACGAGATCTCCAGCGGAGAGAGGGGGGTGGGCGCGTGCGGCGACGGCACGGGCGCTCGAAACGCCGGGCGCATCCGACGAGTTGCGGCGAGTGTAGAAGCGCGGTCAGTAATCGGCCAGGACGGTCGGTGCCCCGCTTGTCCTCTCCTGTCCGCTACCTCTGCGTTGGTCCCTCGGGCTTCATGTGATCTGCACCGACTCCGTCGAATCATGGAGATGTGGCGAACCTGTTAACCCTGCTGTCGCACACGATCGGGCATGGCTCTGCTCGTTCGAGGGAATATCCCTTCCAGATCGACGCCCGGGCCACGGGTGTCGAACGCAGCGGGCGGCATGGGGCCGTCCGCCCGGGAGGCCCTTTGCACACGGACGACCGTGCGAGACGTCCGGCACCCGCCGGCGTTTCGCCCACGGGCGGCGCCGAGGGCCGGTCTCCGGCCCGCGCATCGCGGCCAGGAACCGGTCCCTTCCCGCGCGACGCCGTCGCACCCCGACCTCTTCCGAGGGGGTTCGTCCACCCGTGGTGACCAGCACGAAGCGCCGTACACCCGACCGGCGCACCTATGTCATCGACACCAGTGTCCTGCTGGCCGACCCGTCGGCCATGGCCCGTTTCGACGAGCACGAAGTGGTGCTCCCGGTGGTCGTGGTGACGGAACTGGAGGCCAAGCGGCATCACCCGGAACTCGGTTACTTCGCCCGGCAGGCGCTGCGCCTGCTCGACGAGTACCGGGTCCGGTACGGCCGCCTGGACGCGCCCATCCCGATCGGAGATCTCGGCGGGACCCTGCGGGTCGAGTTGAACCACTCGGACCCCTCGGTGCTGCCGCCGTCCTTCCTGCACCCCGGCGGCGGCTTCGCGGACAACGACACCCGGATCCTGGCGGTGGCGCGAAACCTCCAGGCCGAGGGGTACGACGTCACGGTCGTCTCCAAGGACCTGCCGCTGCGCATCAAGGCGTCCTCGGTCGGCCTGCTCGCCGAGGAGTACCGCGCCGAGCTGGCCATCACCGACTCCGGCTGGACCGGCATGGCGGAGCTGACGGTGGAGCCGGAGGCGGTGGACGACCTGTTCTCCACGGAGAGCGCGTACGTCCCCCAGGTGGCGGAACTGCCCGTGCACACCGGCCTGGTGCTCCAGTCCGAGCGCGGCAAGGCGCTCGGCCGGGTCACCGCCGACGGCCGGATACGGCTGGTGCGCGGCGACCGGGAGGCGTTCGGCATCCACGGGCGGAGCGCCGAGCAGCGGATCGCGCTGGACCTGCTGCTGGACCAGGACGTCGGCATCGTCTCGATGGGCGGCCGGGCCGGCACCGGCAAGTCGGCGCTGGCGCTGTGCGCGGGCCTGGAGGCCGTGCTGGAACGGCGGCAGCACCGCAAGGTGATGGTGTTCCGGCCGCTGTACGCGGTCGGCGGGCAGGACCTCGGCTACCTGCCGGGCAGCGAGGCGGAGAAGATGGGCCCGTGGGCCCAGGCCGTCTTCGACACGCTGTCGGCGGTGACGTCGAAGGAAGTGATCGAGGAGGTCGTGGGCCGCGGGATGCTGGAGGTGCTCCCGCTGACGCACATCCGCGGCCGCTCGCTGCACGACGCCTTCGTCATCGTCGACGAGGCGCAGTCCCTGGAGCGGAACGTCCTGCTGACCGTGCTCTCCCGGATCGGGGCCAACTCGCGCGTGGTCCTCACCCATGACGTCGCGCAACGCGACAACCTCAGGGTGGGGCGGTACGACGGGGTGGTCGCGGTCGTCGAGAAGCTCAAGGGGCATCCGCTGTTCGCCCATGTCACCCTCAACCGCTCGGAACGCTCGCCGATCGCCGCCCTGGTGACCGAAATGCTCGAAGAGGGGCACCTGTAGGGGATATGGGGCGTCTTCGCACTGTGAAGGCATTGACGCCGGTTCAGGAGTGAAGCGCGGTACGTACGACGACGCCGCGCGGCGAAGCCGAAGAGCTTAGCCGCGCGGCGTTGTGGCGCGCGTACCTTTCCGAAAATCTCACCGGTCAAACGGGATGTGACCTTTCCCACGCACCGGGGAATTGCTTCCGTCGGTCCGTGTCCGGCAGGGTGTGGGTTCTGTCAGGCCCCGCGTACGGCCTCCGGCGCCCCCAGTGGCCCGGTTGCACACAAGAATTGAACAGAGTCGCCGTACGCCGCCCGAAGCACCACGCGGATCCTCCCGAGGGAGGACGCACCGGGCCAGTGCCTCCCGTGACCAACCACCCCAGCGCCACCGGGGTGGTCAAGGGGGGCCGGTGTCAGGGGCACGATTGCGTCCGCGAGGTCACCTAAGCGGACGATGCTGGAAGGAAACCGTGTGAGCCGGATTTCGGTCCGGGGATTCGCCGTGGCGTCCGCCACCGCGGTCACCACCGTCGGCGCCGTCGTCGGTGTGGCCTCGGGCAGCTCTCAGGGTTCGGCCGATCCGGTCGAGGCCACAGCTGCCGATGCGACGCTCCTCGCAGACATATCCGCCGGGAACCACGCCCAGGCGCAGACCGCTTCGCTGACGGAGCAGGCGGACGCGCAGTCCACCGCTGCCGAGGCCGAGGCGAAGAAGTCCGCTGAGGAAGCAGCCCGCAAGCAGGCGGCAAAGGACGCGGCGGCCAAGAAGCTCGCCGAGGAGAAGAAGGCGGCCGAGGCCAAGGCGGCGAAGGAGCGTGAGGCCGAGCTCAAGGCGGCGCGTTCCGAGTCGCGTGCCGACGCCTCCGACTTCGGCGTCCAGAGCTCCTACACCGTCGCCGAGGTCCAGGCCATGGCGCGGCAGATGGTGCCGGGCGACCAGTTCCAGTGCTTCAGCAACATAGTTGACCACGAGAGCAGCTGGAACTACCGGGCGAGCAACCCCTCCTCGGGTGCCTACGGCCTGATGCAGGCGCTGCCGGGCTCCAAGATGTCGTCGGCCGGAGCCGACTGGCAGACCAACCCCGCGACTCAGATCAAGTGGGGCCTGGGTTACATGAGCGACCGTTACGGCGGCCCCTGCGGCGCCTGGGAGTTCTGGCAGGCGAACAACTGGTACTGAGCCCGCAGGGCACAGCACTTCGGGAAGCCCCCGTCCGCGGCAGCGGACGGGGGCTTCCCGCGTGTAACGTCGTCACGACTACCTCGGGGGCAACGGGGGACAAGGAAGTGATATGTCGAAGATTTCGGATTGGCTCGGGGGTCTCGGCTCGGGCCTGAACAAGCTGTCGGCCAGGCTCGGCGAGCGCCGGGCCGAGGCGGAGCAGACCCCGGACGGGGGCGGCCCGTCCGCGTACGCCCCCTCCGGAGCCTCCGGAGCCACCGCGCTGCCGGCGGAGGACCACCCCCCGCTCCCGGCCGCCGCGCCGGCCGTCCCGCGCCGCACCGATCCCGCCTCCTCCGTGCCCTGGGGCATGCGCGTCGCGGCCGAGGCCGGCTGGCGGCTGCTGGTCCTCGCCGGCACGCTCTGGGTGCTGATGCAGGTCATCAGCGCCGTACGGCTGGTGGTGCTGTCGTTCGTCGTCGCGCTGCTGATCACGGCGCTGCTCCAGCCGACCGTCGCCCGGCTCCGCAGGGCCGGCCTGCCGCGCGGGGTCGCGACAGCCGTCACCTCCATCACGGGCTTCGTCCTGATGGGGCTTGCGGGCTGGTTCGTGGTGTGGCAGGTCATGGAGAACATCGACAACCTGTCGGGCAGCGTCCAGGACGGCATCCAGGAGATGAAGACCTGGCTGCTGAACAGCCCGTTCCATGTGACCGAGGATCAGATCAACGACATCGCGGAGAATCTGAGCGACGCGGTCGGCACCAACACCCAGGCCATCACCTCCGCCGGGCTCCAGGGCGTCACGGTCGTGATCGAGGTGCTCTCCGGACTCTTCCTCGCGCTGTTCTCGACGCTCTTCCTGCTCTACGACGGCCGCAAGGTCTGGAACTGGACGCTGCGGCTCGTCCCGGCACAGGCCCGCGAGGGAGTCGCGGGCGCGGGCCCGCGCGCCTGGGACACGCTGACCGCGTACGTCCGCGGCACGGTGATGGTCGCCCTGATCGACGCCATCTTCATCGGCATCGGGATCTACTTCCTCGATGTGCCGATGGCGGTGCCGCTGGCCGTCATCATCTTCCTGGGCTCGTTCGTGCCGCTGGTCGGCGCGGTGGTCTCCGGCGCTCTCGCCGTGATCGTCGCGCTGGTCACCAACGGCCCGTTCAGCGCCCTGCTGGTGCTCGCCGTGGTGCTGCTGGTGCAGCAGATCGAGGGCCACATCCTCCAGCCCTTCATCCTGGGCCGGGCGGTCCGGGTGCATCCGCTGGCCGTCGTCCTCGCGGTGGCCACCGGCTCGATGATCGCGGGCATCGGCGGCGCGGTGGTGGCGGTGCCGCTGGTCGCCGTCACCAACACGGTCGTCAGCTATCTGGCCCGGCACGCCCGGGAGCAGGCGCTGCGGGACGCGGCACCGGCGGCACCGGGAACGGAACCGGGACCGGGGCCGGGACCGGGGCCGGGACCGGTGGAGCGGCCGGCGGACTGACCCCGCCGACGGCCGGCGCACACCCGGGGAACGGAAACGGAAGGGGCGCCCCCGCTCGTGGCGGGGGCGCCCCTTCCGGTGCGTACGGGCCCTCGCAGGCACGCAGCCGGTGCCGGCCGGGATCAGCCGGCCATGACCTCTTCGGCGTCCAGCGTCGCGGCGACCGCCTGGATCACCGCGGCGATCTTGAACGCCTCCTGGATCGTCTCACGGTCCACGCCGGCCTTGCGGAGCACCTGCTCGTGCGAGTCCAGGCACATGCCGCAGCCGTTGATCGCGGAGACGGCGAGCGACCACAGCTCGAAGTCCGTCTTGTCCACGCCCGGGTTGCCGATGACGTTCATCCGCAGACCCGCGCGCAGGTTGCCGTACTCCGGGTCGGACAGCAGGTGCCGGGTCCGGTAGTAGACGTTGTTCATCGCCATGATCGCGGCGGCGGACTTGGCAGCGGTGTACGCCTCGGGCTTGAGGTTCGCCTGCGCCTCCGGCTCCAGCTCCTTCAGCACGCGCGCCGAGCGGGAGGCGATCGCGCAGGAGAGGACCGTGCCCCACAACTGCTGCTCGGGGAGGTCGGAGTTGCCGATGACCGAGCCGAGGTTCAGCTTCAGGTCCTTGGCGTAGTCCGGGAGGGCGGCCTTCAGTTCGTCGAGTGCCATCGTCCGGTCACTCGCCCGCGAGAAGCTTGACCGGGTCCAGGGTCTCGTCGCCCTGCTTCCAGTTGCACGGGCACAGCTCGTCGGTCTGCAGGGCGTCCAGGACCCGCAGGACCTCCTTGGGGTTACGGCCCACGGAACCGGCGGTCACCATGGTGAACTGGATCTCGTTGTTCGGGTCCACGATGAACACGGCGCGCTGCGCGAAGCCGTCCTCACCCTCGACGCCGCAGTCGCGCATCAGCTCGTGCTTGGAGTCCGCGAGCATCGGGAAGGGCAGGTCGCGCAGGTCGGCGTGGTCCTTGCGCCAGGCGTGGTGCACGAACTCCGAGTCGCCGGAGACGCCCAGGATCTGCGCGTCGCGGTCGGCGAACTCGTCGTTCAGCTTGCCGAACGCCGCGATCTCGGTGGGGCAGACGAAGGTGAAGTCCTTCGGCCAGAAGAAGACGACGCGCCACTTGCCCTCGTAGGACTTGTGGTTGATCTGCTCGAACGCCTTGTCCGCGTCGAGGTCGACACAGGCCGTCAGGTCGTAGGCGGGGAACTTGTCACCGACAGTGAGCACACGCTCTCCTTGCAGGGTTGGGACATGCCTTTTGTGAGGATTGTCCCGGAGGGTTGGACGGCGTCCACCTTGCCACACTCAGCATTGATCAAATAAATCGCTACACTCGCCCGTGTTGATCGGTTCGGGTTATCAGTGACGGCGAGTGACGGAGGTCATGGTGGCGACTCGGGGTGCGGCGGGCCGGGGCCCGGTCCGGAACGGTGTACGGCAGCCGAGCCTGGCGCAGCTGCGCGCCTTCACCGCCGTCGCCGAGCATCTGCACTTCCGCGACGCCGCGGCGGAGATCGGCATGAGCCAGCCCGCGCTGTCCGGCGCGGTCGCCGCGCTGGAGGAGGCGCTCGGGGTGCAGCTCCTGGAGCGTACGACGCGCAAGGTGCTGCTCAGCCCGGCGGGGTCCCGGCTGGCGGCGCGCGCCCGTACCGTCCTGGAGGCCGTCGGCGACCTGATGGAGGAGGCGGACGCGGTGCGGGCGCCCTTCACCGGGGTGCTGCGCTTCGGGGTGATCCCCACCGTCGCTCCGTATCTGCTGCCCACCGTGCTGCGCCTGGTCCACGACCGCTACCCGGAGCTGGACCTCCAGGTGCACGAGGAGCAGACGGCCTCGCTGCTGGACGGGCTCGCCCGGGGCCGGCTCGACCTGCTGATGCTCGCGGTGCCCCTCGGGGCGCCGGGAGTCACCGAACTGCCGCTGTTCGACGAGGACTTCGTGCTGGTCACCCCGCGCGACCACAAGCTGGGAGGCAGGGCCGGGATACCGCGTTCCGCGCTCCGCGAGCTGGATCTGCTGCTGCTCGACGAGGGCCACTGCATGCGGGACCAGGCGCTCGACATCTGCCGGGAGGCGGGCCGCGAGGAGGGTGGCGGGGCGACGACCAGCGCCGCCGGGCTGTCCACCCTCGTGCAGCTCGTCGCGGGCGGGCTCGGCGTCACCCTGCTGCCGCGCACCGCGCTCAAAGTGGAGGCCGGCCGTTCCTGGCAGCTGGCGACCGGCTGGTTCGCCGACCCGGCGCCGTCCCGCCGGATCGCCCTCGCCATGCGCACGGGGGCGGCACGGCAGGAGGAGTTCGAGTCCTTCGCGGGCGCGCTGCGCGAGGCGCTGAGGAGCCTGCCGGTACGGATAGCGGAACCGGATCCCGGGGCCGGGCCCGCTTCCGGCGCGGAGCCCGGGCCCGGCGCCTAGGCGGCTTCCCCCGGGGGCCCGCCCCGGCTGCCGGCGCCTGAACTCCGGGCTCCGCGGCGCCGGGAGCCGTGCCCGCCGGACCGCCTCCGCCCCTCCGCCGGTGCCGGACCGCTCCCGCCCCCGGCCCGTGCCCGGACCGCTCCCGCGCGCCCGTGCCCGGCGCACCGTCCCCCCGGTGGACGGTGCGCCGGGCGTACCCCGTGGGCCGTGGGGGTGGCCCACGGGGCGTTCGTGTTCGGCCCCGTGCGTACCGGGCCGGCCGCTCCGTACCCGCTGAGCTACTCCGTACGGAGCCCCTCGGGCCGCATCATCCGCCACAGCGGCGGCAGACTCAGCGCGGTCACCAGCAGGATCACCCCGCCGCCGATGCCGGCCATGGCGGCGAGGTTCCCCCAGTCCACGGCGAGCGGCGTGCCGACCATCTTCAGCAGCAGCACCCCGAGCCCGAGACCGCCGGCCACGGCGAGCGCCAGCCCGAGCACCACCGGCACGGCCGTCTGCCACAGCACGGACCAGGCGAGGGTCGTGCGCCGGGTGCCGAAGGCGACCAGCACGGACAGCAGTCTGCGGCGCTCGCGGAGCTGCTCCAGGGTGGAGACCACCAAGCTGGCGCCGATGAGCAGCAGTGTGGCGGTGGCGGCGAAGAACAGGCCGCGCCGGATGGTGGTGAACTGCTCCGACTCGCTGGTGCTCGTCAGGGTGTAGACGTCGACCAGCGGGGAGATCTCGGCCGCCGTGTTGCGGACGTGTTCCACCGCGTCCGGTTCCCCGGGGTCGAGCTGGATCATGACGGTCGCCATCGGGCCGCTCAGCCGCTCCACGTCGACGGCCGAGGGGGTGGCGAGGACGCCGGAGGGGTCCAGCCCTGCCGGATGGGTGCGGGGCTGCACGATCCGGGCCGACTCCGGGACGGTCCAGGGATCCGAGTCCTCGGCCGGCTCGCCCGTCTCGCCGACAGCGAGTTCGACGGTCCCGCCGGGGACGGCGAACCCGTGGTCCTCCCGCACCTCGGTGACGAACACGTCGCCGTCCTCGCAGTTCTCCCCGACGGAGGCCAGCTCCCGCAGTGAGGCGCAGTCGCCGACGGTGATGGAGTCGAACCCGGGGTCCGGGCTCTTCCCCTCCGGCTCCGTGATGCTCGCCCCGACCACGGAGGCGACACTCCGGCTCCCCTCGGAGGTGCGGAACCGGCCGAAGAACTCCCGGGCCTCCGCCGCGCTCCCGATCGTGGTGTCGGCCTGCATCTGGAACCGGCCGGTGTCCTGGCCGGTGTCCCGGGTGTTGGTCTCCTCCACACTGGCGAACAGCATCTGGATGGCGATGGCCCCGGCGACGGCCACGGTGATCCCGCTGACCGCGCGGGCCGCCGTGCCGCTGCTGAGCTGGAGCCGGCGGGTCGCCAGCTGCCAGGGCAGCGGGCCGCCGCTGAAGCGGCCCACCACGGTCTCGACGAGCCAGGGCAGCAGCGCCGTGATGCCGACGAGCAGCAGGACCGTGCCGAGGGCGACCACGTAGGTGCCGGTGTTCGAGGTCGAGGTGCCGCCGGCGAAGTCGCCGATCATCGGCGCCAGGACCGCCACGCCGAGGACGGGCAGCAGCAGCCGCCACCACAGCCTGCGGCGGCGCGGGACCGTGTTCCGCACGACACCCAGCGGCTCGATGGCGACGCCCCGCAGCGCCAGCAGGGTGACGGCGACGGCCGAGACGGGCACGGCGACGGCGATCAGCGCCGCGAGCCCGGCGGAGGGCCGGATGTCGTGCGGGAAGAGGCTGACGCCCGCCAGCGTGACGTCGTCGGCGAACCGGCGCAGCGCCAGGAACAGGGCGCCGCCGACGAGAAGCCCGACCAGCGCCCCGAACATGGCCTCGCCCGCGGCGATCCGCCGGGTCATCCGCCCGTCGGCGCCGACCAGCCGCAGCGCGGCCAGCCTCCGGTCCCGGCGTTCGCCGCCGAACCGCACCGCCGTGGCGACGAAGATGGCCACCGGGAGCAGCAGCACCACACAGGCGACGACGACGAGCAGCAGCAGCTCGGGTGAGAGCGGGTCGACGACGCTGGGGGAGCCGAAGTGGTCGATGCGGTAGCCGCGTCCGCCCGCGAAGTCCTCGGCGGTGCCGCCCGCGTAGTAGATCATCTCGTCCGGGCCGCTGAGTCCCCGGTCGCCGATGGTGCCGGTGATCCGGTCGTCCAGGCGCTCCCGCAGCAGCTCGTTGCCGGGGGCCTTCAGGAAGCCGGCGAGGGCGGGGGAGACCACCATCTCGCCCGGGCCGGGGAGTTCGCCCAGGCCGGGCGGCACGGGCGGGTTGTCGCCGTCCGGGCGCACCAGCAGGCCCAGGATCGGCTCGTCCCGGAACTCGGTGTCGGCCTGCCCGACCCGGAGGGTTTCCGGCCCCGGTTTCAGGTCCTCGCCGCCGAGGTTGGAGCGGGCCGAGTTGCGGATGTCGCGGGAGGCCATCATCTCGGGGACGGACGCGGCGCCCAGCAGCAGCGCCACGCCGAGGCCGACGCCGACGGCCGTCAGGATCGTACGGACCCAGCCCTCCCGGCCGCCGGTGACGGCGAACCGGACACCCATCAGCAGATCGGCGGCCCAGCGCGCGAGGCTGCCGCGCCGGTCGGCCGGCGGTGCCGCGCCGGTCCGGGTGCGTTCGGTGGTCGCGGTGCCGCTCATGCGACACCCGCCATGTCCCGGGCCACGCCGTCCCGTACGACGACCTCGCGGTCGGAGTAGGCGGCGACGCGCGGCTCGTGGGTGACGAGGACGACCGCGGTGCGGGAGTCGCGCGCGGCCTCGGTGAGGAGCTGCATGACGCGCTCGCCGTTCAGCGAGTCGAGGGCGCCGGTCGGCTCGTCGGCGAACAGCACGCGCGGACCGGTCACCAGGGAACGGGCCACGGCGACGCGCTGGCCCTGGCCGCCGGACACCTCACCGGGCCGCTTGCCGGCCACGTCGGACACCTCCAACCGGTCCAGCCACTCGGTGGACCGCGCCTCGGCCTCCCGGCGCTTGACGCCCGACAGCCGCAGCGGCAGCGCGACGTTCTCCACGCAGGTCAGCTCGGGCACCAGCTGGCCGAACTGGAAGACGAAGCCGAAGTCGCTGCGGCGCAGGGCGCTCCGCTCGGCGTCGGACATCGCGGACAGCTCGCGGCCGCGGTAGCGGACCTCGCCGGAGTCCGGCCGGACGATCCCGGCCAGGCAGTGCAGCAGGGTCGACTTGCCGGAGCCGGACGGGCCCATGACCGCGACGACCTCGCCGGGGTGGATGCCGAAGTCGGCCCCGTCGAGCGCGAGGGTGGCGCCGTACGTCTTGCGCAGGGCCCCGGCTGTCAGGAGGGCACCGGTGGGAGTCATGAGCGGACCTCCGAGGCGAGTCGGTCGAGCCGGGCGGCGGTCATCTCGAGCCAGCGCAGGTCGGCTTCGAGGTGGAACAGGGCGTGGTCGCAGATCAGCTGGTCGGCGAGGTCGCCACCGGCCTTGCGGCGGGTCAGCTCGCGCATCAGCCGCAGGTGTTCGGCCCGCTGGCCGTCCAGCAGGTCGGCCGCGTTCCGCCCGGTGAGCAGGGAGAGCACGACCTTGGTGTAGAGGGTGGACTGGAGGTACGGCTCGGGCTTCTCCGGCTGCGCCAGCCAGGTCTCGACGTCGGTGACCCCGGCGTCGGTGATGGCGTACCGCTTGCGCTCGGGGCCGCCGCCGGGCTCGATGCCGTCGACCTCCACGAGGCCGTTCTTCAGCAGCCGGGACATGGTCGAGTAGACCTGGCCGTAGTGCAGCGGCTTGTCGTGCCCGAAGCGTTCGTCGAAGGCGCGCTTGAGGTCGTAACCGTGGCGCGGGCCGGACTCCAGGAGTCCGAGCAGGGTGTGACCGATGGACATGCGCGGCACTGTACACCATGTGTATACACCGTGTGTATACCTGCGCTCCGGGTGGCTTACAGGGTGGTGTTTGCGCAGGTCGGATGGGTGGTGGGAGGTGTTCCGCACGGTGCGGGGGAGTCGTCGGGGTGCGGCGGCCTGAAGAGCGGAGCGGGGGAAGCCCGGGGGGCGCGGGGGGAGCGCGGAGGGAGGCGCGTGGGGAAGTGTGCGGGGGGAGCGCGGGGTGAACGCGGATCCGGAGGCGGGCTGGCGGGGTGTCACGGGGGCGGTGCGGGTGGGTGTGGATGCCGGTGGCGTGGCTCTTTCCGCACCCGTTCGGATCCGGCCACCGGCGGGCCCCGGAAGTTGCCTGTGTAACGGGTATTGACCCCGGCCTCACAAGCCCTTAACGTCCGGGAGCCATACGTCCGAAATCTTTTCCGGAAGTTTTCGGTAAGGCGTCCGAAAGGGAGTCCCCCGATGAAAACCAGCCGCTTCGTCACCGCCGCGCTCGCGACGGCCGCCCTGTCGCTGCCGCTGCTGGCGCCATCGGCCATGGCCGACCGGCCCTCCGACCACCGGGGCTCGCAGCACCATTCCAAGGGCAAGTCCGACCGGCTGCGCGATGCCGCTCCCAAGGGGTTCTACGTGGGCACCGCCGTGGCGGGCGGCGGCCACCACCTCGAGCAGGACTACCCGGACCCGTTCTCCTCCGACCGGGAGTACCGGAAGACCCTGGCGAAGCAGTTCAGCTCGGTCTCCGCCGAGAACCAGATGAAGTGGGAGTACCTGCGTCCCGAGCAGGACACCTACAACTTCGAGTCGGCCGACGCCATCGCCGAGTTCGCCGAGCGCAACAACCAGGTCGTGCGCGGCCACACGCTGCTGTGGCACAGCCAGAACCCGGCCTGGCTGGAGGAGGGCGACTTCACCAAGGAGGAGCTGCGCGAGATCCTGCACGACCACATCACCACCGTCGTCGGCCGCTACGCCGGCAAGATCCAGCAGTGGGACGTGGCCAACGAGATCTTCGACGAGCAGGGCAACCTGCGCAGCGAGGAGAACATCTGGATCCGCGAGCTCGGCCCGGGCATCATCGCCGACGCCTTCCGTTGGACCCACGAGGCCGACCCGGAGGCCAAGCTCTTCTTCAACGACTACGGAGTCGAGGAAGTGGGCGCCAAGAGCGACGCCTACTACCGGCTCACCCAGGACCTGCTGGAGCAGGGCGTGCCCGTGCACGGCTTCTCCGTCCAGGCGCACCTGAGCATGCGTTACGGCTTCCCCGCCGGCCTGGAGGAGAACCTGCGGCGGTTCGACGAGCTGGGCCTGGAGACGGCCGTCACCGAGCTGGACGTCCGCATGGACCTGCCGGAGAGCGGTGAGCCGACCGACGAGCAGCTGGAGCAGCAGGCCGACTGGTACCAGCGGACGCTGTCCGCGTGCCTGGCCGTGGAGGACTGCAACTCGTTCACCATCTGGGGCTTCACCGACAAGTACTCCTGGGTGCCGGTGTTCTTCGAGGGTGAGGGCGCCGCGACGGTCATGACCGGCGACTTCGAGCGGAAGCCCGCCTTCTACGCCCTGCGGGACACCCTGAAGGAAGCGAAGAAGGCCGAGGGCCGCAAGCCGCACGGCAGGCACTGAGAACAGCGCCGGACCCGTCACCGCCGCGACCGGGCGTTGGGTGGCGGGTCCGGCCCGAGACCGGGCCCCGGTGATTCCAACCGCCGGGGCCCGGTCACGGCTTCCGCCCCGAAGGGGCGTTCGCCCGGCCCTGCGCCCGGGCTTCAGCCCTCGGTCTCCGTCTCCGGCGGCGCCCCGCCGGGGCCGGGTCTCGCCGGCCGGCCCCGCTTCGGGAGCGGGCCAGCCGTCCTCGGCAGCCGTCCTGCCTCCGCCAGGGCGCGCCGGAGCAGGAACTCGATCTGCGCGTTGGCGGAGCGCAGTTCGGACGCGGCCCAGGCGGCGATCGCGTCGTGCACGGCCGGGTCGAGCCGCAGCAGCACCTGCTTGCGCCGCTGCCGCGGCGGTCGCTTCGGGGGGTCGGGCTCCTTGCCCCGGCTCCCGGGGTCGCCGGTCACTGGTAGAGGGAGCCCGTGTTCAGCACCGGCTGGGGCGCGCGGTCGCCGCAGAGCACGACCATGAGGTTGCTGACCATGCTGGCCTTCCGCTCCTCGTCGAGTTCCACGATGTCCTGCTCGGTGATCCGGGCCAGTGCCGCCTCGACCATGCCGACGGCGCCGTCCACGATCTCCCGGCGGGCCGCGACGACCGCGCCCGCCTGCTGGCGCTGGAGCATCGCGGAGGCGATCTCCGGGGCGTACGCGAGGTGGGTGAAGCGGGACTCGATGATCCGCACTCCGGCCGCCTGGACCCGGGCGGACAGCTCGGCGGCGAGCTTCTCGGTGATCTCCTCGGCGTTGCCGCGCAGCGAGAGGTCGTGCTCCTCCCGGGCGTCGTACGGGTACTCGATCGCGATGTGCCGTACGGCGGCCTCGGTCTGGGTGGAGACGAACTCCAGGAAGTCGTCCACCTCGAAGACCGCCTGCGCGGTGTCCTCGACCTTCCAGACGACGACGGCGGCCAGTTCCACCGGGTTGCCGTAGGCGTCGTTGACCTTCAGGACGGCCGTCTCGTGGTTGCGGACCCGGGTGGAGATCTTCTCCCGGGTGGTCAGCGGATTGACCCAGCGCAGGCCGTCGGTGCGGATGGTGCCGGTGTAGCGGCCGAAGAGCTGGACGACGCGGGCCTCGCCCGGCGCCACCATGTTGAGGCCGCACATCGCGAAGATCGAGCCGATGAAGAGCAGGATGCCGAGGATGATCAGCGGCACGCCGAGTCCGGGTGTCCCGTCCTTGGCGACCACCGCGCCGGCGATGATCACGCCGATGCCGGCCAGCAGCCCGAGCAGGCCGAGGAGGAGCGCCAGCGCGCCGCCGATGCTGTGCGCGGTGAACTCGCGGACCTGCGGCTTGGGCATCTCGGGGGCGTTCTCGGGGTCGGGCACGGTGCCGGGCGCGGCATCGTTCGGCGTGCTGTGCGGAGTGTTGGTCACTGGGCTCCCCGTTCCTGTTCGGACACCGGCGACCGCCGGTTCCAGGTCTAGCAAAGTGATATCACTTTAACAGGACGTGAGGCTTCGCACATCGGTTCCCCCTTGCGGGGGTGCTGATTCTCACGCCACGAAAACGCCGGAGCGGGGGGCGTATCGGCACAGAACCGGTGTTTACTTCTGTGGATCCAGGGGGGCGAACAGGCGAACGGACACTGGAGTCGCGAGACCATGGGACGAGCCGACGAACGCAGGGCGCGGCAGCGGGGGGCCCGCCGCGCCAAGCCGAAACGCGGCGGCAGCGGCCGCCTGTTCACCTGGAAGAAGCTGCTGGGCGCCCTCGTCCTGGTGGGCGCGCTCGGCGTGGGCACCTTCATCGTGCTGTATCTGCTCGTCGACGTCCCCGAGGGCAACGCCGAGGCCAGCGAGCAGAGCAACGTCTACACCTACGCCGACGGCTCCCTCATCGCCCGGGACGGGACGGTCAACCGCGAGATCGTGGACATCAGCCGGGTCCCGAAGGAGATCCAGCGGGCCTTCGTCGCCGCCGAGAACAAGACCTTCTACCAGGACAACGGCGTCGACCTGCGGGGCACCACCCGCGCGCTGCTCTCGACCCTGCGCGGTGACAAGCAGGGCGGCTCCACCATCACCCAGCAGTACGTCAAGAACTACTACCTCAGCCAGGAGCAGACGGTCACCCGCAAGGCCAAAGAGCTGATCATCGCGCTCAAGGTCGACCAGCAGAAGAGCAAGGACGAGATACTCGCCGGCTACCTCAACACCAGCTACTTCGGGCGGGGCGCGTACGGGGTCCAGGCCGCTGCCCAGGCGTACTACGGCACCGACGTGGAGGACCTGACCGTCGAACAGGGCGCCTACCTCGCCGCACTGCTCCAGGCGCCGAGCAGCTACGACTGGGCCGTCGCCTCCGAGGGCACCCGGAAGACCGTCCTGGAACGCTGGAACTACGTGCTGGACAACATGGTCGAGATGAAGTGGCTCGACGGCGGCGAGCGGCAGGGCATGAAGTTCGACGAACCCGGCGCCCCCAAGCCCAATCCGGGCCTCGACGGCCAGGCCGGCTATCTGATCCAGGCGGCCGAGGCCGAGCTGGCCGCCGCCGGAGTCGACGAGCAACTGCTCGCCGCCCGCGGCTGGAACATCAAACTCAACATCGACAAGAAGAAGCAGCAGCAGCTGGAGAAGGCGGTGGAGCAGACGCTGCTGGACGAACTCGACCCGGAGAAGCGCAAGGTCGACGGTCACGTCCAGCCGGGAGCCGTCTCCGTCGACCCCGCCACCGGCAAGGTGCTGGCCATGTACGGCGGACGGGACTTCGTCAAGCACTACATCAACAACGCGACCCGGCAGGACTACCAGCCCGCCTCGACCTTCAAGCCGATCATCCTGGCCGCCGCGCTGGACACCGGAGCGGAGACCCAGGACGGCGCGCCGATCCTGCCGACCACGGTCTACGACGGCACCAGCGAGCGGCCCGTCGAGGGCAGCGACACCCCGTTCGCGCCACCGAACGAGGACGACGTGGACTACGGCCCCGTCAGCGTCCAGAAGGCCATGAACAGCTCCGTGAACTCGGTCTTCGCGCAGATGGCGGTCGACGTCGGACTGGAGCGCACCAAGCAGTCCGCCATCGAACTCGGCCTCGACGCCGAGGCGGGCGGCTTCGACGTCAAGCCCGCCATGTCCCTCGGTGTCATGGGCGCCAGCCCGCTCGACATGGCCGCCGTGTACGCCACCCTCGACAACCACGGCGAGAAGGTCACGCCCCGGATCATCGCCTCCGCCGAGCGCGACGGCCAGGAGGTGGAGCTGCCCGACCCGATCGGCGACCAGGTCGTGGAGCGCGAGACGGCGGACACCGTCACCTCCGTGCTCCAGGGCGTGGTCAACGACGGCACCGCCAGCGGCATCCGCTCCGAGCGGCTCAACTTCGCGGGCAAGACCGGCACCTCGGACGACAACAAGTCCGCCTGGTTCGCGGGCTACACCCCGGAGCTGGTCACCACCGTCGGGCTCTTCGGCGAGGCCGAGGGCGGCAAGCAGGTGACGCTGAGCGGCGCCGGAGGCGGCGGGAGGGTCAACGGCGGCGGCTATCCCGCCGAGATCTGGTCGGCGTACCACGACCGCGTCCTCGGCGACGGCACGGCGGCCGAGTTCGACCTCGTGGTGGACGACCGGCTCGCCGAGACCCCGCCGCCGAGCCGTTCGCCCGACGCCTCCGACGAACCCGACCCGACCACGTCCGCGCCCTCCGCCCCGCCCGACACCACGACGCCTCCGCCGCCGACCACCTCCTCGCCGCCGCCGGCCACGTCCTCGCCGCCCCCGCCGGACACCTCCTCCCCGGCGGTGACCCTGCCCGTGCCCGAGGGCGAGCCGGACCGCCCGGGCCGGGACGGCGAGCGGACCCGGGGCACCGGCTGACCCGGGGGCGCGGGCACGAGGCGCGGGGCGCGGGGACGAGGCCCGGGACACGGGCGCGGACCCGTAACCCGTACGCACGCGGAGGGCCGCCCGGACACCGGGCGGCCCTCCGCGCGTAACACCGGGGCGGCGGGCTACCCGCCGTTCGGCCGTGCCAGCTCGAACCACACGACCTTGCCGGTGGACAGCCGGGTCGCGCCCCAGCGCCGCGCCAGCCTGTTCACCAGATACAGCCCGCGCCCGCCCTCGTCCGACGGCCGCGCCTGGCGCAGCCTCGGCAGCTGCGGAACGTCGTCACCGACCTCGCAGCGCAGCACGTCGGTGCGCAACAGCCGCAGCGTCACCGGCCGTTCGGCGTACCGGACGGCGTTCGTCACGACCTCGCTGACGAGGAGTTCCACGGAGTCGGACAGCTCCTCCATGCCCCACCGCTCCAGCGCCCGCCGCGCCAGCCGGCGCGCCTTGCCCGGGGCCTGCTCGGTGGGCTCCAGGAACCAGTACGCGACATCGCTCGGCGGGATCCCGTCGAACCGGGCGGCGAGCAGCGCGATGTCGTCGTCCCGGTCGCCCGGGCCGAGCATGTCCAGCACCTCGTCGCACAGCGGCTCCAGCGGCGGCGGATGGTCCGGGCCGGTCAGCCGCGCCGTCGCGACGAGCTTCTCGCGCAGCTGCTCGATGCCCGTCCACACGTCCCGCAGCCGCGACTCGACCAGGCCGTCGGTGTAGAGCAGCAGCGTCGCCCCGGCCGGGGCGTCCAGCTCCACGGCCTCGAAGTCGACCCCGCCGACACCGATCGGCGCCCCCGGCGGCACCCGCAGCACCTCCGCCCGGCCGCCCAGGTGCAGCAGTACCGGCGGCGGATGGCCCGCGTTGGCGATGACGATGCGGTGCGCCACCGGGTCGTAGACCGCGTACATGCAGGTCGCCATGCGGTCGCTGCCGAGCCGCTGGGCCTGCTCGTCGAGGTGGTGCAGCACCTCCTGCGGCGGCAGGTCCAGCTGGGCCAGGGTCTGCGCGGTCGTGCGCAGCTGGCCCATGATCGCGGCCGAGGTCATGGAGTGGCCCATGACGTCACCGACGACCAGCGCGACCCGGCTGCCGGGCAGCGGGATGGCGTCGTACCAGTCACCGCCGACCCGGGCCGTCTCGGCGGCCGGGAGATAGCGGCTGGCGAGCCGCACCCCGGTCGGCTGGGGCAGCGAGTCCGGGAGCATCGCGCGCTGGAGCGCGTCGGCGATGTAGGCCTCGCGGCCGTACAGCACCGCCTTGTCGACCCCCAGCGCGGTGTGCGTCGCCAGCTGCGCCGCCACCAGCAGGTCGTCCGGCTCGAACGCCGGGCGGTCCGGGAGCCGCAGGAAGACGGCGGCGCCGATGACCCGGCGGCGGCCGCGCAGCGGGGCCAGGACGGCGCGCCGGCCGTCCGGTATGAAGTGGTCCCGGCCGAGCAGCGCCGGGATCGCGTCGGCGGCCGTCTCCGAGTCGCCGAACACCGGCCGCACCCCGCGGAGCACCTCGGCGAGCGGACTGCCCGGGGCGACCTCCGCGGTGTCGGCGGCGGGCAGGAAACCGGTGCGGTCGGCCGGGTCGGAGCGGCGCATGCCGCCGGTGTCGGCGTCCCCGGCGTCGGCCGCGGCCGTGCCGCCGCTGCCCGTGCCGGTACGGCCGTCCGGCAGCCGGTCGCTGCGGCGCAGGCGCAGCCGGAAGGGCTCCACCGGGCGCTCGTCACCGACCGGCAGCGGGTCGCGCAGATAGACCAGGATCACGTCGGCGAAGGTCGGCACCGTCGCCCGGCAGAGGCCCAGGACGTTCTCGTCCAGGTCGATGCCGCGCGCGATCCGCCGGGTCGCGGCGCCGACGAACCGCAGCCGGTCGCCGTCCCGCTGGTCCCGTGCGGCGGCCTCG
>NZ_WHPN01000002.1 GCF_009735685.1 Streptomyces lycii | reverse complement strand
GGCCGTCGCCGCCGCCGTCGCTGTGCTGGCCGGGGCCGGGACGGCGGTGTTCTGGCTGACCCGTGACGAGGGGCAGCCCGCCGCTGCCGGGGCGGCGGAGAACTCGCCCGGTCCCGCCCGCGGGGAGACGGCGGAGCCGGAGAAGGACGGCGGGGAGAAGCCGGAGGACCCCGGGAAGACGCCCGCCACGGAGAGCCCGCAGGACGACCGGGCGGACGACGACGCGAAGGCCGCGGGCGGCGGCGACGGCGGTGCGGACGGCGGCAGCGGAGGCGGGGGCAAGGACGAGGGCGGCAGCGGAGGGTCCGACGGTGGCACGGCCGGCGGCTCCGGAGGTACGGCGGGCGGCGACGGCGGTTCGGGCGGCGGCGCGCCGGCCCCCGCGCCCGTGTGCCATCCCATCGGCGGCGGCAAGTACAACTGCGAGGTCTGGCGCACCGCGGACTCCTACTCCGGGCCGGGGCAGAAGGCGGGCACCCTCAACGCCGGCACGAACTACTTCTACTGCCAGGTCAAGGGCAGCCGGGAGACCTACGGCAAGTGGACCAACACCTGGTGGGGCCGCACCGACGACGACAGCGGGAACACGAACGTCTACGTCAGCGCCGTCTACATCAAGGGCGGCGACAACGACCAGCCGCTGCCCGGTCTGCCGGTCTGCTGAGCGGCGGGCCGGACGGTGTGCCCCGGGCTCCGGGGCCGGCGGCCGCCGGACACGCGCCGCACCAGCCCCGCGGGGCAGGGAGGCCGGGCCGGCGGCCGCGCAACCGGCGCGGGTCTCCCGGCAGGTGCGCGCCTCGGGACCGGCCGTCCACCGCCCCGCCCCGTCCCGCCCCGTGCCGTGGGTCAGGACCGGGACGGTCCGCCCGCGGGCGGGGGCAGTTCGCCCGAGCCGCGGGGGATCAGCCGGGTCGGCAGCGTGACCCGGGCCGGCTCCTCGTTCACCCCGTCCAGCCGCCGGAAGAGCCTGCGGGCGGCGGCGCGCCCCAGCTCCGCGGCGTCCTGCGCGATGACCGTGACCCCCGGGGAGAGCAGATCGGCCAGCTCGAAGTCGTCGAACCCGACGAGGGCGGTCGGCCGTGCCCGGCCGTTCAGCTCCCGGACGGCGGTGACGGTCACCCGGTTGTTGGCCGAGAACACGGCCGTGACGGGCTCCTCGCCGTCCAGCATCGCCCGGGCCGCGCGGCGGACCCGCTCCGGGTCGGTCGGCCCCAGCGACACCCAGCGCTCGTCGACCGGCAGGCCGGCGTCGGCCATCGCCGTACGGTAGCCGCGCAGCCGCTCCCTGGCCGTGTGGATGCTCAGCCGGTCGCCGATGAAGCCGACGCGGCGGTGGCCGTGCGCGATGAGGTGCGCCACGCCGTCCCGGGCCCCCGAGAAGCTGTCGCTGAGCACCACGTCCGCGTCGATCCGGCCGGGCGGCCGGTCCACGAAGACCGTGGCGACCCCGGCATCGATCTCCGGTTCCAGATAGCGGTGGTCGTCGCTGGCGGGCACCACGATCAGGCCGTCCACCCGGCGGGCGCACAGCGCCAGCACCAACTCCCGTTCCCGGTCGGCGTCCTCGGCGCTGGAGCCGTGGATCAGCAGTGCCCCGTGGGCCCGGGCCGCTTCCTCCACGGCCCGGCTGAGCGGGCCGTAGAAGGGGTCGGCGAGGTCCTCCAGCACCAGCCCGATGCTGGCCGTGCGGCCCTTGCGCAGGATGCGGGCGCTGTCGTTGCGCCGGAATCCGAGCGCGTCGATCGCGTCCTGGACGCGCCGCACGGTGTCCGGGGTGACCCCCGGCTCTCCGTTGACCACGCGGGAGACGGTCTTGAGACCGACGCCCGCGCGGGCGGCGACATCCTTCATCGTGGGCCGGGTGCCGTAGCGGCGCTCGGAGGTGCGGGTGGTGTCGGCCACGTGGCAGTTCCTGTCCGTCCGTTGCGAGTGACTACGAGCATAGAACCTGGACAACGTTGTCAAACCCAGGGAGACTGGACCGGATGCCCGTCCGACCAGGGCCTCGACCGCAGTCGGGGCCCCCGCCCACCGGAGAGACCCCACCGATGCACAACGATCTCGCCGCCGCCCTCGACATCGGTGGGACCAAGATCGCGGGGGCGTTGATCGACGCCCGCGGCGACATCCTCGTCCGGGCCCAGCGGCCCACCCCCGCCCGGGAGGACGGCGAGACCGTCATGGCCGCCGTCTCGGCCGTGCTCGGCGAACTGGCCGCCGACCCGCGCTGGGAGCGGGCCACCGCGCTCGGAATCGGCAGCGCCGGTCCCGTCGACGCCTCGGCGGGCACCGTCAGCCCCGTCAACGTGCCGGGCTGGCGGGACTTCCCGCTGGTGGACCGGGTGCGGGCGGCAGCCGGTGACCGGCCCGTCGTCCTCGTCGGCGACGGGGTGGCGATGACGGCCGCGGAGCACTGGCAGGGCGCCGCCCGCGGCCGGGCCAATGCCCTGTGCATGGTGGTCTCCACCGGTGTCGGCGGCGGACTGGTGCTGGGCGGCAGACTGCACCCCGGGCCGACGGGCAACGCCGGGCACATCGGCCACATCAGCGTCGACCTCGACGGCGACCCGTGTCCGTGCGGGTCGCGCGGCTGTGTCGAGCGCATCGCCAGCGGGCCCAACATCGCCCGCCGCGCGCTCGACAGCGGCTGGCGGCCCGGCCCGGACGGCGACACGACGGCCGCCGCGGTCGCCCGGGCCGCCCGCGCCGGCGACCCGGCGGCCGTCGCCTCCTTCGCGCGGGCCGGGCAGGCCCTGGCGGCGGGAATCGCCGCCACCGCGACCCTGGTCGAGATCGAGGTCGCCGTGATCGGCGGGGGAGTGGCGGGTGCCGGAGAGGTGCTGTTCGCGCCGCTGCGGCGCGCGCTGCGGGACTACGCCACGCTGTCCTTCGTGGCCGGCCTGGAGGTCGTACCGGCGCAGACGGGGACGGACGCGGGTCTGGTCGGCGCCGCCGCGGCGGCGCAGGCGCTGGCCGGCGGGCCGGTACCCGCGGCTCCTCCGGCGTCCTCGCGCTGAGCGGAGTCGGGTCCGGGGCCGGGATCAGGTCCGGGATCAGGGCCGGGATCGGCGCCGGGGCCGGGGCCGGGGACGGGGGGAGCCGGCCGGGAAGCGCCCCTCTCCGGGCCCGGGCCGGATGCACCACCGGTTCCTCCGGCCCGAGCCGAGGGCGTCCCGCTCCTCCGGCCACGAGCCCCGAGCGCCCCGCTCCTCCGGCCCGAGCCGCGGGCATCCCCCCTCCGGCCCGAGCCGCGGGCGCCCGTCCGGTGCGGCGCCGGTGGTCCCGTATCCGCCCGCCCCTCCGGCGCACCGGTCCTCTCGTACCCGTCCGCCCTCTCGTGCCCGGAGTGCCCCGTGCCGACTTCGAATGTCCACGGATGTTCGTTGACTGCTTCTTTGTGGTAGATGCTGTCCGACTCTGTTCCGAAGGGGCCGCGCCGCAGCCGGAGTTCGACCGCATACGCCGACGGCATGGCCCATCTCGGGGCTCCGCCCCACACCCGGCCGAGGCGCCGTTGCGACCGGGACTTTCCGTGGCAAGGTGTTCCGGGGAGTCCACAGCGGGCCACCGAAGAGGGGGAAGCGTGATCGTCTGGCTGAACGGCGCGTTCGGCACGGGCAAGACCACCGTGGCGCGCGAGTTGGTCGACCTCGTCCCCGGAAGCACACTCTACGACCCGGAACTCGTGACGCACGGCCTGGGGCTGATGCTGCCCCGCAAGCGGCTCGAGGAGATCACGGACTTCCAGGACCTGCCGGCCTGGCGCCGGCTCGTCGTGGAGACCGGTGCCGCGGTTCTCGGCGAGGTGCCCGGTGTGCTGATCGTGCCGATGACGCTGCTGCGCCAGGAGTACCGCGACGAGATCTTCGGCGGCTTCGCCTCCCGGCGCATCCCGGTGCGGCATGTCCTGCTGCACACCGAGGAAACGATCCTCCGGGAGCGCGTGGCCGCGCCCGACCTGGCCGCCTTCCGCGCGGCCCTGCCCTGGCTCGGTGAGGACGCCCACGCCGTGGACACCTCGGCCCTGACACCACGGCAGGCCGCCGAGCGGATAGCCGAGGCGGTGCGCGACGGAGCCGGTGCCTGCGAGATCGTCCAGACCCCGCAGCCGAGCGCCGAGACGCTCGCCTCCGGGGTGCTCCTCTTCGACGAGTCGGACCGCGTGCTCCTGGTCGACCCCACCTACAAGCCCGGATGGGAGTTCCCCGGCGGTGTGGTGGAGGCCGGGGAGCCGCCGGCCAGGGCAGGAGTGCGCGAGGTCGCCGAGGAGGTCGGCATCGAACTGGACGCGGTGCCGCGGCTGCTCGTGGTCGACTGGGAGCCGCCCGAACCGCCCTCGTACGGAGGGCTGCGGCTGCTCTTCGACGGGGGCCGGGTGCCGCCGGGGACGGCCGAGCGGCTGGCACTGCCCGCCGCCGAGCTGCGGGCCTGGCGGTTCGTCACCGAGCGGGAGGCCGCGGAACTGCTGCCGGCCGACCGGTTCCGCCGGCTCCGCTGGGCGCTGCGTGCCCGCGAGCGCTCCACCGTGCTCAACCTCGAGGCCGGGGTGCCGGCCGAGTGAACGACGGGGCCGTGAGCCGCCGTTCGCGAACCTCCGCACCCGCCGCACCCGCCGCAACGCCCCTGTCCGTCCGCCGCCCGCCCGGGTGCCGGCCACGGTGAGCCGGGCGCGATGTCCGGCCCGCTCGGTGCCGGGCCCGGCCGCACAGATCATGATCTGCGGGTGTCTCCGGGGCCGGGGGCGCGGGCCGGGCCTGAGAGGGATCCCTCCGCGGCGGCCGGAGTCCGCCGGCCAGGGCTTCGAGGCGCTGAGCCGGCGGGGCGGGACGCACCGCGCCCTGTTCGGCCCGGACGCCCCCGGCGGGCGCGACCGCGGCCGGCCACCGGGGCATCTGCCCAGGCCACCGGAGCATCCGCTCCGGTCTCCGGTGCGGGACGCCCCGGCGGTCCCGCCGCGGTCCCGCCGCGGTCGCGCCGGCGCCGCGTCAGGAAGCCCGGGAAGCGGCGTAACGGCGCAGGAACAGCGCCTCCGTCAGGGAAAGCCGCTCCAGCTCCTGCGGGGACACGCTCTCGTTCACTGCGTGGATCTGCGCCTCCGGCTCGCTGAGCCCGATCAGCAGGATCTCCGCCTCCGGGTAGAGCGTGGCCAGGGTGTTGCACAGCGGGATCGATCCGCCCTGGCCGGCCGTCTGCATCTCCTCGCCCGGGTAGGCCGTCCGCATCGCCTCGGCCATCGCCGCGTAGGCGGGGCTGCCGGTGTCGGCGCGGAAGGGCTGTCCCTGGCCGACCTGCTCGACACTGACCCGCGCCCCCCACGGAGCGCGCGACTCCAGATGGGCCGCGAGCAGCTTGCCGGCCTCGGTGGCGTCGGTGCCCGGCGGCACCCGGAGGCTGACCAGGGCCCGGGCGCTCGCCTGCACGGACGGGGTGGCGCCGACGACCGGCGGGCAGTCGATGCCGAGGACGGTGACCGCGGGACGCGCCCAGATCCGGTCCGCCACGGTGCCGCTGCCGGTCAGCTCCACACCGTTCAGCACCTTCGCGTCCTCGCGGAAGGCCTCCTCCTCGTACTGCAGCCCCTCCCAGGCCGCGTCCGCGTCGAGCCCGTCGACCGTGGTGGAGCCGTCCTCGGCGCGCAGCGAGTCGAGGACGCGGATGAGCGCCGCGAGCGCGTCGGGGGCCGCGCCGCCGAACTGGCCCGAGTGCAGATTGCCCTCCAGCGTGTGCACCTCGACGGTGGCCATCGTCATGCCGCGCAGGGTGGCGGTGACGGTCGGCAGCCCGACCCGGAAATTGCCCGTGTCGCCGATCACGACGGCGTCCGCGGCGAGCAGTTCGGGGTGCTCCTCCGCGTAGCGCTCCAGGCCGCCGGTGCCCTGTTCCTCGGAGCCCTCGGCGACCACCTTGACGGTCACCGGGACTCCGCCCTCCGCCTTGAGGGCACGCAGCGCGGTGAGATGCATGACCAGCCCGCCCTTGCAGTCGGCGGCACCGCGTCCGTACCAGCGCCCGTCGCGCTCGGTCAGTTCGAACGGCGGGGAGATCCAGGCGGCCTCGTCGAGCGGCGGCTGGACGTCGTAGTGCGCGTAGAGCAGCACGGTGGGGGCGCCGGGCGGGCCGGGCAGCCGCCCGTACACGGACTGCGTGCCGTCCGGGGTGTCCAGCAGGGCGACGTCCTCGAAACTTTCGGCACGGAGCGCGTCCGCGACCCAGTCCGCCGCGGCCTCGCACTCGCTCACCGGGAACTGCGCGGGATCCGCCACCGACCGGAAGGCGACCAGCTCGGCCAGCTCGGCCCGGGCGCGCGGCATCAGGGACGCGACGGTCGCGGACAGCGGTGACGGATGCGGGGTCGGCCGGGCCATGGGCACGCTCCTGACGGGTGCGACGTTGGACGGGCGTGCGGTGTGCGCACGCACGGGTGAAGACGGGGCCGATCCTCCCACAGGGGTCGTCGATGACCATGAGCCGTAGGATGCGCGCAGGCAGCCGGAAGCACAGGTCGAACGGGAACGGAAGCACTGGTGAGCAGCGACAACGCAGCCCAGGACAGCGGGCGGAGCGAGGACGTGTGGGACGTCGTGGTGGTCGGGGCCGGTCCTGCCGGCGCCTCGGCGGCATATGCCGCGGCCGTCGCGGGCCGCCGGGTGCTCCTGCTGGAGAAGGCCGGGCTGCCGCGGTACAAGACGTGCGGCGGCGGGATCATCGGGCCGTCCCGGGACGCGCTGCCGCCCGGATTCGAACTGCCGCTGCGCGACCGGGTGCACGCGGTGACCTTCTCGCTCAACGGGCGGCTGACCCGCACCCGGCGTTCGAAGAACATGCTGTTCGGTCTGATCAACCGGCCCGAGTTCGACCACGGCCTGGTCGAGGCCGCGGAAGCGGTCGGCGCGGAGGTGCGCACCGGGGCGCAGGTCTCCCGGGTCGAGCAGCACGGCACCGCGGTCCCGGACCGCCGCACGGTCGCGGTCGTGCTGAGCGACGGCGAGGTGGTGCTCGCCCGCTCCGTGGTCGGCGCGGACGGCAGCGCCAGCCGGATAGCGGCCCACGTCGGGGTGAAGCTCGACCAGGTCGATCTCGGCCTGGAGGCGGAGATCCCGGTGCCGGAGACGGTCGCGGAGGACTGGGCGGGCCGGGTCCTCATCGACTGGGGGCCCCTTCCGGGCTCGTACGGCTGGGTGTTCCCCAAGGGCGACACGCTGACGGTCGGTGTGATCTCGGCGCGCGGCGAGGGCGCCGGCACCAAGCGCTATCTGGAGGACTTCATCGCCCGGCTGGGGCTGGCCGGTTTCGAGCCCAGTGTTTCCTCCGGGCACCTGACCCGCTGCCGCGCCGACGACTCGCCGCTGTCCCGCGGCCGGGTGCTGGTGTGCGGGGACGCCGCAGGGCTGCTGGAGCCGTGGACCCGGGAGGGCATTTCCTTCGCGCTGCGGTCGGGCCGGCTGGCGGGGGAGTGGGCGGTGCGCGTCGCGGAGGCGCACGACGCGGTCGAGGCGCGCCGCCAGGCGCTGAACTACGCCTTCGCCATCAAGGCGGGTCTCGGTGTGGAGATGGGCGTCGGCCGCCGCATGCTGGCTGTCTTCTCGCGGCGGCCGGGGCTGCTGCACGCCGCGCTCACCGGCTTCCGGCCCGCCTGGAAGGCGTTCGCCCGGATCACCCGCGGCGCGACGACGCTGGGCGAGATCGTACGGACCACGCCCGTCGCGCGGCGGACGCTGGCGGCGCTGGACAAGGAGTGACGGCCGGACCGCCCGGGTGATCCGGGGGGCGGGGCGTCCGCGGCGCGGGGCTCTCCCTACTACCGGGGGAGTACCGCCGGTCACACCGCCGGGCCGACGCCGCACCCCGCGGCGCGCGTCTAGCGTGGACGCATGACGGAGAGCAGCACGCCGGACACGCGGTTCCGGCGACCGGGACCGCCGTGGCGGCCCGGCCCCGGCCGTTCCGGCGCCCCCGGCCCGCCCTTCGGCGGGCCCGGGCGGGGCGGGCCGCGGCTGTGGGCGCTGCCGCTCGCCGTCGCCGCCGTACAGCTCGTCGGCTCCGGCTTCGCGGCCGGGAACCAGCCGGACCGGGCGCCGCTCGACGCGTTCGCCCGGGTGCTGCTCCTCGCGGGGCCCGCGCTGCTCCTGCTGCGCCGCCGGTACCCGCGGATCACCGTGTACGGCACCTGCGCCGCCGCCATGCTCTACTTCGGCGTCGGCCATCCGTACGGCCCGATCGTCATCAGTGTCGCCATCGCCTTCCTCGCCGCGGTCGTCGCCGGCCACCGGCGTGCCGCCTGGGCCGCCGCCGGACTGCTCTGGGCGGGGCATCTGCTGATCGGTCACTGGCTGTACCGGTGGCTGCCGCCCGCCGGGGACACGGCGATGAGCTGGGGCCCGGAGTGGGGAGTGGCCGCGTGGGTGGCCGCCGTCGCCGCCGCCGCCGAACTGGTGCGGGTGCGCCGCGAGGCGGTGGCCCGCGAGTGGGCGGCACGGCGGCAGGCCGAGCGGCGCCGCGCGGACGAGGAGCGGCTGCGCATCGCCCGGGAGCTGCACGACGTCCTCGCGCACAGCATCTCCGTCATCAACGTGCAGGCGGGCGTCGGCCTGGCCCTGCTCGACCAGGACCCCGAGCAGGCCCGCACCGCGCTCACCACCATCAAGGCCGCCAGCAAGGAAGTGCTCGGCGAGGTCCGGCAGGTCCTCGACACGCTGCGGGCCCCCGGCGACGCGACCCGCTCGCCCGCGCCGGGCCTCGACCGGCTGCCGGAGCTGGCCGAACACGCCCGCCGCACCGGCCTGTCGGTGGACGTGACCGTCACCGGCGAGCCCGCCGCGCTGCCGCTGGGCGCGGACCTCGCGGCCTTCCGGATCGTCCAGGAGGCGCTGACCAACATCGTGAAGCACTCCGGGGCGCGCACCGCCCGGGTGGAGCTGCGCCACGCGTCGCGGCTGCTGGAGATCCGCGTCGAGGACGACGGACCCGCGACCGGCGACGGCACCGAAGGCACCGGCAAGGGGCTGATCGGGATGCGGGAACGGGCCGCCGCGCTCGGCGGCACCGTCGAGGCCGGGCCCGGCCCGGACGGCGGATTCCGGGTCGCCGCCCGGCTTCCGCTGCGCGCCACGGACCCGGCGCCGGCCCCGCCCGCCGCCGGCCGCCCCGAGCAATCCGGGCAATCCGAGCAATCCGGGAAGCCCGGTCACCCCGGCCGGCCCGGTCACCCTGATTCCCCCGCCCGGGCCTGCCGCCCCGAGCCACCCGAGGAGAAACCGTGATCCGCGTACTGCTCGCCGACGACCAGCTGCTGGTGCGGGCCGGTTTCCGGGCACTGCTCGACGCACAGCCGGACATCGAGGTCGCCGGCGAGGCGGCGGACGGCGGGGAAGCCGTCGCGCTCATCCGCGACCTGCGGCCCGACGTGGTGCTGATGGACATCCGGATGCCGCGCGTCGACGGGCTCGCCGCCACCCGCCGGATCACCGCCGACCCGGCGCTCGGCGAGGTCAAGGTCGTCATGCTCACCACCTTCGAGCTGGACGAGTACGTCTTCGAGGCCATCCGGTCCGGCGCGTCCGGCTTCCTCGTCAAGGACACCGAACCGGAGGAACTCGTCCGCGCGGTACGAGCCGTCGTCGCGGGTGACGCGCTGCTCTCGCCCGGCGTCACCCGGCGGCTCATCGCCGAGTTCGCCGCCCGCTCCAAGGAGCCCGCCGAGTCCGCCGCGCTCGCCGAGCTGACGGAGCGGGAGCGCGAGGTCATGGCACTGGCCGGCATCGGTCTGACGAACGAGGAGATCGCCCGGCGCCTCGTCGTCAGCCCGCTCACCGCCAAGACCCACGTCAGCCGCGCCATGGTGAAACTCGGCGCCCGCGACCGGGCGCAGCTCGTCGTCCTGGCCTACGAGTCCGGCCTCGTACGGCCCGGTTGGCTGGGCTGAACCGGAGCCTCTGCCAGGCTGGTGCCCGTACGGGACGGCGGAGCCGCGCGGCCCGCCGCCCTCAGCCGCTCGACCGTCGGAGTGCCGGATGGTGAACCCCGGAGAACTGCGCCCGGCTTCCCCCGCCGGGCGCCGGGTGCTGGCCTGCGCGGTGCTGGCCTCCGGCATGGCGATGCTGGACGGCACGGTCGTCACCGTCGCGCTGCCGCGGATCGGCGCCGACCTCGACGTGTCGCTGGCCGCCCTGCAGTGGACGGTCAACGCCTACATGCTGACGCTCGCCGGCCTGATCCTGCTCGGCGGCGGGCTCGGCGACCGCTACGGCCGCCGGCGGGTCTTCGTGCTGGGCGTCCTGTGGTTCACCGCCGCCTCGCTGGCCTGCGGCCTGGCTCCCACGGAGGGAACGCTGATCGCGGCCCGCGCCGTGCAGGGCATCGGCGGCGCCCTGCTCACCCCCGGGTCGCTGGCGCTGATCCAGGCGTCCTTCCACCCCGACGACCGTGCCAGGGCGGTCGGCCTGTGGTCCGGGCTCGGCGGGGTGGCGATCGCCATCGGGCCGTTCCTCGGCGGTTGGCTGGTGGACGGCCCGGGCTGGCGCTGGATCTTCCTCATCAACCTGCCGATCGCGGCGGTCGTGCTGCTCCTGGCGCGCCATGTGCCGGAGAGCCGTGACCCCCGGGCGTCCGGCCGCTTCGACGTGACCGGTGCGCTGCTGGCCGCGCTGGCGCTGACGGGCGTCACCTACGCCCTCATCGACGGCGGCGCGGCGGGACCGGCCGCGCCGGTGGCGGCCGGCGCGGGCCTGCTGGCGGGTGTCCTCTTCGTCGGGCACGAGCACCGGTCCGAACGCCCCATGCTGCCGCTGGACATGTTCGCCTCCCGGCTCTTCTCCGCGGTCAATGTCGTCACCCTGTGCCTGTACGCGGCGATCGGCGGGGCGTTCTTCCTCATCCCCGTCCAGCTGCAGATCGGCCTCGGCTACGAGGCGCTGGCCGCGGGCGTCGCCACCCTCCCCGTCACCCTGCTGATGATCGCGCTGTCCGGCCCCGCCGGGGAACTGGCCCAGCGGATCGGCCCGCGGCTGCCGCTGACCGCGGGTCCGCTGATCGCGGGCGCGGGCCTGGTGCTGCTGCACCGGGTGCACCCCGGCGGGTCCTACTGGGCGGACGTGTTCCCGGCCGTGCTGGTCCAGGGGCTGGGGATGAGCCTGTTCGTCGCTCCGCTCACCGCGACCGTGCTCGCCTCCGCCGACACCGGGCGGGCCGGCATCGCCAGCGGGGTGAACAACGCCGCGGCGCGGATCGCCCAGCTGGTCGCGGTCGCCGCGCTGCCGCTGGCGTCCGGTCTCTCCGCCGACGCCTACCGGTCGCCGGCCGCGCTGGACCGGGCCTTCGGCACGGCCGTGCTGATCTGCGCCGGGCTGATGGCCCTGGGGGCGCTGATCTCCTGGTTCTCCGTGCCCTCCGGGCTGCCGTCGGACGAGCGGGACGAGCCCGCGGAACGGCCCCAGTGCACCCGGCACTGCGGCATCACCAGCCCGCCGCTGGAGCCGGGCGGCGGGGAACGGCCGAGGGCCGGGCGGGACTGACGCGGGCCGGGCGGCCGTTCGGGGCGCCCGCCCCGCGGTGTGCCGGGCGCGGCCGGAGGCGGCACCGGGACGTCCGTGTTTTATTCATCGCCGGTACAAAGCCAGAATGGGGGGCGTGACCCAGACTCGGACGACACGGCTGGAGAGAGGCCGCAGCGCCCTCGGACCGGCACTGGAGCTCGTGCACACTGGCCGGGCGCCGACCCGCGCGGTGCTGACCAACCAGCTCGGAGTGACCCGCGCGACCGCGGGCGCGGTGGCGGCGGAACTCCAGGCGCTCGGCCTGATCACGGTCGACCCCCGGCCCGGCGGAGCGGGCGGCGCCCAGGGCCGCCCGTCGCACCGGCTGGCCGTCGACCCGGAGGGACCGGTCGTGCTCGCCGCACAGGTGCACGCGGACGGCTTCCGCGCCGCTCTGGTCGGTCTCGGGGGACGCATCGTGGCCACCGCGCCCGGCTGCCAGGACGTACCGGCCGACCCCGGGCACGTCCTCGCGGCCGTCGTCGAGGCAGGGGCGGGGCTGCTGCGCGCGAGCGGCCGGAGGTGCCTCGGCGCCGGACTGGCCGTGCCGTCCGCGGTCGCCGAGCCCGAGGGAACGGCGCTGAACCCGCTGCACGTGGCCTGGCCGGCCGGGGCCCCGGTGCGCGACATCTTCCGGGAACGGGTCCGGGAGGCGGGGATCCTCCGGCATCCGGAGGGCGGTGACGAGGCACCGCCGGGCGCCGCGGTGCTGGCCGGGAACGACATCAACCTCGCCGCGCTCGCCGAACACCGGCACGGGGCCGGCCGGGGCTCCCGCGACCTGCTCTGCGTCGCCACCGGGCACCGCGGGGTCGGCGGGGCGCTCGTCCTCGACGGCCGCCTGCACACGGGGAGTTCCGGGCTCGCCCTGGAGGTGGGGCACGTCGCCGTCAACCCGGAGGGCCGGCCCTGCCACTGCGGCAACCGCGGCTGCCTCGACGTGGAGACCGACCCGCTGGCGTTCGTGACCGCGGCGGGCCGGGAGCCCGGGCCGGAGGTGTCCCTGCTCCAGCAGTCCCGCGACCTGCTCCGCACGGAGTACGCCGATCCCGCGGTGCGGGACGCCGCGCACCTGCTCGTCGACCGGCTCGGCCTCGGGCTCGCCGGGCTCGTCAACATCCTCAACCCCGACCGGATCGTGCTCGGCGGACTGCATCAGGAACTGCTCGACGCCGACCCGGAACGGCTGCGCGCCGCCGTCGCCGAACGCAGCCTCTGGGGGCGGAGCGGCAGCGTGCCGATCCTGCCGAGCACCCTCGGCCACAACAGCCTGGTCGGCGCCGCCGAACTGGCGTGGCAGCCGGTCCTGGACGACCCGCTGGCCGCGCTCGGCGGCTGACCGGGCCACCGAGCCCGAGCACGGCGCCGCGCGGCACGGCCCGCACCGCCGCCGGTCCGGTCCCGGGCACGTGCGCCGCGGCGGCGCCGTACGGGGCGGGCGGCCGAGGGCGGCGGTGGCACGGCGGAGCGGGCGGCCGGGGCGGCGGGCCGTACTCCGCCGGAGGTAGCGCGGGAGCCGCCGGGCGTACGACGACGGGGGCACCCCGGCGGGGCCACTCTCGATGGCAGAGGCACGAACCACCATCGAGGAGTTGACGGATCATGAACATCCTGGCAGAGGCCTGGCGGGACGGCGGCGGACCCGGACCGTGGATCCTGCTGATGCCCGTCCTCTGGGCGCTCGTCGTGGCGGGCGTGATCGTCCTGCTGCGGAAGACCGTATGGCGGGGGCGCGGCCGCGGCCCGTGGCGCGGACCCGGCGGACGCCCGGGCGGGCCCGGCGGTTACGCCGAGCACTCCCCGGTCACCGTGCTCGGACGCCGCTTCGCCGCGGGGGAGATCGACGAGGACGAGTACTGGCGCCGGCTCTCCGTGCTGAACGAGGAGTTCGGCCGGGCGGGCAGGGAAGGCACCGCGTAGCCGCCGGTGCACGCCCGCGCCGGAACGCGCCCGGTCAGCCGGACACGGCGGGCCGGGCCGG
>NZ_WHPN01000042.1 GCF_009735685.1 Streptomyces lycii | reverse complement strand
TACGGCCTCGGTGCGCGGCGGGGCTCGGTGCCTACGGCCTCGGTGCGCGGCGGGGCTCGGTGCACGGCGGGGCTCGGTGCACGGCGGGGCTCGGTGCACGGCGGGGCTCGGTGCGCACGGCTCCCGGCACGGCGGGGCTCGGTGCGCACGGCCTCCGGCGCGGCGGGCGCGGTCCGCAGGGCCTCCGGCCAGGGTCTCCGGCCCCACGGGCGGGGCGTTCAGCTGTCCAGGCTGTTCAGCCGGTTGAGCAGCCGGGCCAGTTCGGCGACCTCGCCGCGGTCCCAGCCGGCCATCCTGCGGGCATACCGCTCCCGGCGGGCGCCGCGCACCGCCGAGAAGCGGCTCCGGCCCTCCTCGGTGAGCCGGACGAGCGAGGCCCGGCCGTCCGCCGGATCCGGCCGGCGCACCACCAGGCCGAGTTCCTCCAGCGAGCGCAACTGGCGGCTCATGGTGGCCTTGCCGACGCCGAAATAGCCGGCGAGCGCGGTGGCGCGCTGCTCACCCGCCTCGGCCAGCCGCACCAGCAGGCCGTACGCGGCGGGCTCCAGGTCCGGATGGACGGCGCGGGCCATCTCGCCGGAGCTGGCGCGCGCCCGGCGCAGGAGGACGGACAACTCCCGCTCCAGTGCGAGCCAGGCGCTGTCCATGCCGCCCGCGGCCTCTTCCCCGGCGCGGGCCTCGGGCGCCTCGCCGTTCTGCCCGGTATCCGTGTTCTGCAACGTGGGGATCCTCAACCTCGTCCGCTGTCGGCGGGTTTCCACAGCCAGGTTTTTTCTTTCAGCGGCGGTCGTATCCGCAGCTCCGACAGTATTTCGCAGGATTAGACCACCGGCAGCACCCGGGCGGTCTTTCCTCCCGGTCGTTGACGCGCGTAGCGTCCTGTATGGCATGGCCACGCCAATTGCCTCGCCGCACATCCGGGCGGGCTTTCGCCGTTGTCCCGCCGTGCCCGGACACTCCCCCCACCGAGTCCTTCGGAGGCACGTACATGACCGTGCACAGATCCGATTTCCCGCGCCGCCCGGCCGGCGCCGTGAGCGCGGTGCTCACCGCCGTGCTCGCCCTGCTGCTGACCCTGCCCGGCGCCGCCGCCGCGGCGGACCGGCCCGCTCCCGCCCCCGCCGGGGAGCGCAACTCCTGGATGGGCTCCACCGTCGTCGCCAACGAGGGCGGCCCCGCCGGCGGCACCCCCACCTCCCGCGCCGCGTCCGTCGAGGGCGTGGACGTCAGCAGCCACCAGGGCAACGTCGACTGGGCGGCACTCTGGAACAGCGGCGTCCGCTGGGCCTACGTCAAGGCCACCGAGGGCAGCTACTACAAGAACGACTACTTCACCCAGCAGTACAACGGCTCGTACAACATCGGCATGATCCGCGGCGCCTACCACTTCGCCAACCCGAGCGACAGCAGCGGCGCCACCCAGGCGAACTACTTCGCCGGCAGCGGCGGCGGCTGGTCGCGCGACGGCAAGACGCTGCCGGGGGTCCTCGACATCGAGTACAACCCCTATGACGGGAACTCCTGCTACAACCTGAGCCAGAGCGCCATGGTGAGCTGGATCCGGGACTTCCTGAACACCTACAAGTCCCGCACCGGCCGGGACGCCGTCATCTACACCACCACCGACTGGTGGACCACCTGCACCGGCAACTACGCCGGCTTCGGCGCCGTGAACCCGCTCTGGATCGCGCGCTACGCCTCCGCCCCGGGCACCCTGCCGGCCGGCTGGAGCTACCACACGTACTGGCAGTACACGTCGACCGGGCCGATCGTCGGGGACCACAACCGGTTCAACGGCGGATACAGCCAGCTCCAGGCCATGGCCAACGGCTGAGAGCCGAGAGTTGGGGCCCGACGGCTGGCAGCTGACGGCCGAGATACGACGACTGACGGCTCACGACCGACGGCTGGCGGCTGGCGTCTGACGGCTGACGGCTGACGGCTGACGGCTGACGGCTGACGCCGCCTCGTACGGGCCGCGGCGCACCGCCCCGGAGACGGCCGGTGCCCTCCCGCCGACGGCACACCGCCCCGCACCGTGGTCACGGTGCGGGGCGGTGGTGCGGTGGTGCGGTGGCGGGGTGACGGGGTGGCGCTGCGGTGGCGGGGGCACGGGTGGTGCCGGGCCCGCCACCGGCCCCGGGCCCTAGACCGCCAGCAGCGTCTCCGGCTCGCTGTGCGCCGCTTCCAGGGCCAGTTCCAGCACCTGCCGGACATCGGCCACCGGGTGCACGTCCAGCTTCTCCAGCACCTCCGCGGGCACGTCGTCCAGGTCCGCCTCGTTCCGCTTCGGGATCACGACCGTGCCGATGCCCGCCCGGTGCGCGGCCAGCAGCTTCTGCTTGACCCCGCCGACGGGCAGCACCCGGCCGGTCAGCGACACCTCACCGGTCATCGCCACGTCGTCGCGCACCCGCCGCCCGGAGAGCAGCGAGGCCAGCGCGGTCGTCATCGTGACGCCCGCGCTCGGCCCGTCCTTCGGCACCGCGCCCGCCGGTACGTGCAGGTGCACGCCCCGGTCGTTCAGGTCGCCGACGGGCAGCTCCAGCTCGGCGCCCCGGCTGCGCAGGAAGGAGAGCGCGATCTGTGCCGACTCCTTCATGACGTCGCCCAGCTGTCCCGTCAGCTGGAGCCCGGTGCCGCCGGTCTCCGCGTCCGCCAGCGAGGCCTCGACGAAGAGGACGTCACCGCCCGCGCCGGTCACGGCCAGCCCGGTCGCCACGCCGGGCACCGCCGTGCGCCGCTCGCCCGGGTCCTGGGCGGACTCGGGGACGTGGTGCGGCCGGCCGATGTAACGGCGCAGGTCGTCCGGGCCGATGGTGACCGGCAGCTCCAGCTCGCCCAGTTCGTGCTGCGCCGCGGCCTTGCGGAGCAGCCGGGCGATCGAGCGCTCCAGATTCCGTACGCCCGCCTCCCGGGTGTACTCACCCGCGAGCCGGCGCAGCGCGCCCTCCTCCAGGGCGACCTCGCCCTCCGCGAGCCCCGCCTTGTCGAGCTGGCGGGCGAGCAGGTGGTCGCGGGCGATGGTGACCTTCTCGTCCTCGGTGTAGCCGTCGAGGCGGACCAGCTCCATCCGGTCGAGCAGGGCCTCGGGGATGGCCTCCAGGACGTTGGCGGTGGCCAGGAAGACGACGTCGGAGAGGTCCAGCTCCACTTCCAGGTAGTGGTCGCGGAAGGTGTGGTTCTGCGCGGGGTCGAGCACCTCCAGCAGCGCGGCCGCCGGGTCGCCCCGGAAGTCCGAGCCGACCTTGTCGATCTCGTCGAGGAGCACCACCGGGTTCATGGACCCGGCCTCCTTGACGGCGCGCACGATCCGGCCGGGGAGCGCCCCGACATACGTACGCCGGTGACCGCGGATCTCCGCCTCGTCGCGCACGCCGCCCAGCGCCACCCGGACGAACTTCCGGCCCATGGCGCGCGCCACGGACTCCCCGAGCGAGGTCTTGCCGACTCCGGGCGGGCCGACCAGCGCGAGGACCGCGCCGCCCCGGCGTCCGCCGATGACGCCGAGACCGCGCTCCGCGCGCCGCTTGCGCACGGCCAGGTACTCGGTGATGCGCTCCTTGACGTCCTCCAGCCCGGCGTGGTCCTCGTCCAGTACGGCCTTGGCGCCGGGGATGTCGTACGCGTCCTCGGTGCGCTCGTTCCACGGCAGTTCCAGGACGGTGTCCAGCCAGGTGCGGATCCAGCTGCCCTCGGGGCTCTGGTCGGAGGCGCGTTCGAGCTTGTCGACCTCCTTGAGGGCGGCCTCCCGCACCTTGCCGGGCAGGTCGGCTGCCTCGACGCGGGCGCGGTAGTCGTCGGACTCGTCCTCGGGGTCGCCGTTGAGCTCGGCCAGCTCCTTGCGTACGGCCTCCAGCTGGCGCCGCAGCAGGAACTCGCGCTGCTGCTTGTCGACACCCTCCTGGACGTCCTTGGCGATGGTCTCGGCGACGTCCTGCTCGGCGAGATGGTCGCTGAGCCGCTTCACGGCGAGCTTCAGCCGGGCGACCGGATCGGTCGTCTCCAGCAGTTCGACCCGCTGCTTGACGCTCAGGAAGGGCGAATAGCCGGAGTTGTCCGCGAGCTGGCCCGGGTCGTCGATCTGCTGCACCCGGTCCACGACCTGCCAGGCGCCGCGCTTGCGCAGCCAGCTGGTGGCGAGGGCCTTGTACTCCTTCATCAGCTCGGCGACGGCACCGGGCAGCGGGTCCGGGGCCTTCTCCTCCACCCGGACGCCCTCGACCCACAGGGCCGCGCCGGGGCCGGTCGTCCCCGCGCCGATCCGGACGCGGGTCACACCGCGGATGAGGGCGCCGGGGTCGCCGTCGGACAGCCGGCCGACCTGTTCGACGGTGCCGAGCGTGCCGATCGCGGCGTACTCCCCGTCGATCCGCGGCACCAGCAGCACCTGCGGCTTCCCTCCGCCGCCGGCACTGCCGCCGCTGTCGCCCCCGCCGGCCCGGGCGGCGGCCTGCGCGGCCTCCACCGCGGCTCGTACGTCGGTGTCGGACAGGTCCAGCGGCACCACCATGCCCGGCAGCACGACCTCGTCGGAGAGCGGGAGCACGGGCAGGGTGAGCGAGGTGGACGTGGAAGCCATGATCTCCCCTTCGGCAGGCAAGTTGAGCTGTACTCACTCAATGTCTCTGCTTCCCCTGATGTTCCCCGGCGTGTGTTCGCTGTGAGCGATCACGGGACGGGTGCGCTTCCCGGGGGCCTCGGGATGGGCGTCCTTCCCGTGGGCCCCGGGATGGGCGTCCGTTCCGTGAGCCTCGGAGCGGACGTCCGCCCCATGGACCCCGGAGCGGGCGTCCGGCCCGGTGGCGCCACGGCGGGTGTCCGTTCCCGGGGAGCCGGAGCGGGTGACCGTCCCGGGGGTCCCCGGGGTCCCGGGACGGGCGGGCGCCGACGGGGCGGGCGGAAGCTCCCGTCCCAGACGGGCGAGCGGGGACAGGGCGATCACCGCGGGGGACAGCAGCATGCCCGCGGCCGTCACCAGCAGGCTGGTGCGCGACCCCCACTCGACCGCCAGGAACCCGCCGAGCAGCGAGCCCAGCGGGGCCGTTCCCATGCCGGCGAACGAGATCGTCGCGGCGGCACGGCCCTGCATCCCGTCCGGGGTGGCGGCCTGCCGGACCGCCATGACCGTGACGGAGACCAGCTGGCCGGAGACCCCGAACACGAAGTTGATCACGAGGAGCGCGGGAAGCGTCACCGCGGGGGAACCGTGCAGCGCCGGGACACACAGGAACACACAGTCGCCGAGCGCCGCCCCGGACACGAGCACCACGCCGTGCCCGAACCGGCCCGGCAGCCGGGCGGCCAGCACCGAGCCGAGGAGCGCCCCCGGTCCCGTCGCAGCGAGCGCCAGCCCGACGGCGGTGCCCGACAGGTGCAGTTCCCGCGGCAGGAACAGCAGATAGACCGTCATCACGGCCGCGAAGAAGAACTGGAAGGCGGCCGAGGCGAGGCACACGGCCCGCAGCGAGCTGTCACCGGCGACGAACCGGACCCCCTCGCGGATCCCCCGCCAAACCCGCGGGGGCCGCCCGGAGCGCTCCGGCATCCGTTCGTTCCTCCGCATCCCGCCGACCGACAGGAACGACAGCGCGAAGAACAGCGCGCCCGCGGCGGCGGCAACCGGCGCGGACAGCAGTGACACCAGTGCGCCGCCGAGTGCGGGCCCGCCGATCTGCGCCGCGGACCGGCTGCCCTCGAGCGCGCTGTTGCCCCGGACCAGTTGGTCGCGCCGCACCAGTCGTACGAGGGACGCCTGGTAGGCCACGTCGAAGAACACGGAGAAGGCCCCGACCGCGAAGGCGGCCACGAACAGCGCGTGCAGGCCGAGCCAGCCGAAGAGACCGGCCGCGGCGGCCGCGCCCAGCGCCAGGCTCCGGCCGGCGTCCGTCAGCACCATGACCCTGCGGGTCCGCCACCGGTCGACCCACGCGCCGGCGAAGAGCGAGAGCAGCAGGATGGGGGCCTGCCCCACGGCCCGGAGGAGGCCCAGCTCGCCGGCGCCGGCGCCGAGCGTCAGGACGGCGAAGAGCGGGAGCACCACCAGACTCGCGTGCTCACCGAGCTGGGAGGCGGTCTGGCCCAGCCAGAGCCTGCGGAAGTCCCGGTCCCGCCACAGGCCGGCCGGAGCGGGAGGGCCGGGATCGGATCCGGACGGAACGGGAGCGCCGGAACCCGAACCGGACGGAACGGGAGCGCCGGAACCCGAACCGGACGGAACGGGAGCGCCGGAACCGGGTTGGCGCGGAACAGGGCGGGAGCGGGAACCGGAGCCGGACGGAGCGGGACGGCCGGGATCGGACGCGGCGGAGGATGCGGACGGCACGGAAGTCCTTCGATACGGCGGTGACGAGGCCCGCCGCCCGGCGGCCCGCGGGCGCGCCGGCGGTCCGGGCAGGGGAAGGCTCGCTGTGCCGCGACATCAGGGGCAGCACGCGATGACGGGCCGGTGGGGCCTACGACGTCACAGCGCGCTCGGACGACCGGGCATGTCTCGACTCCTCGGGGATCGCTCGCTGCCCGAACACTAGCCCTCGACTGCTCGGCACGGAGGGGAATTTCCGCCCCGCGGACCCGGCCCCGGCGCGGCCCCGCCCCGCCGACCGTGATCCGGCCCCGGGCTGCCCGCCGACCGGGCCCCCGGCCGGCCGCCACCGCGCCTCCCCTCTCCCCCCACTCCGGCCGGGACCTCCCCCGGCACCTCGGATACGGGTCGTCCGGGCCCGGTGGCACCGTGACGCTCCGCGGCCGCGCAAAAGCGGCTGGCGCTCGCACCCGTTCCCCGGCAATACTCATCACGTAATACTCAATCGCCGGAAGCGGTTATTACCTGGAGGACGGGCGTGCACGAAGAGATCACCGGTGTGGCCGAGGCGTGGGTCGAGGGCTGGGTCGTCTCCCGCGGAGCCGCGCCGCCGGTCCCGGAGCCGGGCGGCGGGTTCCGGGTGGACGTGGGCCTGGAGCACCATGCGACCCGCTACGTGCTGCCCCGGCCCGAGGAGGCGCTCGTCCGCGGGATCAGCCGGAAGCGGGCCGCGCCCGGAGTCTGGATCAAGACGTTCGCGCCGCCGGAGACGCTCGCCCCCTGGCTGCCGCCCGGCTGGTCCTTCGACGACCCCGGCTTCCTGATGTCGGCCGCCCTGCGCCGGACGCCGGCCGGGGACGCGCCCGAGGGCTACCGGCTGCGCGTCTGGACGCGGGGCGGGGTGACCCGTGCGCTCGTCCACGCCCCCGACGGCTCGTTCGCCGCCCGCGGCCAGATCGCCGCACCGGCGCCCACGTCCTCGCGGCCGGCGGCGTTCGTCGTCGACCAGGTGGAGACGTCCGCCCGCCACCGCCGCCTGGGGCTGGGCGCCCTGGTCATGCGCACCCTCGCGAACACGGCCGTCGAGGCCGGCGCGACGACCGGCGTCCTGGGCGCCACCGTCGACGGCCGGGCGCTGTACGAGTCACTGGGCTGGCGGGTGCACGCGCCGCTGACCGGGCTGGTCTTCGGCCGGCCGGCGGCGACGGCCCCGGTGCCCGGCGGAACGGCCGCGTCCAGGGTCTGAACGCCTGAACACGGAACCGGGCCTCCGCCGCAGCGCTGATCCCGGGGCACCCACACGGCGGACCCGGGTCTCCGCGCACGGCCGCCTCCGGGGCCGCCCACGGTGATCCGGGCTCCGCCTCGGCTGCCTCCGGGGCACGCCCACGGTGATCCGGGTCTCCGCCCTCGGCTGACTCCTGGGCACGCACACGGTGGTCCGGGCCTCAGCGCACGGCCGCCCCGGAGCACGCGCACGCTCCGAGCACAGCCTTTCGTTCCTGGTCCCCCTTCGCACCGCCCGGTCCGGGCGGGGCCGGATCCCCCGGGAGCCCCGTGAGGTCAGCCCCGCCGCCCGCCGCGCGGGACCGGCGCGCGGTCCGCCGCGCCGGCGTCGAGGGCGAACCAGACGACCTTGCCGCGCACCCCGGCCAGATCCTCGCCGAGCGGAAAGCTCCCCCAGTCGTCCGCGCACACCGCGACCAGCAGCAGCCCCCGGCCACGCTCGCTGAACGGGTTGGTGCCCCGCCCCAGGCCGGCGGCGGCGCGCGGGCGGCTGGTGCTGCTGTCCCACACGCTCACCCGGAGCTTCTCCCCGTGCCACTTGAGGCGGACGGACGCCGGGCCGGGCGAGTGCAGGTAGGCGTTCGTCACCAGCTCGGAGGTCAGCAGCTCCGCCGTCTCCGCCAGCGTCACGAGACCGTGCTCGCCCAGCACCGTACGGACGGTGCAGCGCGCGATACGCGGGGCGAGCGGGTCGCGCGGCAGCTGGAGGGAGTACTCCCAGCTGTCGGGCGGCGCGTGCGCCCGGGCGGCCATCCGGTCGGCTGTCTCGACGGTGCTCATGGGTGTCTCCTGTCCGGAATGTGCCCGAACGAACATCCGCGCGGGGCAGGAATGTGTGGGCGGGCGCCGCCGGGGCGCCCGGCCGCCGTGCGTGCGACCGCGCCTCACGGCGTCTCGCGAGGTCGGAGCCGTGCGGGCGGCCCCGGAGGCCGGTGCCGGTCGACGCCGGTGGAATCGGCGTGAACCGGGGACCGGGGCCGGAGCGATGGAGGGACGTGAAACTGTTCCGCCCCATGGGGGCCGATCCGGGTGACGGGGAACTGCTGCGGGCTGTCGCCGCGGGTGACCCCGAGGCGCTGGCCGCGCTGTACGACCGGCACGCCGGATGGCTGCACGCGCGGCTCGCACGACGGTGCGGCGACCCTGAAATCGTACGGGAAGTGCTCCAGGACACGTTCGTCACCGCCTGGCGGACCGCCGCCGCCCACCGGGGCGGGGAGGCGGGCCGGCCGGCTCTGGTGATCGCCGGGCCGGCGGCCCCGCCGCCCTGTGGGCCCGGCCGCTCCAGCCCGGTTGGGAGGCGGCGTCCTGGGCCGTGGCGGCCGGGGCCTTCGCCGCCGGGACCGCGCTGTGCGCGTGGCGGGGCCCGCGGCCGGACGGTGCGGGCCGCTGAGCGGGCCACCGCGTTCTCGCTACCCTGGGCCCCGCCCGCCGCCCGTGCCCCGCACCGCCGAAGGGCGCGCCCGCACCACCGAAGGGACCTCGCCGCCATGTCCGCCCCGTCGCCCGCCGGCCACCCGCCGTTTCCCGGAACCGGCCACTCCGCCGCCGTCACGGTCGACCGCCGCGAAGGCCCGTTCGGGGAGGTCGTGCTGCGGCGGCGCGGGGAGCACCACGAGATCATCGCCAACGGCTGCTTCCTCATGGACACCTCCGACGGCCGTTCCGAGCGGCTGCTCGTCGACGCCGCGCTGGCCGCGCTGCCGGACGGCCGGACCGGGCCGGCCGTGCTGATCGGCGGCCTCGGCGTGGGCTTCTCGCTGGCCCGCGCCGCCGCGGAGCCGCGGTGGGGCCGGATCACCGTGGTGGAACGGGAGCAGGCCGTGATCGACTGGCACCGGTCCGGACCACTGGCGGCGGTCTCCGCGGCGGCGCTGGCCGACCCGCGCACCGAGATCGTCCGAGCCGACCTCGTGGAGTACGTGCACACCGCGCCGGAATCCTTCGACGCGCTGTGCCTGGACATCGACAACGGTCCCGACTGGACGGTCACCGACGGCAACACCGGGCTCTACGCCCCGTCCGGGCTCGCCGCCTGCCGGGACCGGCTCACCCCGGGCGGAGTGCTCGCGGTGTGGTCGGCGCGGCCGTCCGCCGCCTTCGAGGACGTTATGCGGAATGCCGGATTCATCGGCGTACATACGGAAGAGATCGCCGTTGACCGAGGCGTCCCGGACGCCGTGCACATCGCGATCAAGGCCGCGTAGCCGCAGCCCGCTTCCTGCCCTTACGCTGCTTGCCAGCACCGCCCGGCGGAGACGGCGACGCCGGCAGGGGAACAAGCTGGGACAGCAGAGGCAAAGTCGATGGATCAGACACACAACGGCGTGGGCGCACCCGCCGCGAACGCAGGAGGCCCGGCCGGCACGACCCAGCGCCGGGTGCTCGTCGTCGAGGACGACGCGACCATTCTCGACGCCATCGCCGTGCGCCTGCGAGCCGAGGGCTTCCAGGTGCAGACCGCGCACGACGGCCCGTCCGCCGTGGAGACCGCGCAGGCCTGGCAGCCGGACCTGCTCGTCCTGGACATCATGCTGCCCGGTTTCGACGGCCTCGAGGTGTGCCGCCGGGTGCAGGCGCAGCGCCCCGTACCGGTGCTCATGCTGACCGCCCGGGACGACGAGACCGACATGCTGGTGGGCCTCGGGGTCGGCGCCGACGACTACATGACCAAGCCGTTCTCCATGCGGGAGCTGGCCGCGCGGGTGCACGTCCTGCTGCGCCGCGTGGAGCGGGCGACGCTCGCCGCGCACACCCCCCGCACCGGCATACTCCGGCTCGGGGAACTGGAGATCGACAACGCCCAGCGCCGGGTGCGCGTGCAGGGCGAGGACATCCACCTCACGCCCACCGAGTTCGACCTGCTGGTCTGCCTCGCCGGCACCCCGCGCGCCGTGCTCTCCCGGGAACAGCTGCTCGCCGAGGTCTGGGACTGGGCGGACGCGTCCGGCACCCGCACGGTCGACAGCCACATCAAGGCGCTGCGCCGGAAGATCGGTGCGGAGCGGATCCGTACGGTTCACGGCGTGGGCTACGCGCTGGAGACCCCGGCCGCCCCGGCCCCGTGAGCGAGGCGCCGCCCGGCCCCCGGGCCGGCAGCGGGAAGCGGAAGGGGGCCGTGGCCCGCTACTGCTCCCGCACCTGGGCCCGGCTGTGGGAGGCGCTGAAGCCGCTCGACCCGTACCGCTCGGTGAAGGCGGCGCTGGGCGCGCTGGTCATCGGGTCGGTGACCATCACCACCCTGCTGGTGCTGATGGCGCTCCAGACCCGGACCGAGCTGCGCATCGTCACCATCTTCTCGATCATCGCCACGATGCTGATCACCCAGTTCGTGGCGCACGGCCTGACCTCCCCGCTGGACGAGATGAAGGCCGTCGCCCGGGCCATGGCGGGCGGCGACTACAGCCGGCGGGTGCGCGCCGACCGGCGTGACGAGCTGGGCGAGCTGGCCCAGGCCTTCAACCACATGGCCGCCGACCTCCAGGCCGTCGACCGGCACCGCAAGGAGCTGGTGGCGAACGTCTCACACGAGCTGCGCACCCCCATCGCGGGGCTGCGCGGGGTGCTGGAGAACGTCGTGGACGGGGTCAGCGACGCCGACCCGGAGACGATGCGCACCGCGCTGCGGCAGACCGAGCGGCTGGGCCGGCTGGTCGAGACGCTGCTGGACCTGTCCCGGCTCGACAACGGGGTCGTACCGCTGCGGGCCCGGCGCTTCGAGGTGTGGCCGTATCTGTCCGGGGTGCTGAAGGAGGCCAACATGGCCGCGGCGGCGCGTGCCGCGGCGGGCGGCTCCGTGCCCGGGCGGGCCGACGTGCACCTGCACCTGGACGTCTCGCCGCCGGAGCTGACCGGGCACGCGGACACCGAGCGGCTGCACCAGGTGGTGGCCAACCTCGTCGACAACGCCGTCAAGCACAGCCCGCCGCACGGCCGGGTCACGCTGCGGGCCCGGCGCGGCGACGCCCCGGACAGCCTGGAGCTGGAGGTGCTGGACGAGGGCCCGGGCATCCCCGAGTCGGAGCGGTACCGGATCTTCGAACGGTTCAACCGCGGGCATGTCTCCACTCCGCACGGCCCGGGGAGCGACGGGGGCACCGGGCTGGGGCTGGCGATCGCCCGCTGGGCGGTGGATCTGCACGGCGGCAGCATCGGTGTGGCCGAATCACCCCGCGGCTGCCGCATAAAGGTCATCCTTCCGGGCAGCAGCCGAGTGCCGGGTTGACGTAGGCTCGCAAACGGAAGCGTTGATTCGGGATGACTTTCCGTCGTCCTCGCAGCGTACGACCGGGAAGGTTGCGGCAGCAGGACGCCGCCGCCGCGGAACGGCGATCCCGCGAGGCGCCGTACGAGCGCGAAACCATGAGGTTTTCCCGCCAAAAGCTGCCCCGAAACACGCTGCTCAATGTGACGTGCATGACCTCTGGCCGACCCGGCCTGCAACGGACGCGGTAAGAGGCGTAGCCTTTATTTCCGCTGTCCACCACCTTAGGAAGCGGAAGAGGGCGGTAGCCGCCGTGTCGCCACAGTCCCCCAACACCTCGAGCGTCTCGACCGATCAAGACGGGCAGGGAAAGAACCCCGCCGCCGCCTTCGGTCCCAACGAGTGGCTCGTCGACGAGATCTACCAGCAGTACCTCCAGGACCCGAACTCGGTCGACCGAGCCTGGTGGGACTTCTTCGCCGACTACAAGCCGGGAGCCGACACGGGATCGGCGGCCGCGGCCGCCCAGCCCGCGAAGCCGAAGGCCGGGTCCGCCCCGGCC
>NZ_WHPN01000041.1 GCF_009735685.1 Streptomyces lycii | reverse complement strand
GGGCCGGCGCCGACGGCACGGTGACCGTGCGGCTCCCGGTGGCGGAACTGCCCGCCGGACCGCTCGACTTCGTCGCCCGGCTGCGCCGGGATCCCGGGCGGCGCGAGATCCGGCTGCCGGTGCCCGGCGTGGACGGCGCGGCGCCCGGCGCGTACGCCGAGGTCGTCGTCGTGCGTGACAGCCACCGGCTGCCGGAGGGCCG
>NZ_WHPN01000040.1 GCF_009735685.1 Streptomyces lycii | reverse complement strand
GGCGCGGCGGCTCAGGCGCACGGCCGTCACCCGCCCGGCCCGGACGCCGGCGGCGTTTCCGGGGCGGCGGCGGCCGACGGGACCCCGCGCACCGTTCCGTCCGGCTCCAGGAAGAGCGGGCTGCCGCCGGGCACCATGCCCAGCTCCCGGGCGCGCTCGGCCAGCGCGTCGGGCGCGGTGTACGCGTCGACCTCGGCCTGGAGCGCCTGCTGTTCGTCGGTCAGCTCGGTGGTCTCCTTCTTCAGCTCGCCGAGCCGGAAGGCGCCCTGGTTCAGCGAGGCGTTCAGCAGCAGCAGCGTGATCAGCCCGCTGCCGAGCAGCACGACCACGAGCAGGACGAAGGGCGTCCGGGCCGCCGTGCTCTCCCCGGCCGGCAGCAGCCGCGCCAGCCGGGCGGCCCTGCCTCGCACGCTCCGTCTCATGGGTTCTCCTCCCGGACGCGTTCCGCGCCGCGCAGCCGGACGGGCGCGGCGCGCTTGTTCTCCGCGATCTCCGCCTCGGTGGCCAGCTCCGCGCCCCGGGTGAGCAGCCGCAGCCTCGGCTGGTACTGCTCGGGGACCACGGGCAGCCCGGGCGGCGCGGTGTTCGCCGCCCCGGCCGTCAGCACCTGCTTGACCAGCCGGTCCTCGAGGGAGTGGTAGGACAGGACGGCGATCCGGCCGCCGACGGCGAGCGCCGACACGGCCGCCGGGATCGCGCGTTCGAGCACGGACAGCTCGCCGTTGACCTCGATGCGCAGCGCCTGGAAGGTGCGCTTGGCGGGGTTGCCCCCGGTGCGCTTGGCGGCCTGTGGCAGCGCCGCGCGGATGAGTTCGACCAGCCGGGCGCTGTGCGTGAACGGCTCGCGCACGCGCTCCTTGACGACCGCGTCGACGATCTTCTTCGCGAACTTCTCCTCGCCGTAGGCCCGCAGGATGCGCACCAGTTCGCCGGGCGGATAGGTGTTGAGGACCTCGGCCGCGCTGATGCCGGTCGTCTGGTCCATCCGCATGTCCAGCGGCGCGTCCTGCGCGTAGGCGAAGCCGCGGCCGGCCTCGTCCAGCTGCATGGAGGAGACACCGAGGTCGAAGAGGACGCCCTGCACCCGGGGGATGCCGAGCCGGCCGAGGACGTCCGGCAGCTCGTCGTAGACGGCGTGCACCAGGGTCGCGCGGTCGCCGTACGGGGCGAGCCGCTCGCCCGCGAGCTCCAGGGCCTCCGGGTCGCGGTCGAGGCCGACGAGCCGGGCCGACGGGAACGCCCCGAGCAGGGCCTCGCTGTGCCCGCCCAGGCCGAGGGTGCAGTCCACGACGACGGCACCCGGCCGCGCGAGCGCGGGAGCCAACAGGTCCAGGCATCGCTGGAGCATCACCGGGACATGTCGGGTCTGGCTCATGCGCCCTCTCAGGTCGGCGCGGAGGCCGTACGCACCGCCGGGTCCCCGCCCGCTTACGGCAACACGGCTCGTCCGGCACCGGGGAAGGGGCACCGGCCGACCGGGGGAACGGGAGGAGGCCGAGCCGTACGTACGCGCCGCGCACGTGAAGTTTCGGATTCCGGGGAGCGCCCGCGCCTCCCACTTCGCGTCACTTTAGTCCACTCGTCCCCCCGGTCAACCAACCGCCCTGCGCGCCGCGCGGCCTTCGTTTCACCCGTACGGGCGACAGCCGAGCGGCTGTGGATCTCCTCACACATGACCTGTTGGCCGCCTTTGCCCCTTCTCACACCCCGTGCGCCCGGGCCGTGCCCGCTAACGTCTTGGTCATGTCGACCGCAGAGTCCCGCACCGCCGAGTCCGCCCAGCCCGCCGGCTCCCCCGGCGCCGACACCGTCATCGACCGGCTCGTCGCCGCGAACCGCGCCTACGCCGCCGGGTTCAGCGATCCCGGCATGGACGCCCGCCCGGTCCTCAACGTCGCGGTGGTGGCGTGCATGGACGCACGTCTCGACCTGCACGGCGCCCTCGGGCTGTCGCTGGGCGACTGCCACACCATCCGCAACGCCGGCGGTGTGGTCACCGACGACACCATCCGCTCCCTGACGATCAGCCAGCGCGCGCTCGGCACCCGCAGCGTGGTCCTCATCCACCACACGAACTGCGGCCTGGAGAGCCTCACCGAGGAGTTCCGGCACGAGCTGGAGATGGAGGTCGGGCAGCGGCCGAACTGGGCCGTGGAGGCCTTCCGGGACGTCGACCAGGACGTGCGGCAGTCGATGGAGCGGGTGCGCACCTCACCGTTCCTGCCGCACACCGACGACGTCCGCGGCTTCGTCTTCGACGTGACGACGGGCCTGCTCCGGGAGATCGATCCGGCCGATTCTCCCGAGTGAAACGGGGTAGGCGCGACAAATCGGCCCCGTTGTCCACAGGCGAGTGACGTAATGCCGTACGGACAGCAAGAATGCGGGGAGGCATCGTGCCCGGTATCCGCCGGGCGCGGTGCGCGCATTTCGGGTGGGGCCGGTGGACAGCAGTGCGTCGGCCCGCAGAACGGGCGCCTAGGAGGGCCGGGTGACGACCTATGACAAGTGGGCGAGCCATGGAGGTGCCCCCGTTCGAGCGGAGTCAGGGGTGGGGGAGGACCTGACCACCACGGCGGAGCGGGTCCGCGCGTCGGTGGAGAGCGTGATCGAGGGCAAGCCCGAGGTCGTACGGCTCTCGCTGACCGTGCTGCTCGCCGAGGGGCACCTCCTGATCGAGGACGTCCCGGGCGTGGGCAAGACCATGCTGGCGAAGGCGCTGGCGCGGTCCGTCGACTGCTCGGTGCGGCGCATCCAGTTCACGCCGGACCTGCTGCCCTCGGACATCACCGGGGTCAGCGTCTTCGACCAGCAGCAGCGCGACTTCGAGTTCAAGCCCGGCGCCATCTTCGCGCAGATCGTGATCGGCGACGAAATCAACAGGGCCTCGCCGAAGACCCAGTCTGCGCTGCTGGAGTCGATGGAGGAACGCCAGGTCACCGTGGACGGGCAGTCCTACGAGCTGCCCAGCCCCTTCATGGTGGTGGCCACGCAGAACCCGGTCGAGATGGAGGGCACGTATCCGCTGCCGGAGGCGCAGCGGGACCGCTTCATGGCGCGGGTGTCGATCGGCTATCCGAGCCCGGAGGCCGAGCTGGAGATGCTGGACGTGCACGGCGGCGTGTCGCCGCTCGACGACCTCCAGCCGGTGGCGCACGCCCACGAGATCGTGAAGCTGGTCGAGGCCGTGCGGACCATCCATGTCGCGCAGGCCGTCCGGCGGTATGCCGTGGACCTGGTGGCCGCCACCCGCAGCCATCCGGAGCTGCGGCTGGGCGCGTCACCGCGTGCGACGCTGCATCTGCTGCGGGCGGCCAAGGCCTCGGCCGCGCTGTCCGGGCGCGACTACGTCCTCCCCGACGACGTGCAGGCTCTGGCGGTGGCGGTGCTGGCGCACCGGCTGCTGCCGACGGCCCAGGCCCAGTTGGGCAGACGTACCGCCGAGCAGGTCGTGGCGGAGATCGTGCAGCGCACCCCGGTGCCCGACCCCTCCGCGCGGCAGTGGCGGCAGCCGCCCGGCCAGCAGCCTCCGGGCGCGCGGAGACTGTGATGCTTGGCGCGCCGGGGCCGTCCCCGGCCGAGGAGCCGCCCGGAGGCGGCGCGGCCTCCGCCCTGTCCGGGCTGACGACCCGCGGCCGGTCCTTCCTCGCCGCCGGTTTCGCGGCGGCCGTGTGCAGCTATGTCCTGGGCCAGGCCGACCTGCTGCGGGTGGGGCTGCTGCTGGCGGTGCTGCCCCTGGTCTGCGTGGCCGTGCTGCGGCGCACCCGCTACCGGGTGGCCGGCAGCCGCCGGCTGGCGCCCGCCCGGGTCCCGGCCGCCTCGGAGACGCGCGTGCACCTGCGGGTCGACAACGTCTCCCGGATGCCCACGGGCCTGCTGATGCTCCAGGACCGGGTGCCGTACGTGCTCGGGCCGCGGCCCCGCTTCGTACTGGACCGGGTGGAGCCGGGCGGGCGCCGGGAGGTGTCGTACCGGGTGCGTTCCGATCTGCGCGGCCGGTATCCGCTGGGACCGTTGCAGCTGCGGCTCACGGACCCGTTCGGGATGTGCGAGCTGACCCGGGCGTTCAGCTCCCACGACACGCTGACGGTGGTGCCGCGCGTCGAGCCGCTGCCGCCGGTACGGCTCTCCGGCGAGGCCACCGGCTACGGCGAGGGGCGGCAGCGGTCGCCGGCCCATGCCGGTGACGACGACGTCATTCCCCGCGGCTACCGGCACGGCGACGATCTGCGCCGGATCCACTGGCGCTCCACGGCCCGCTACGGCGAGTTGATGGTGCGCCGCGAGGAGCAGCCGCAGAAGGCGCTCTGCACGGTGCTGCTCGACACCCGCCGCTCCGCGTACCGGGGCGCCGGGCCGGACTCCGCCTTCGAGTGGGCGGTCTCCGCCGCCGCCTCGGTGTCCGCGCACATGCTGGAGCGCGGTTTCCAGGTGCGGCTGCTCACCGACACGGGAAGCTCGGTGCCCGGCCCCGACGGCGGGGGCGGGCTCTCCGGCGGCGGCTTCGACGGCGCGGCGTCGCTGGACACCGCCGGGCTGCTCCTGGACACCCTCGCGGTGGTCGACCACTCCGCCGAGCCCGGCCTCTCCCGGGCGTACGACGTGCTGCGCGGCGGGCAGGAGGGCCTGCTGGTCGGGGTCTTCGGCGAGCTGGACGCCGAGCAGACGGGGGTGGTGGCGCGGATGCGGCACCGCTCGGGGGCCGCGGTGGCCTTCGTGCTGGACCCGGCCGCCTGGAGCCGGGAGGGCCCGGCGGACGCCGGGGAGTCCGAGGGCGGGCTGCGGCTGCTGCGCGAGAACGGCTGGACGGTCGTCCCGGTCGCGGCCGGGGCCTCGCTGCCCGAGCTGTGGCGCGCGGCCGGGGACCACCGCGCGGCGGCCGGGGCACCGCGCGGCGGCGCGGCGGCGGGGCACGACCATGAGCGGGCGTGAGGAGCGGGGATGAGCGGGCGGGGACGACTGGCACTGTGCGCGGCGGCGGCGACGCTGGCGGCGGCCTGTTCACTGCTGCCGCTGGTGCAGTCGGTGGGCTGGCTCCTCCAGGCCGCCTTCCTGCTGGCGATCGTCGTCGGCGCCGGCGGGCTGGCCCGGCGGGTGCCGGTGGCACGGCCGCTGACGGTGGCGCTCCAGGCGCTGTTGGTGCTGCTGCTCCTGACGCTGGCCTTCGCCCGCGAGCAGGCGGTGGCGGGTCTCGTCCCGGGACCGGACGCGATCACCGAGTTCGGCCAGCTGCTGGCCGAGGGCAGCCGCGACATAGGGCAGTACTCGATACCGGCGCCCGTCACCTCCGGCATCGGGCTGATGCTGGTCGGTGGTGTGCTCGTGATCGGCCTGCTGGTGGACGCGCTGGCGGTCACCTACCGCAGCGCGGCCCCCGCCGGGCTGCCGCTGCTCGCGCTGTACTCGGTGGCGGCCGGGCTGGCCCAGGGCGGGACGCGCTGGCTGTGGTTCGTACCGGCCGCGGCCGGTTATCTGCTGCTGCTCCTCGCCGAGGGCCGGGACCGGCTCGCCCAGTGGGGGCGGGTCTTCGGCGGCGCGGCTCCGCCTCCCAGCCGGCTGAGCGCGGGGCTGGAGAGCGGCGGCGGGACCGTCGCCCCGGTGCGCACGGGCCGCCGGATCGGCGCGGTGTCGCTGGGCATCGCCCTGCTGCTCCCGGCCGCCCTGCCGTCGCTGGGCGAGGGGCTGCTGGAGAGCCAGCGGCGGCCGCAGGGCGCGGGCAGCGGCAGCGGGGGCGTCACCGCGGTGAACCCGCTGGTGTCCCTGCAGAACAGCCTCAACCAGCCGGAGAACCAGGAGGTGCTCTCCTACCGGACGACCGAGGAGAACACCCAGGACCTCTATCTGCGGATCGTGGCCCTCGACCGGTTCGACGGCACCTCGTGGAACCCTTCCCGGCGTCCCGTCGGGCCGGTCCCCGACCAGCTGCCGCCCCCGGCCGGGCTCGAACCGTCGGTGAAGACGACGCCGTTCGACCTCACGGTCTCCGCGTCGGACGCGTACCGGCAGGGCTGGCTGCCGATGCCGTATCCGGCGACGCGGGTGGAGATCGGCGGGCGCTGGAGCTTCGAGCCGGAGGGCCGCACCCTGGTCGGCGACCGCGGGCAGACCACGCAGGGTGTGGACTACCAGGTGTCGAGCCTGCGGGTGGAGCCGACCGCGGAACAGCTCGCCGCCGCCGGTTCGCCGCCCGCGGACGTGGTGCGCGAGTACGGCGGGGTGCCGGACTCCCTGCCGGACGTCGTGGCGCAGACGGCGGTCGACGTGACCGACGGCGCCGGGAACGACTACGAGAAGGCGGTCCGGCTCCAGGACTGGTTCTCCTCCGAGGGCGGTTTCACCTACGACACCGATGTGGACGCGGGCACCGGGAGCGACGCCATCACCCGCTTCCTGGACCAGAAGGAGGGCTTCTGCGTCCACTTCGCCTTCTCGATGGCCGCGATGGCCCGCACCCTGGGCATCCCGGCCCGGGTGGCGATCGGTTTCGCCCCGGGCACGCCCACCGCGGGCGGCACGGTGTCGGTCGGTCTGCGGGACGCGCACGCCTGGCCCGAGCTGTACTTCGAGAACGTCGGCTGGGTCCGCTTCGAGCCGACGCCCACCCGGGGTTCGGTGCCCGACTACGCGCTGCCGGAGACGCCCTCGGGCGGCGCCGACGACCCGGCCGTTCCGCAGCCCGCCGAGACGGACCTGCCCTCCAGCGAGCCGTCCGCGTCCGACAGCTGCCCGCCGGACCTGCGCCGGCTCGGCGAGTGCGAGCCGCCGCCGGCCCAGGCCGCCGGAGGCTCCGGGGACGGCGGACCGCCGCTGGGCACGGTGCTGCTCTGGGTGACCGCCGCCCTGGTGCTGCTGGCCGTGCCGCTGCTGCCGCTGCTGTGGCGGGTCCGGCTGCGCGGTCGCAGGCTCGGCGCCGGACCGGGCCGGGCGGCGGACGACACCGTCGGCCGGATTCTGGCCGCCTGGCGGGAGCTGATCGACTCGGCGTGGGACTACGGCATCCTGCCGGACGACGCGCAGACACCGCGCCGTGCGGCGGCGCGGATCGTGGCGGACGGCGGCCTGGCGGGCGAGGCCGCGGAGGCCGCGGAGCGGGTCGCCGCCGCCGTGGAGCAGGCGCTGTACGCCCCGGAGCCCCGGCCCGCGCCGGGGATCGCGGAG
>NZ_WHPN01000039.1 GCF_009735685.1 Streptomyces lycii | reverse complement strand
CGCCGCCCCGCTCCCGGCCGGTCTCCACCAGCGCCGCCGCCAGCAGCGCCGCGGTGACCCCCGACCCGTCCAGGGTCAGCACCGACTCCGGGTGGAACTGCACCCCGGCGAAGCCCGGCCCGCGCAGGGCGTGCACGTCGCCGGTCGCCGGATCGCGGCTCAGCTCCACGCGGCGCACGGCGAGTCCGGCCTCGGTCCGGTCCCCGCAGCGCGCGGTGAACGTGTTGTAGAAGCCGACGGTCTCCGGCCGTCCGAAGAAGTCGATCCGTTCCTGGGCGCCCTGGAACGGCACGTCCCTGCGGACGATCTCCAGTCCCAGTTCGGCCGCGATCAGCTCGTGGCCCAGGCACACGCCGAGCAGCCCGTGCCGGTGACCGGCCACCAGTTCCGCGGTGAGCGCCCGCAGGAACAGCATCTTGGGGTCCGCGGTGTCCGACGGGTCGCCGGGCCCGGGGCCGAGGACCACCGGCCCGCGGTGGCTCAGCGCGGCCTTCCGCAGACCCGGTTCGTCGTACCGCCGCACGGTCACGTCCAGCCCGGTCGAGCCCAGCAGATGCGCCAGCATCGCGGTGAACGTGTCCTCCGCGTCGATGACGAGGGCGTGCCCCTCCAGCGCACCGGGCGCCGGGACCCGCTCGTCGCGGGGCGGCTGCATCCGCAGCCAGAACGGCGCGAGACCGGCGCGCCGCGCGTCCAGCGCCGCGCGTACCCGCGGGTCGTCCGCGAGCCTCGGCGGCTCCGTCCCGCCGCTGCCGTGCCCGGGCAGCACACCGAGGGCCGTCAGCACCCCGGCCGCCTTGGCGTGCGTCTCGGCGACCTCGCCGGCCGGGTCGGAATGGCGTACGAGAGTGGCGCCGACCGGCACCCGGAGCAGCCCGGCGGGGCTGATGTCGGCGGTGCGGATGAGGATGGGCGAGTCGAGGGTCTGCGCGCCGCCCGCGTCCCGGCCGAGGAGCGCGAGGGCTCCCGCGTAGTAGCCCCGGGCGCGGCCGTCGGGGGCGACGGGCTCGTGCCGTTCGATGACCCGGCAGGCGTTCTGCACGGGCGAGCCGGTGACCGTGGCCGCGAACATCGTCTCCCGCAGTACCTCCCGCACGTCGAGCGAGCTGCGCCCGCGCAGTTCGTACTCGGTGTGCGCGAGATGGGCCATCTCCTTCAGCCGGGGCCCGACGACGACCCCTCCGCGGTCGCCGACGGTGCACATCATCTTGAGCTCCTCGTCCACGACCATGGACAGCTCCTCCACCTCCTTGCGGTCGTGCAGGAAGCGCAGCAGGCCGTCCGCCGTGGGGCCGCCGTCCTCGGGGGAGGGGTAGCGGTAGGTGCCGCTGATCGGGTTCATCACGACCGTGCCGCCGGACATCCGGACGTGCACCTCGGGGCTGGCGCCGACCAGCGTCCGGTCGCCGGTGTGCACGACGTACGTCCAGTAGGCGCCGCGCTCCCCGGTGAGCAGCCGGCGGAACAGGGCGAGCGCGTCGGCGGGTCCGAAGCCGTCGATCCGGCCCCGGTAGGTCCGCCGGATCACGAAGTTGGCGCCCTCGCCGCGTCCGATCTCCTCTCGGAGGACCCGCTCGACGATGCCCGCGTAGTCCTCGTCGGTGACGTCGAACGCGCCGTCCTCGACCCGTACGCCGTGCCCCGGCAGCGCCTCGCGGAGCGCGCCGAGCGGGACCTCGTACGTCTCCTCGGGGCGCAGTACGGCGAGCGGTGTGCCGTCGTCGCGGACGTCGAAGCCGCGCTCGCGGATCTGCCGGAACGGCACCAGCGCGAGGGCGTCGGTGACGGGCGCGCCGGGAGCCCCGTCGCCGAGCGGGATGTCGGCGAGCCGCTCGGCGTGGGAGACCGGCCCGACCAGCGCCTCGACGCGGTCCGGGGCGTGCCCGGGGGTGCGCCGGTGGAGCAGGGCGAACGGCGGGCAGCCGGGTTCGAGAAGGCGTGCGACGAGCGCGCCGGGGGAGTGGGACGGGGCGGGGGACCCGGGCGGAGTCGCCCGGTCCGGTGAGCCGGGTGGGTGTGCCATGGCGGGTGTTCCTTCCGATACGGAGTTCCGATACGGAGGGACGGCCCGCCCGGCACACATGCCGAAGGCCGCCCCTCGGGCGGCCTTCGCGGGCTTGCGTGGTTATGCGCGCGCGATGAGGTGGGCCGCCGGTCGGACGGGCCACCACCAGTTCAGCTGCGGATGCGCGGACATGCCCGCGACCCTACCGGACGGCCGCCCGGAGCACCGGCGCTTCCCGGGCCCGGGGGCGCAGGACTGCTCGGGAGCACGACAGCTCGGAGCACGGGCAGGTCGGAACACGGGCAGCTTGGAGCACGGCCGCACGGCACGCACCGCACGGCGCACACCCGCCCGGCACGCACCGCCCGGCGCACGGGCGTTTCCGGGCCCGGGTTGCGCACGGCCGCCCCGGGCGCCCGCGCATCCGGGACCGGGGCTCCGCGCCCGCCCCTTCCGCCCCTCGCCGATCCGCCCTGCCCGGCACTGCCCGGCCCCGACCGGGGCTGCCCAGGGCTGCCCGGCACGTTTCTGAACCGCTATGAACCGCTCCGAATCGCTACGAACCGCCCCGGGCCGCCCCGTCCCGCTCCGGGCCGATGTCCCGCTCCGGGCCCCGGGGACGGAGCGGGGCCGTCAGGTCGCGGGGGCGAGGTCTCCGGTGCCGGGCGGCGGCCCGTCGGCCAGCGTCACCTCGACGCCGTTCTGCCGGGTGCCCCAGCCGGTGCGGGCGCAGGTCGCGACGCCGTACCAGCGCAGCGCGCGCAGCACCGTCCAGGCCAGCAGCACCGCGAGCGGCATCATCAGCCAGGTCAGGATCCGGGAGCGGGCGGGCTCGTCGCTGCGGCTGACGCACAGATAGCGCAGCCCCTGCGCCCAGCCGATCAGGAACGGTACGAACAGCAGCGCGGCGGGCGGGGTGTGCCCGTACACCAGCGGTTCGACACCCAGCAGCCACAGCAGCACCGACACGGACAGCACGGTCTGGAACCAGCGCATCAGATGCGCCCAGTACGCCCAGCGGGCCAGTGACAGATAGCGCAGCCGCCACAGCGACCGGATGGTCGAGCCGCGCATCCAGCGCAGATACATGCGCAGCAGGTGGCCCGGCCGCTCGGGCATCGCGGTGAAGACGATCGCGCCCGGCTGCTGCACGGTGGCGCCGCGCATCTGCGCGTAGAGGGTGAGCATGCTGTCGTCGGAGAACATGACGGGGCGGCCGAGGAAGGTCTCGTTGAGGTAGCTGTCGAGGTTGTCGCGCACCAGGTCCGCCCGGTACGCGGCGAGCGGGCCGCTGTTCACCAGCACGCTGCCGGTGGCGGACAGGGACGAGCGGTCGACGAGCTGCCCGGTGACGAACCACAGGTCGGTGATCCTGGCGAGGAGGCTCGCCCGGTGGTTGGTGCCGAGGACGAGCCCGGCGACGGACTGCACCCGCGGGCGGTGGAAGGGCAGCAGGATCTGCTCGATCGCGTCGGGGGCGAGACAGGAGTCGGAGTCGACGGTCACGAAGATCTCGGCCTGCGGGCAGCGCAGCACGCCGCGGGCCTGGGCGTGGCGTTTGCCGGCGTTGGGGACCCGCTCCCAGGTGGTGCCGATCCCGGCCCGGGCGGCGGCGGTCAGCCACCAGGCGCGTACGTCTGCGTAGTCGGTCTGTGTCGAGCCGTCGTCCACCACGTGTACGGAGTCGGGCGGCCGGGTTTGGCGGAGAAAGGACTCCAGTCCCAGCCGGAGGTAGCCGGGGTCCTCGTTGTAGACGGGCATCAGCACCGCGACGTGCAGGGCGCGCAGCCGGCGGTTGGTCCGGGGGGACGGGGTGGGGACGCGCTCCAGGTGGCAGAGCAGGGTCTGGAGCGCGAGCAGCAGGAAGGTGGCCATCCAGACGGCGGCGAGACGGCCGCTGGCGCCGTTGCCGTAGTCGGCGGCCTCGACCGCGTGGAAGGCGGCCCAGGCGGCGGTGGCCGTCAGCACCAGGGTGCCGGAGAGGACCGTGACCGGACGGGTCCGCCGGGCGGAGGGCAGCGAGGGGGCCGGGAGAGGTCCGCCGGTCGTCACCGCTCACCCACGGGGCGACCGCTGCGGAAGCATAAACGGACGGTCAGGGCGCCCACCAGGACGATCCCGAGGGCGACGGCGAGCAGCCACCAGCCCGCGATCACCGTCCCGCCGAGGGTGATGGCCCCCGCTGTGCCGGTCGAGGCGATCTGGGCGTGATCGGACATGGTCCCTCCAAGGACACGCGTTATTGAAGAATCAAATGAAGGTTCGACGCTTGACGGCGGCACGATACTGGCGCGGCCGTGTGCGCTTCCTCATGTGTCCGGAGTGAGAAATGAGGAACGTCGAGATTTCGCCATCCACGGGGGCCGAGGCGGTGCGTTCGGCCGAACACCGCACGACGGGGGCGTACGAGCAGGTGCGCGCGGCACCGCGGCGCGCCCAGGCCCGGCGGCGGCCGCACCACCGGGTCGTCCGGCGGTGCCGCGCCTCCCGAACGCCGGTGCCGCCGGTGCGGCCGGTCCGGCGGCCGTGGTTCCTCGTGCGGGTTGCCTGCGGCCGTGATGCCGTGCGGCCTGCCGGGCCTCCGGCCGGCGGGGTGGGTGCCGGCCGGTGCCCGGCGCCGGTGTCAGTTGCCGGAGGGCCCGCTCACGGGCGGCTGTGGACCGGTGGCGGCCGGGTTCGTACCGGCGGACGCCAGGCGCAGCAGCTCGTCCACCGACCACTGGTCGTAGGTGTGCTCGCCGTACTTGCGGGCGACCACCCGGCCGTCGTCCGCGACGAGGAAGTCGGCCGGCAGTCCGAGCCGCCCCCCGTTCGGCCTGGAGGCGGGGAGGTGCTCCCGGCCGCGCAGCACTTCCCAGCCGCCGCGCGCAACGGCCAGGACGACCGGTCCCCAGGCGCGCGGGTCGAGCAGCGAGCGGGCCGCCGACTCCACCCCGAACTCGGTGTAGAGCAGCCGCCCGGGGTCGGCGACGACAGTGAACGGGAGGCCGGCCGCGTGCTCCGCCAGCTCCTCGACGGGCGAGTGGAAGACCACCACCTCCCGGATGCCCGCCGCCTCGATCTCATCGTGCCGCCGGGCCACCGAACGCAGGTGCAGATTGCAGACCGGACAGCCCGCGAACCGGCGGAACTGCAGATGGGTCAGCCGACCGGGCCCCGGCACGGCCACCGGGGGCCCGGAGACGGACGCGAGTTCGCGCGGGGCGACGACGGAGCCGGGCTCCACCGCTCCTCGGGGTGTGCGCATGATGATCCTCCCGTTTAGGTGTACGCCGTACACCTAACAGCGTAGGCGTACGGCGTAAACTGTCAATCGCCATGCCACGTCCCCGCTCCCTCACCCCCGCCCGGCTGGCCTCCGCCGGGCTGGCCGTCATCGACCGCGAAGGGCTCACCGGCCTGTCGATGCGCACGGTCGCCAAGCACCTCGGCGTGAGCACGATGGCGCTCTACCGGTACGTGGACGACCGGGAGGAGCTGGAGGGGCTGGTCCTGGAGCTGGTCCTCGGCGCCGTCGTCACCGATCCGCCGGCGCCCGGCGCGCCGTGGCCCGACCGGATCGGAACCATGGTCGGACGGCTGCGCGACGCACTGGGCGCGCACCCGTCGGTCGTCCCGCTGACGCTCACCCACCGGCACCGGTCACCCGGCCTGCTGCGCTGGGGGGAGACGGTGCTCGGCATCCTCGCGGAGGCGGGCTTCGAGGGGCGGCGCCGGGTCGTCGCGCTGCGCGGCATCCTCGGCTACGTCATCGGGGCGATTCAGCTCGAACACCTCGGCGCCCTGTCGGGCGAGGGAACGGCCGTCATCGCGCAGCTCGCGCCGGACGGCTTCCCGTACATGGCCGAGGCGGCCCGGCAGGCCCGGAACATCAGCGCGGACCAGGAGTTCCACGGCGGCCTCGCGGCGCTGCTGCGGGGCCTCGACGGCTGACGCGGCGCCGCCTCCGGGCCGCGGCCATCCGCCCCGCCGTGCTCCGCGCCGCGCTACCGTACGACGGCCCCGGCCGCGAGGGCGGCGACCGCCAGGCCCAGGAACACGGCGGGGAACGCGATGTTGTGGAAGACGCGCCTGCGGACGTGCAGGCCGACGGCGCAGACGTAGTAAAGGACGAGCCCGACGGCGGCGGCGAGACCGAGCGCGTCGGCGCCGAGCAGGCCGAGCAGCAACCCGGCGGCCCCCGCGACCTTGAGCGCGGCCAGCCACGGGAGCCAGGATTCCGGTACGCCCGCCTCCGCCGAGTTGGCGAGCACGGCATCCGTCTTCACCAGATCGACGACGGCGCTCCAGACGTTCGCCGCGGCAACCAGGACGACGATGACCACACAGGTCGTGAACATGGGCTCTTCCTGCCGTCGGGCGCGCCGAAGGTGCCGGTCGCGCGCTGCTCTCCGTGTCTCGTCTTCAAGCCTCACCGTGCCGTTCCCCCGCCGTCCAATACCTGCGTCCATAACCTGTCGGCATGGACATCGACACCCGGCTGCTGCGGTACTTCGCCGCCGTGGCGGAGCAGGGGAACCTGACCGGTGCCGCGGAGCGGCTGTACGTTTCCCAGCCGGCGCTGACCAAGCAGATCAAGCAGTTGGAGACCCGGGTCGGGACGGCGCTGTTCGTCCGCTCCCGGAACGGCATGGCCCTCACCGAAGCGGGGCGGGCGCTGGCGGAGCGGGTCCCCGGACTCCTGGCCGGCTGGGACCTGGCGCTGCGCGAGACCAGGGCCACCGCGAGCCGGGCCGCCCGGGTGCTGCGGGTCGGCTTCCTGGCCAGCGCCGCCAACGAGGCGACACAGCGCATCATCGCGGAGTTCACCCGCCGCCGGCCGGGCTGGCGCGCCGAGATGCGGCAGGCGTCCTGGGCGAACCCGTCCGCCGGAGTCGCCGACGGGGAGGCCGACGTCGCCCTGGTCCGGCTGCCGTTCCCCGGCCAGGACGCCCTGCGCGTCACCGTCCTGTTCACCGAGCCCCGCTGCGTGGCGCTGCCCGAGGCGCACCCCCTCGCCGCCCGCGACGTGATTCCGTTCCGGGAGCTGTGGGACGAGCCGTTCGTCGCCGCCCCGGCCGAAACGGGCGCCTGGCGGGACTACTGGCTCGCCGCCGGAGAGCGCGAGGGCCGGCCCGTCCGCGTCGGCGCCGTCACCGACCAGCCCGACGAATGGCTCAGCGCCATCGCCAACGGCTACGGCATCGCCCTCGCCCCCGAGTCCGCCGCCCGCTTCTACGCCCGCCCCGGCGTCGTCTACCGCCCCGTCACCGGAGTCGCCCCCAGCCGGGTCGGCGTCGCCCGGGACCCGGCGGACGACGACACGCCTGCCGTACGGGACTTCGTACGCTGCTGCGTGGCGGTCGCCTCAACCGCACCCGGCGGGGAGGCCGGGTGCGGTCCGTGACACCCGGAGTTCCGTGAGGTACCGCTTGGTGACCCGGCCTCCGTACCGGCTGTCGATGAGTCCGGCGATGCAGTCCAGCAACCCCTCTCGGGTCTCCGGTGGCAGGGCCCGGTGGTTGGAGTAGGTCCGCAGCACGTCCAGGTACTCCGCCGTGGTGTATTCCAGGTCCCACGCGTATCGCCGGAAGTCGACCGGGCCGAAGCGGCCGCTGCGTGCGGCCTCGTCCGCGTGGGCCGAGGTGTCGACGTCCTCGGCGGCGGGGGGCCGAAGCCCCGGCGGAGTGGCCGGGTCGAAACGCTCGTAGCAGTCCTGGACCTCGGCGAAGAACGCTTCGCTGCCGCCCGCGACATGCTGCGTGGCGACCACGGCGAGTGCGCCACCGGGCCGCAGTGCATCGGCGGCTTTCGCCATCCGCACCGCCGGATCGATCCAGTGGAACGCCGTCGCCGCCACGACCGCGTCGAACGGCTCCTCCGGCAGCGGCCAGGTCTCGAAGTCCGCCGTCACGACCTCCACCGCTGCGAACCCGGCCAGGTTGCGCCGGGCGACGGCGGCCATGGCCTCGCCCCGTTCGACGGCGGTGATCCGGCAGCCGCGCTCGGCGAGCGGCAGGGTCGCCTTGCCGGTGCCCGCCCCCACCTCCAGAACACGGCAGCCGGGGCCGATACCGGCCACCTCGGTGAGGCCGTCGAACAACTCGGGCGGATATCCGGGCCTGGCCCGGTCGTACAGCTCCGCGTCCTCGTCGAAGGTCCGGCTCAGGGCGACACGGCGGGTTTCGTCAGGCGTGTCGTCGCGCATGGCGCCACACTAGGGCGTGTCCGTGCCGCAGGAGCGGATCCGGCGGCCTACGCGTCGGAGATGGCGCCCCGGACGAAGGCCGCGAAGGCGGCGGGGGAGAGGGTGAGTGCGGGGCCGTCCGGGGACTTGGAGTCCCGGACGGCGACTATGCCGTCCACGTCGGCGACCTCTACGCACTGGCCGCCGGTATCTCCGCTGTGGCTGGACTTGCGCCACCGGGCGCTGCCGAGGGCGGCGGCCTCTATGCAGTCGCCACCTGTGTCGCCGCTGTAGCTGGACTTGCGCCAGTTCGCGCTGTCCAGGTCAAGGGCGTTCCCCATAGCGATCCTCCATCACGCTGGCGATCAGGTCTGCCGATTTGTCCAGGGACAGGGCGGCAGCTTGCAGCAGATCGTAACGGAGTGACCTGTCGCCAACTTGTTGCGGATCGATGGTCGTTCGGCCCCCGTCGTAGCCCTCGCTGTAGGCGATGTCAGGTGCGTCGTCGAAGCGCAGAATGTTGAAGGAGCCCAACTGGCCGGCGTGTGTGCCAGCTGCGAACGGCAGGACTTGGATGTGCACCCAGTCGTCGTGGCGATAGCTCAACAGGTGGGCCAGTTGACCTCGCATGACTTCTGGTCCGCCGACCGCCTGGTGCAACACTCCTTCACCGAGGATCGCCCACAAGACCGGACGTCCCTTGCGCTGGAGGATGGACTGCCGCTCCAGCCGGGCGGACGCTCGCTCGTCGAGACGGTCTTTGCTGAGGACGCCGAGCACAGCGCGCGCGTACGCATCGGTCTGGAGCAGTCCGTGTACGAGCTGCGCCTGGTACGTGTAGATGGTGGTGGCCGTCGCCTCCATCTCCGCGTACGGCTGAAACCAGCCGGGCAGAGCGCTCCGGCTCACCAGGGGCCACAGCCGGATCAGGGCACCCTCCGCACCCAGCGCGGCGTCCACCCGTTCCGTGAACTCCCGGGTCGGGGCCTTGCGGGCGGTCTCGATCTGGCCGACCAGCGAACCGGTGCAGTAGATGATGTCGCCGACCTGCTTCTGCGTGAGGCCGGCGGCCTCACGCAGGCGTCGCAGCTCGGCGCCGTAGTACGCCAGGGCGGACGAGCCCGGGTCGAGGTCCCGGATGTGTGCCACGAGGGCCCCCTCTGGTCGGCGCCGACAACGTCGTGGCGCGTTGTATTCGATACGTAGCCGACAGTAGTCGCCAACGGGCAGCCTGGCGGCGTGAATTCGACACAATCAATCCGGCCGGGTGGCGCGATCGTGCCCGCCTCCGGCGCGCACCGCCCCGAGAGCTACAGCCCCGAGAGCTACAGCCCCGAGCGCTACCGCGTCGAGCTGCGCCTCACCCCCGCCGTTCCGCGGCTGGTGCGCCGGACCGTACGGGCGTATCTCATTCTCTGGCGGCTGCGGGAGCTGGCCGAGGCGGCCGAACTGGCGGCGAGCGAGCTGGTGGGCAACGTGGCGAAGCACGTGCCGGACCGGCGGTGCGTGCTCACGGTGGAGCGGCGGGCGGCCGGGGTCCGCGTGGAGGTGTGGGACGGCTCGCCGGTGCTGCCCGCCCGGCCGCGCACGGCCGGGTTCGAGGAGGAATCCGGCCGGGGGCTCGCGCTGGTGGCGCTGGTGACCCACGCCTGGGGAGTGCGCCCGGAAGGTGAGGAGGGGAAGAGCGGCGGCAAGACGGTCTGGTTCGAACTCGACGCCGAGGGGTCGTGACGCCGACGAGTCGTGACGCCGAGGGGCCGTGAAGCCGCCCGGGGGCGGGCCCTGAGCGCGGGCCGCGGGGGCGGGCCGCGACCCGGCGCCCGCCCGGCCCCGGGAGGGGCGTCGCGGAGGGCCGTGTTCCGGGAAAGCGGAGCGTACGGCTGCGGTTGTGCAGGAGGAGTGGGGTCCGTCTCAGATCCCGGGCATTCGGGTGGACGGGGTGCCGGAGCCACGTAGGGTTGGCGCCGTGACCGTGAACGCTGAATCCACCGCCGGTGTCCAAACCTGGCGAGACCTGCCCGCGGCGCAGCAGCCTGAGTGGCCCGACCCCGAGGCTCTGCGCGATGTGATCGCGGACCTCGAGTCGTATCCCCCGCTCGTCTTCGCCGGCGAGTGCGATCAGCTGCGTGCCCGGCTGGCGGCCGTCGCCAAGGGCGAGGCGTTCCTGCTCCAGGGCGGCGACTGCGCGGAGGCGTTCGACGCCGTCGGGGCCGACCAGATCCGCAACAAGCTGAAGACGCTGCTCCAGATGGGCGCCGTGCTGACCTACGCCGGCTCGGTGCCGGTCGTGAAGGTCGGGCGGATCGCCGGGCAGTACAGCAAGCCGCGCTCCAAGCCGACCGAGACCCGCGACGGGGTGACCCTGCCGACGTACCGCGGCGACTCGGTCAACGGCTTCGAGTTCACCGAGGCCGCCCGGATCCCGGACCCGGAGCGGCTCAAGCGGATGTACCACGCCTCCGCGGCGACGCTGAACCTCGTCCGCGCCTTCACCACCGGCGGCTACGCCGACCTGCGCCAGGTGCACGCCTGGAACCAGGACTTCGTGAAGAACTCCCCGTCCGGCCAGCGCTACGAGGCGCTGGCCCGGGAGATCGACCGCGCGCTCAACTTCATGAACGCCTGCGGGGCCGACCCGGAGGAGTTCAAGACCGTCGAGTTCTACGCCTCGCACGAGGCGCTGGTGCTGGACTACGAGTCGGCCCTGACCCGTACGGACTCCCGCACCGGGCAGCTGTACGACGTGTCCGGGCACATGGTCTGGATCGGCGAGCGGACCCGGCAACTGGACGGGGCGCACATCGAGTTCGCCTCCCGGGTGCGGAACCCGATCGGCGTGAAGCTCGGCCCGACGACGACGCCCGAGGACGCGCTGACGCTGATCGAGCGGCTCGACCCGGACCGTGAGCCGGGCCGGCTGACGTTCATCACGCGGATGGGCGCTGACAAGGTGCGCGACCGGCTCCCGGAGCTGGTGGAGAAGGTCACCGCCTCCGGCGCGCAGGTCGTCTGGACCTGCGACCCGATGCACGGCAACACCTTCGAGGCGGCGTCCGGGCACAAGACCCGCCGCTTCGACGACGTGCTGGACGAGGTCAAGGGCTTCTTCGAGGTCCACAAGGGCCTCGGCAGCCACCCGGGCGGCATCCATGTCGAGCTGACCGGCGACGACGTCACGGAGTGCGTGGGCGGCGGCGACGAGATCTTCGTCGACGACCTGCACCAGCGCTACGAGACGGCCTGCGACCCGCGGCTCAACCGCAGCCAGTCGCTGGACCTGGCCTTCCTGGTCGCGGAGATGTACCGGGACCAGTAGCCACGAGCACGGTACGGGTGGGGCGCGGATCACATCGGTCCGCGCCCCACTCGCGTTGTGGGCGCCGTCGGAGTGTGGGTAAGGTAAGGGTTACCTCACTACTTACGGCGACGGCAAAGGCAACGGGGGTGAACGGCGTGTTCGTCTGCTCATGCTTCGGCATCACCGAGCAGCAGGTCCGCGCGCACGCCGACTCCGGCGCCTGCACCCCGCGCCAGATCGCCTCCGCCTGCAAGGCGGGCACCGACTGCGGCGGCTGTGTGCGCCGCATCCAGGCCCTGCTCGGCCGGGGCGCCTGCCCGCGGCGGGAACTGGCCGAGAGCGGCGATCCCGCGGTGCTCGCCGCCGGGCCGCCGGCGGTCCCGGGGATTCCGGCCGCCGTACCCGGAAACGCGGCGGGTCCGGCAGGGGGAGCCGCGCAGCGGCCCGCACCGGCCGTGCTGCCCGGCCGGCCGGTCCCGGGAGTGTCCCCGGCAGCGGCCGAGGCCGCCTGAGCGCTCGCGTCCGACGGCGGCGTACACGTGGCCACCGCGTGCACCCGGCCACCGCGTCGCGACGTGATCCGCGGGCGGGCCTTCCGCAGCCGCCCGGTCGGCCCGTGGGTCCCGTGACGGGGCGGAATCCGCGCGTACGCCGTCCGGATCAGCGCGTCAGCCGTCCGGATCCGGAACGGACCCGCTCCGGATCCGTGTGTCAGCTGTCCGGCTGCTCGATCAGCTGCGCGATGTACAGCGGCTCCCCGAGCTTCTCGATCAGCTCCAGCTGGGTGTCGAGATAGTCGATGTGGTGCTCCTCGTCGGCGAGGATGGACTCGAAGATGTTCGCCGAGGTGATGTCGCCCTTCGTGCGCATGACCTCGATGCCGCGCCGCAGCCGGTCGATGGCCTCGACCTCGATCTGCCGGTCCGCCTGGAACATCTCGGTGACCGTCTGCCCGACACGCACGTGGAACAGCCGCTGGTAGTTGGGCAGCCCCTCCAGGAACAGGATCCGGTCGGTCAGGACCTCGGCGTGCTTCATCTCGTCGAAGGACTCGGACCGGGTGTACTTCGCGAGCTTCGTCCAGCCGAAGTTCTCCTGCATCTTCGCGTGCAGGAAGTACTGGTTGATGGCCGTCAGCTCGGCGGTCAGCTGCTCGTTGAGGAACTCGATGACCTCGTTGTCGCCCTGCATCGCAGCGGCTCCTTTCAGGCTCGGGAGAGGAACGGCGAATCGCGCGCATCTTCGCATCGCCACCAGGCGCGATCCAGTAAGTGCAGGCTTAGTACGGCTTGCCCCCGGCGGTGTCGCCCCGGTCATGAGCACGTCCCCGGGTCTGTCACCATGGAGACATGGGTCAGCCGGAAAGCCGCGAAAGGGAACAGTACGAGCTTCCTCCGGGGCAGCGTCTCCAGCGTGGCTGGCCGGTCACCCACTACGGCCCGGTTCCGAAGTTCAAGCCCGACCGCTGGGAATTCCGCATCTTCGGGGCGCTCGCGGACGCCGCGGCGCGGGACCGGTGGTCGCTGGAGGAGTTCACGGCGCTGCCGTACACGACCGTCGTCGCCGATCTGCACTGCGTCACGAAGTACACGATGCCCGGAGCCGAGTGGGGCGGCGTGGCCACCCGGGAGATCCTGGAGCTGGCGCCCCCGGCGCCCGACGTCACCCATGTGATGGTGTGGGCCGAATACGGTTTCAGCTCGAACATGCGGCTCTCCGACTTCGCCTCCGAGCGGTCGATCTTCGCCACCCACAAGGACGGAGACCCGCTCACCGCCGAGCACGGCTTCCCGGTCCGCCTGATCGTGCCGCACCTCTACGCCTGGAAGGGCCCGAAGTGGGTCCGCGGCATCGAGTACATGACGGCCGACCGCCGAGGCTTCTGGGAGGAACGCGGCTACCACAACGTGGGCGACCCCTGGCGCGAGCAGCGGTACTCCTACCAGGAGGAGCCGGGGGAGGGCCCGGAACTCTGAGGCAGCCGTGCGCGGCCGGGCCCGGACTCCTGAGGCTGTCGTACGCGGCCGGGCCCGGAGGGCTTCGCCGCGGGATCCGGCTCCGCCGCCGGGCGGGGCTCAGCCCGCGGTGCCGTCCCGCAGTTCCTTCAGCCTCGACACGTCCGCCGCATGGCCCGCCGTGCCGCCCGGGGTCTCGATCACCAGCGGGACGCCCTCCGTCGCCGGATGGCTGAACAGCTCGGCGAACGGCTCCGCCCCGATGTGGCCGCTGCCGATGTTCTCGTGCCGGTCCTTGTGGGCGCCCACGACGTCCTTCGAGTCGTTCGCGTGGACCAGCCGCAGCCGCCCCTCGCCGACGGTCTCCACCAGCTCGTCGAGCAGCGCCTTCGTCCCGCCGGGCGCAGCCATGTCGTGGCCGGCGGCGTAGGCGTGGCAGGTGTCGAGGCAGACGCCCAGCCGCGGGTGCCGGTCCAGCGCGTCGAAGTACGGGCCGAGGTCCTCGGCGAGCGAGCACAGCGACGCGCCCTGCCCGGCGGTCGGCTCCAGCAGCAGCGGAGGGTCGTCGTCGTGGGTCAGCTCGTCCAGCAGCGGCAGCAGCCGTTCCCGTACCTGCGCCAGCGCCTCGGCCCGCTCCCGGCCGCCGGTCGCCGACCCGGTGTGCACGACCACGCCGAGCGCGCCGATGGCCCGGCCGCGGCGCAGCGAGTGCCGCAGGGAGGCCACGGACAGCTCCACGGTCGCCTCGGTGTGCGAACCGAAGTTGATCAGATAGGGGGCGTGGACGTACGCCGGAACGGAGCCGGCCGCGCACCCGGCCCGGAACGCCTCGTCCTGTGCCGGGTTGCCCGCCGGGGTGGCCCAGCCGCGCGGGTTGGCGACGAACACCTGCACGGTCTCGGCGCCGATCTCGCGGGCGTAGGCCAGCCCCTTGGCGGCGAGCCCGCCGGCCACGGGGACATGGCTGCCGACGGGGTTGCGGTCACGGCGCGGGAGGGAGTCGTTCACCCTTCAAGGGTGCCAGGCCGCCGGGACGGGCAGGCGACCGCCCCGTGACGATCGGCCCGCAGGCCTGCTCCGCGGGACCCCCGGGCCCGCTCACGCAGGCCCCCTCCGGAGCGGCACGCACGGGCCGCGCTCCCGCTCCGGTCCCAAGGGCACCGCTCACCGCACGCGAATCGTGATCTCGCTGCCCTTCGGGGCCTCGTCGCCGCCGTCGACCGACTGGTCGAAGACCGTGTCACCGAAGAAGTACCGGGTCACCTTCACGGTGAAGCCCAGATCCTCCAGCTCCTGCCGGGCGTCGTCGGCGCTGTCGCCCTCGACGTCCGGCACCTCGATCATCTCCGGGCCCTTGGAGAGCGTCAGCGTCACCGTGTCCCCCTCGGCGAGCCGGGACCCGTCGGCCGGGGACTGCTCGGCGACCGCGCCCTTGTCCTCCTCGGAGAAGACCCGCTCCGGGGCGGTCTCCACCTCCAGGCCCAGATCCTCCAGCTTCTGCCGGGCGTCCGCCGCGGAGTCGCCGATGACGTCCGGCGTCTCGACCGGCTCGCCCTTGCTGACCGTGATCGCGACGGCGGTGTCCGGCTTGCGCTTCGTACCGGCGCGGGGCTGCGTCGCCAGCACCGAGCCCTGGCCGATCTTGTCGTCGAACTTCTCGGTGACGACACCGGGCACCAGCCCCAGCTCCTTGAGCCGGGACTTGGCCTTCGCCAGCGGTACGCCCTCCAGGTCCGGGATCTCCACGACGTCCGGGCCCTTGGACACCACGACGGTGACGGTGCCGTTGTCCCGGATCCGGCTGCCGCGCTCCGGGTCGGTGGTGATCACCCGGCCGCGGTCCACGACATCGCTGAAGCCCTCCTGGACCTCCACGTCCAGCCCGGCCGAACGCAGCTCGCGCTCGGCGTCGGCGCGGGTCTCGCCCAGCACACCGGGGACCTTGGTGAACTGGCCGGAGTTGATGTACCAGACGCCCGCGCCCACGCCGAACACCAGCAGCACGGCGGTGAGCACCGTGACCAGCCTGCGGCGGCCCGCACGCCGCGCGGCGCGGGACGCCCCCCGGTCCGCGGACGCGCCGGAGACGTCGTCCGGCGGCGGGACCGTCAGCCGGCTGGTGCGGTTCAGCCCGTCCTCCCCGGCCCGGGTCCGCAGCCGCCGGGTGCTGCTCTCCGGGCCGGGCGGCGTGCGGACCACGCTCGTACGGTCCTCGCTGCCGTCGTGCTCCACGGAGACCGCCTGCGGCGGCACCGCGTCGAGCTGGGCGTCGGTGAGGGCCGCCCGGGTCTCCCGGGTCAGGGCGAACATCCCCACGGCGTCGGCCGGCCGGCCCTCCGGGGCCCGGGCCGTGGCGGCGGCCACCAGGCCGTCGAGACCGGGCGCGAGATCCGGCACGGCGCCGGAGGGGGCGGGGACGTCCTCGTGCAGATGCTGGTAGAGGACCTGGGCGGGGGTGCCGCCGGAGTGCGGCTTCGCGCCGGTCAGCATCTCGTACAGCACGATGCCGCAGGCGTAGACGTCGACGCGGGCGTCCGCGGTGCCGTCCTCGATCTGCTCCGGGGCCAGATACGAGACGGTGCCCAGCAGCGTGCCCGGGGAGGCGGTGGTGTTGGTGTCCACGGCCCGGACCAGGCCGAAGTCGGCCACCTTGACCCGGCCGTCGTCGCCGATCAGGACGTTCTCCGGCTTCATGTCGCGGTGCACCAGGCCGGCCCGGTGGGCGGCGCCGAGCGCGGCGAGGACCGGCTCCAGGATGTCGAGCGCGGCCCGCGGCTGGAGCGCGCCGCGCTCCCGGAGCACGTCGCGCAGGGTGCAGCCGGCGATGTACTCCATCGCGAGATAGACGTAACGGCCGTCGGACCCCTGGTCGTACACGCCGACGACATTCGGATGGTCGAGGCGCGCGACCGACTTCGCCTCGCGGATGAAGCGCTCCACGAAGCTGCTGTCGGCCGCGAGACCGGGATGCATCACCTTCAGGGCGAGCACGCGGTCCAGGCGGGTGTCGACACCCCGGTAGACCGTGGCCATGCCGCCGACGGCGATCCGCGCGTCGACTCGGTAGCGGCCGTCGAGCAACTGCCCGACCAGGGGATCCTGAAGGGTCGTGTCCACCCCGCGAGTCTACGATCCGCCGGCGGCACTCCGGCCGCCCCGGGCGCGGCCGGTGCCGTACTGCTGCCGAACGGTGACAGCGGGGTGTCCCGG
>NZ_WHPN01000038.1 GCF_009735685.1 Streptomyces lycii | reverse complement strand
CGGGCCGGGGCCGAAGGCGCGGGCGCCCGGGCGAGGCCCGGCCCGGGCGGTCACGGTGAGCACCTCACCGAGGGCGAGGCCGCCGCCATGGCCTTCATCCTGCTCTTCGCCGGCTTCGAGACGACGGTCAACCTGATCGGCAACGGCGTGTACGCCCTGCTGCGCAACCCCGCGCAGCGCGAGCGGCTCCAGCGCTCCCTGGCCGCGGGGGAGACCGAGCTGCTGGCCACCGGCGTCGAGGAACTCCTGCGGTACGACGGCCCGGTGGAGATGGCGACCTGGCGGTTCGCCGCCGAACCGGTCGTCATCGGCGGACAGCGCATCGCCGAGGGCGAGCCCGTGCTGGTGGTGCTCGCCGCCGCCGACCGGGACCCGGAACGGTTCGACGGCCCCGACACCCTCGACCTCTCCCGCCGCGACAACCCGCACCTGGGCTACGGCCACGGCATCCACTACTGCCTCGGCGCCCCGCTCGCCAGGCTGGAGGCACGGACGGCACTGGCCACGCTGCTGCGCCGGCTCCCCGACCTGCGACTCGCGGCGGAATCAGGTGATTTGCGCTGGCGCGGCGGACTCATCATGCGCGGACTGCGCACGCTGCCGGTGGAGTTCGAACCCGAGGGGCGGACCGGTGCCGATCGGGAAAAAGACCACGACCAGGACTGACACCCGGTCAATCGTGATCTCCACGTGATCTCCACTACATCGACTTGTGACAGCTTCACGCCCTCGTTATTTTCGGCCACACTTCAACCTTCGTCCGTCGCACGAAAGGCCCCACCATGCTCTCCGGGAACGGCAGACACCGCCGCCCTCGCCAGGCTCCGGCGATCTTCGTCACCGCGGGGGTGACCGGGGCGAGCATCGCGATGCCGCTGCTCGGTGCCTCGGGAGCGCAGGCCGCGGACGCCGAGACCTGGGACCGGGTCGCGCAGTGCGAGAGCGGCGGCATGTGGAGCGCCGACACCGGCAACGGCTACTACGGCGGCCTCCAGTTCACCCAGGACACCTGGGAGGAGTACGGCGGCCTCGCCTACGCGCCGAGTGCCGACCGGGCCAGCCGCTCCCAGCAGATAGCCGTCGCGGAGAAGGTGCTGGACGCCGAGGGCCCGTTCGCCTGGCCCGGCTGCGCCGTGAACGCCGGTCTGACGGAGGAGGAGAGCGCCGACGAGCCCGAGATCGACCCGGGCGACACGGAGTCCGGTGCCCCGGAGGAGTCCGAGGACCTGGTGGAACTGCCCGATCTGATCGAGGGCGACCGCAAGAGCGGTGACGCCGGTTCCGGTGCGGAAGGGTCGGCGGACGAGTCGGCGGACGACACGAGGGACGAGTCCGGCGACGCCCCGGCGGACGACGCGTCCGGCGACGGGGCCGACGGCGACGGGGAGTCCGGGGGCGCACGGGACGACGCCGGGACGGGCGACGACGCCGCGTCCGGTGACCCGGCGGACGGCGCCACGGGCGAGGAGTCCGGGGGCGGGGCGTCCGAGGGCACCGGCCGGCACCGGGGCGCGCCCGCCGAGGAGCAGCCGGAGGAGCGCGGGCCGGGCCGGCACGCCTCCCGCGACGGCGAGTCCCGGGACGGTTCCGGCCGGGACGGTTACGAGGTCCAGCCGGGTGACAGCCTTTCAGGCATCGCCGAGAGCGAGCGGATCGACGGCGGCTGGCCCGCGCTCTACGAGGCCAACGAGGGCGTCGTGGGCGACGACCCGGACCTTATCCTGCCCGGTCAGCTCATCGATCTGTCCGTCAGCGGCGGCTGAACCGCCGCACTTTGCGCCCGTCCGCGGTCCGGGGCCGCACCACCGCCCGGCCCGCGCGGACGGGCGTCGGCCTGCGCACCTGCGGACGGGCGTTCGGCACGTGCACCGGTGGACGGGTGTTGGCCTGTGCGCCGGTAGTCGGGCGTCGGCCTGCGCACCGGCGGACGGGTGTCGGGCCTGCGTGGGACGGCGGGCGGCCCGGCCGCCGACGGGCCGGCAGCAGGCGGGCGTCGGGCCCGCGTACACCGGTGGACGGCGCGGGATCCGCGTGTGCGGGGGGACGGCACCGCACGGTCCGACGGGCCGGAAACGCGCGTGACGGCGCTGTCTCACACGCCGTCAACTGCATCTCATCGGATGAATCGGACCGTCGGGGCCGCCCGTGCCGTACGGGCCCGGCCCGGCGGCTCCCACCAGCGGAAACGGCGGCTCCGGGCTCCCGGGCGGGCGCGCGCGAGGGCTTTGTTCCGGAATGTCGGTCCCGGGGTTGCCGCTGTCCGTGTGCTTAACGTCTTATCGCTCGCTGCTGCGGGCGCCGTCGATCATCACGCCGAATCCTGCCGGTGATCGTCGGACAGTCGAGGCGCAAGCGCCGCAGGCGGGAGCGGGGGACCCAAGGTAAGCGCCGGAGGCCCGGGGACGGGACGGCCGGCTAGGGGTGAAGCCCAGTGCGGGAGCACTCGGCAGGGCAGCTCACAGCCCGAACCCGACAGCTCACCTCGCAGGCGTCGGTGAGAGGACAACCATGTTGCTTTCCGGCAAGGGCAGGCACCGCAAGCCTGCCGATCCCGTCAAGCCTGTCCGTAACATCGCCACCGCGGCCGGGGTCGCGGGAGCCGCGGCAGCCATCCCGTTCGTCGGCTCGGGCTCCGCCGCCGCCGCTTCGGTCGACACCTGGGAAGCGGTCGCCCAGTGCGAATCGAGCGGCAACTGGTCCATCAACACGGGCAACGGCTACTACGGCGGCCTCCAGTTCGCCCAGTCCAGCTGGGAGGCCGCGGGCGGCACCCGGTACGCCCCCCGCGCCGACATGGCCACCAAGGAGCAGCAGATCGCCACCGCCGAACGCCTCCTGGAGATCCAGGGCCCGCAGGCCTGGGCCTGCGCCGGCGCGGGCGGCCTGACCGCCGACGGGCCGGCGGCCGGTGTCGACCCCGGCGGCTCCGACGGCACGGCGGACGGCGGGCACGAGACGGAGCGGCCCGCCGGGCCCGAGCAGCAGCAGGAGCAGGCGCGGCCCGGGGACGCGACTCCTCAGGAGGCGCGGGGCAAGTACGAGGTCCGGGAGGGCGACACCCTCTGGAGCATCGCGGAGGCCCACGGGATCGAGGGCGGCTGGCAGAAGCTCTACGAGCTGAACGGCGACATCGTCGACGCCCCCGATGTGATCTATCCGGGCCAGAAGCTCCGCCTGGCCTGACCGGTCCGCCCCTCCCGGCCG
>NZ_WHPN01000037.1 GCF_009735685.1 Streptomyces lycii | reverse complement strand
CCCCTCGGCAGCGGGTTGCCGACCGCCGCGCGACCGCCCCGTCCCCTCGGCAGCGGGTTGCCGGGGGGCGGCTGGTCGCCCCGTCCCCTCGGCAGCGGGTCGCGGGGGCAGCCGGTCACCCCGCCACCCCGTCACCCCGCCACCTCGTCACCGGGTCAGCAGGTGCGCCGGTCGCCGCGTCACCGGGGCGTCACAGCGCCGCCTCGCCGCCTCGCCGCCTCGCCGCGGTCACCGGGTCAGCAGGTGGCCGGTCACCGCGTCAGCGCGTCCCGCTGGGCCCCGCCGCTCTCCGCCACGATCTCCTCCACGGACTGCGCGGGCCGCACCAGAGCGAAGCGCACGCCCCCGGGGGCGCCGGGATCCGTGCTGAATCCGTGCACGGCGGGCCGCGGCAGGCTGTTGTAGGCGAAGTGGTTGGAGAAGTAGTACGCGCCGGTGTCGAGCAGCGCCGCCAGATCGCCCGCCTCGAACAGCGGCAGCGGCCGCTTCTGCGCCACCAGGTCGCCCGCGAAGCAGCAGGGCCCGGCCACGTCCTGGTCGACGCACGGCCCGCTCTTCGGGCGGCCCTTCGGGTCGAAGGCCGTCACCCGGATGGGCCAGGACCCGGGCGCGAAGACCGTACGGGTCGCGAGCTGTGCCCCGGCGTGCGTGACCGCGATCGGGCGGTCCCCGGCCGTCTTGGCGTACTCCACCCGGGCCAGCACCGTGCCGTGCTTGGCGAGCAGCGACCGGCCGAACTCGGTGACCAGCCCGTAGCGCCCGTCGAACAGCCCGGGGACGGCGTCCCGCAGCGCCAGCGCGTACTCCCGGTGGGTGGGGCTCTCCTCGTCCGAGGCGAAGTTGACCGGCAGCCCGCCGCCGATGTCGAGGGTGTCGATCTGCTGCCGCCCGGCCGCGGTGTTGATCTCCTCGGCCAGTTCGTACGCCGCCCGGACACCCGCCGCCATCAGGTCGAGCGGGACGCCCTGGGAGCCGGTGTGCGTGTGCAGCCGGGTCAGCCACGGCCGGTCCAGGAACGCGCGGACCACCCAGTCGCGCGCGCCCTCGTCGCGCAGCGCCACGCCGAACTTGGAGGTGGCCGTCGCCGTGCTCAGTGCCTCGATGGTGCCGCCGCCCACCTGGGGGTTGATCCGCAGCCCGACCGGCGCGGACGGGGTGGCGCCGGGGCCGCCGACGAGGGTGTCGACGCGCGCCAGTTCCTGCGGGTTGTCGGCGTTGACCGCGATGCCCAGCGAGAGGGCCTCACGCAGCTCCTCGACCGACTTGGCCGGGGAGTCGAGCACGGTGTGCGAGGCGGGCACGCCCGCGGCGCGGGCCAGCGCCAGCTCGCCGGGGCTCGCGACCTCGCAGCCCAGGCCCTCGTCCGCGAGCAGCCGCAGCACGGGCACCAGCGACGCGGCCTTGACCGCGAAGGCGTTCAGCACCGGTGTGCCGGGCGCGGTGACCTCCTCGAAGGCCGCGCGCAGCCCGGCGGCCGAGGCCCGGATGCCGGCCACGTCCAACAAGCCGACGACCGGGTCGGCCGGCCCGATCAGCCCCTGTTCCACCGCCGCCCGTACGGCCCGCTCGCGGCGGGCGGCGGCGAGCGCGGCCGCACCACCGTCGGGGGCGCCGTCGTCCGGGGTGCCGCCGTCCGGGGTGCCCTTTTTCTCCGCCGTGCGCCCGGCCCGCGCCGTGTCCCCGCCCTCCGGCACCCGTCCGCCGCCCGGCGTGCCGTCGCCGGGGCCGCCGGGTGCCCGTCCGTGTCGCTCGTCGTCCGTCGCGCTCATGAGGCCACTCCACCACACCGGCCTTGTTGACTATCTCTATTCATCCATCGAGCATATGAATGAATCAATCCATTCGCAGCAGGAGGCAGCGATGTCGGGACCGCGACCGGTGCGCGCACCGCGGGGTACGGAGCTGAGTGCCCGGGGCTGGCAGCAGGAGGCCGCGCTGCGGATGCTGCAGAACAACCTCGATCCCGAGGTCGCCGAGCACCCGGACGAGCTGGTCGTCTACGGCGGCACCGGCAAGGCCGCCCGCGACTGGAAGTCGTTCGACGCCATGGTCCGCACGCTGCGGGGGCTGAAACAGGACGAGACGATGCTCGTGCAGTCCGGCCGCCCGGTGGGCGTGCTGCGGACCCACGAATGGGCGCCGCGCGTCCTGATCGCCAACTCCAACCTCGTCGGCGACTGGGCCACCTGGGAGGAGTTCCGCAGGCTGGAGGCGCTCGGCCTGACCATGTACGGCCAGATGACGGCCGGTTCCTGGATCTACATCGGCACCCAGGGCATTCTCCAGGGCACGTACGAGACCTTCGCCGCCGTCGCCGCCAAGCGGTTCGGCGGCAGCCTCGCCGGAACCATCACCCTCACCGCGGGCCTCGGCGGCATGGGCGGCGCGCAGCCGCTCGCGGTCACGCTCAACGACGGCGTCGCGATCTGCGTCGACTGCGACCCGCGCGCCATCGAGCGCCGCATCGGGCACCGCTATCTCGACGTGCGCGCCGACTCCCTCGACCACGCGCTGCGACTCGCCCGCGAGGCCCGGGACGCGCGCCGCCCGCTGTCCGTCGGCGTCCTCGGCAACGCCGCCGACGTCGTACCGGAACTGCTCGCCAAGGGCGCGCCGATCGACATCGTCACGGACCAGACCAGCGCCCACGACCCTCTCGCGTATCTGCCCAGCGGGGTCGACTTCGCCGACATGGCCGCGTACGCCGCGGAGAAGCCCGCCGACTTCACCGCCCGGGCCCGCGAGTCCATGGCCCGGCACGTCGAGGCCATGGTCGGCTTCATGGACGCGGGCGCCGAGGTCTTCGACTACGGCAACTCGATCCGCGGCGAGGCCAGGACCGCGGGCTACGACCGCGCGTTCGCCTTCCCCGGCTTCGTCCCCGCCTACATCCGGCCGCTGTTCGCCGAGGGCAAGGGGCCGTTCCGCTGGGCGGCGCTGTCCGGTGACCCGAAGGACATCGCGGCCACCGACCGCGCCGTCCTCGACCTCTTCCCGGAGAACGAGTCCCTCGCCCGCTGGATCCGCCTCGCCGGCGAACGCGTCCACTACCAGGGCCTGCCCGCCCGCATCTGCTGGCTCGGCTACGGGGAGCGGGACCGGGCGGGGGAGCGGTTCAACGACATGGTCGCCTCCGGCGAGCTGGCCGCCCCGCTCGCGATCGGCCGCGACCACCTCGACTGCGGCTCGGTCGCCTCCCCGTACCGGGAAACCGAGGGCATGCTCGACGGCTCCGACGCCATCGCCGACTGGCCGCTGCTCAACGCCATGGTCAACGTCGCCTCCGGCGCCTCCTGGGTGTCGCTCCACCACGGCGGCGGCGTCGGCATGGGCCGCTCGATCCACGCCGGGCAGGTCACGGTCGCCGACGGCACGCCGCTCGCGGGCGAGAAGATCCGCCGGGTACTGACGAACGACCCGGGGACGGGCGTCATCCGGCACGTGGACGCCGGTTACGACCGCGCCGAAGAGGTCGCGGCGGAGCGCGGGGTGCGCATCCCGATGCGGGAGGAGTCGTGAACGCCGGCGCCGGTACGGACAGCCCCGCGGGACGCGTGCCCGCACCGGACTTCTCCGGGATGTGGCGCGACCTCGCCCGCATCGGCCGGCACCCCGGCACCGGCGGCTACCGGCGCTACGCCTGGACCGCCGCCGACGCCGACTGCCGCGCCTGGTTCGCGGAGCAGGCCCGGCACCGCGGCCTCGGCTACGAGGCCGACCGCAACGGCAACCAGTGGGCCTGGCTCGGCGACCCCGCGGCCGGGGACGCCGTCGTCACCGGCTCGCACCTGGACTCCGTACCGGACGGCGGGGCGTTCGACGGCCCGCTCGGCGTCGTCTCCGCCTTCGCCGCCCTCGACGAACTGCGGGCGCGCGGAGCCCGGCCGCGCCGCCCGCTCGCCGTCGTCAACTTCGGCGACGAGGAGGGCGCCCGCTTCGGACTCTCCTGCGTCGGCTCCCGGCTCACCGCCGGACAGCTCGCCCCCGACGCCGCCCGCGGGCTCCGCGACGCGGACGGCGTCACGCTCGCCCGCGCCATGGAACGGGCGGGCCACGACCCCGAGGCCATCGGCCCCGACCCGGAGCGGCTCGCGCGGATCGGCGCCTTCGTCGAACTGCACATCGAACAGGGCCGGAACCTCGCGCTGCACGGCACCCCCCGGGGATCCGGCAGCGGTCCCGGCCGGTCCGGCGGCCGCGCCGCCGCGGGCACCCCCGTCGGCGTCGCCTCCGCCATCTGGCCGCACGGACGCTGGCGGTTCGACTTCCACGGCGAGGCCAACCACGCGGGCACCACCGCCCTCGCCGACCGCCGCGACCCGATGCTCACCTACGCCTCGACCGTCCTGGCCGCCCGCGAACAGGCCCGGCTCACCGGCGCACTCGCCACCTTCGGCAAGGTCACCGTCGAGCCGGGCGGGGTCAACGCCATCGCCTCCCTGGTCCGCGGCTGGCTCGACTCCCGCGCCCCCGACGAGCCGGCCCTCGCGACCGTCGTCAGCGCGGTCGAACGCGCCGCGGCGGAGAGCGGCGAGCGGGACGGCGTGGGCGTCCGGGTGACCCGGGAGTCGTTCACCCCCGTCGTGGAGTTCGAGCACGCACTGCGTGACGACCTCGCGAAGATGCTGGGCGGCGCACCCGTTCTGCCCACCGGTGCCGGCCACGACGCGGGCATCCTGTCCGGGGCGGTCCCGGCCGCCATGATGTTCGTACGGAACCCCACCGGCGTCTCGCACTCCCCGGCCGAGCAGGCCGCCGAGGACGACTGCCTCGCCGGGGTCACCGCACTCGCCGACGTACTGGAAGGAATGGCGTGCCACTGACGTACTGGGCGGAGCACGCCTGGCTCAACGGAATCGTGGAGCCGGGCGTCGCCATCGAGGTCGGCGGGGACGGCCTGATCGCCGCCGTCACCACCGGGACGGCCGCGCCGCCCCCCGGCGCAGAGCCGCTGCGCGGGCTGACCCTCCCCGGCCTGGCCAACGCCCATTCGCACGCCTTCCACCGGGCCCTGCGCGGCACGGTCCAGATCGGCTCCGGCACCTTCTGGACCTGGCGCGAGGTCATGTACCGCTACGCGTCCCGGCTCACCCCGGACACGTACCACGCGCTGGCCCGCGCCGTGTACGCCGAGATGGCGCTGGCCGGTGTCACCTGTGTCGGCGAGTTCCACTACCTGCACCACGCGCCCGGCGGCGGGCGCTACGCCGAGCCCAACGCCATGGGCGAGGCCCTGATCGCCGCCGCCGGTGACGCGGGCATCCGCATCACCCTGCTCGACACGGCGTACCTCGCCGCAGGCTTCGGCACCGGCCGGCGGTACCGGCCCCCGGAACACCACCAGCTCCGCTTCAGCGACGGCACGGCCGACGCCTGGGCCGAACGGGCGTCCGCCCGGGTGCCCTCGGCGCACGCCCGGCTCGGCGCCGCGATCCACTCCGTGCGCGCCGTACCGGCGGAGGCGCTGCCCGTCGTCGCGGGATGGGCACGCGAGCGCGGGGCCCCGCTGCACGTACACCTGTCCGAGCAGACCGCCGAGAACGACGCGTGCCGGCGCGCGCACGGCGGCACCCCCACCCGGCTGCTCGCCGACCACGGCGTCCTCGGCCGGGGCACCACGGCCGTCCACGCCACCCATCTGACGTCCGGTGACATCCGGCTGCTCGGCGACAGCGCGACCGGTGTCTGCATGTGCCCCACCACGGAACGCGACCTCGCCGACGGCATCGGCCCCGCGGGGCAGCTCCACACCGCGGGCAGCGCACTCTGCCTCGGCAGCGACAGCCACGCCGTCATCGACCTGCTCGAAGAGGCCCGCGCCATGGAGCTGAACGAGCGGCTGCGCACCCGGACCCGGGGCCACTGGACCGCCGCCCAGCTGCTGCGCGCCGCGAGCGCCGACGGGCACGCCGCGCTGGGCTGGCCGGAGGCGGGCCGTATCGAGACGGGAGCGCTCGCCGATTTCACGACCGTCGCGCTGGACTCCGTGCGCACCGCGGGGCCGCTGCCCCGGCTGGGCGCCGAGACCGCGGTGTTCGCCGCGACCGGCGCGGACATACGCCACACGGTCGTCGCCGGACGGCACATCGTCCGCGACGGCGGGCACCGGAACGTCGAGGACGTCCCGGCCGCCCTGACCAAGGCCGTCGCGGCCCTGGGCGACTGAGGCGCCGGTCCGCACCGCACCGCCGGTCCGCACCGTGCCGCGGGCATTCCGCGATACGTCGGGCCACCGCGCGACACGCCGCGGCACCCGGCGACACGCCGCGGCACCCCGCGGCACGCGCGGACCGGCCGGTCCCCGGCAGCCTGTGCCGTACCGGCCGGCGACCGCCCGTCCCCGTACAGGACGGGCGGCAGCCCCACCCGTACGCGCCGCGCGGCAGCCCGTTCCGGCCGCGCCGCGCGGCGACCCGTCCCGCACGCGATCCGCCAACCCGCCCCCCGCCCCCGCACCCGAGGAGAAGCGTCATGGCGCGCCCGACCGGCAGCACCGGCACGAGCACCGGCACCCGCGGCAGCACCGCCGTGGTCAACATCGGCTCACTCGTCACCAACGACGCCGGACACGGCGAAGGGCCGCTCGGCCTGCTCCGGGACGCCGCCGTGGTGTTCGACGGCGGGCGGGTGGCCTGGACCGGACCGGCCCACCAGGCCCCCGCCGCCGACGAGCAGTTCGACGCTGCGGGCCGCGCCGCGCTCCCCGGCTTCGTCGACTCGCACTCCCATCTGGTCTTCGGCGGCGACCGCACTGAGGAGTTCAACGCCCGCATGTCCGGGCGCCCGTACTCCGCCGGAGGCATCCGCACCACCGTCGCCGCCACCCGCGCCGCCGGCGACGCCGAACTCCACGCGAACGTCGCCCGCTACGTCGCCGAAGCCCTCCGCCAGGGCACCACCACCATCGAGACCAAGTCCGGTTACGGCCTCACGGTGGACGACGAGGAGCGCGCCCTGCGCATCGCCGGCGCCCACACGGACGAGGTCACCTTCCTGGGCGCGCACATCGTCCCGCCCGAGCACGCCGGCGACCCCGCGGAGTACGTCCGGCTCGTCACCGGGCCGATGCTCGACGCCTGCGCCCCGCACGCCCGGTGGATCGACGTCTTCTGCGAGGAGGGCGCGTTCGACGGCGACCAGGCCCGCGCGATCCTCACCGCCGGAGCGGCCCGCGGACTGGTGCCCCGGGTGCACGCCAACCAGTTGTCGTACGGCCCCGGGGTGCGGCTCGCGGTCGAACTCGGGGCCGCCTCGGCCGACCACTGCACGCGTCTCACCGACGCCGACGTCGACGCGCTCGCCCAGGGCGGCACGGTCGCCACGCTGCTCCCCGGCGCGGAGTTCTCCACGCGCGCCGAATGGCCGGACGCGCGCCGGCTGCTCGACGCCGGCGCCACGGTGGCGCTGTCCACGGACTGCAACCCCGGCTCGTCGTTCACCAGCTCGATGCCGTTCTGCGTCGCGCTGGCCGTACGGGACATGGGGATGACGCCGGACGAGGCGGTGTGGGCGGCCACGGCGGGCGGCGCGGCGGCGCTGCGGCGCACGGACGTGGGACACCTCACACCGGGCGCGCGCGCCGACCTCACGCTGCTGGACGCGCCCTCGGCCGTCCACCTCGCGTACCGGCCGGGCGTCCCGCTGGTCTCCGCGGTCTGGCGGCAGGGCGCACGCGTGGTCTGAGCGGCGCCGGGCACGGGGAGCCCCGTGCCGCGCGCACCGGCCGTGCCGCGCGCACCGGCCCGCGCACGCGCCGAGGAGCCCCGTACACGCCGAGGCCGTGGACGCCGAGGAGGCCCCGCAGACGCCGAGGGCTCCCGCAGGCACCGAGGGCCCCGTACACACGGAGGCCCCCCGCGCACCCGGAGGGCCCGTGGACACCGGAGGTCCCTCGCTGCACGCCGAGGGGCCCGCCGCCCGGCTCTTCGGCCGGGACACGGGCCCCTACGGCACCGGGACCGCCGGGCGGTCCCGCCGGACGGCCGCGCGGCTGTCCGGCGGGACTGCCGCGGCGGTGTCCTCAATCCTCACTCCTCGATCAGCAGACCCTTGCGCAGCCGGGTCAGCGTCCGCGACAGCAGCCGGGAGACGTGCATCTGCGAGATGCCCAGCTCCTCGCCGATCTCGGACTGCGTCATGTTGGCCACGAACCTGAGCGAGAGGATCTTCCGGTCGCGCGACGGAAGCTCCGCGATCAGAGGCTTCAGGGACTCGACGTACTCGATGCCCTCGAGTCCGTGGTCCTCGTAGCCGATGCGGTCGGCCAGCGCGCCCTCGGTGTCGTCCTCCTCGGGCTGGGCGTCCAGCGAGCTGGCGGTGTACGCGTTGCTCGCGGCCATGCCCTCGACGACCTCTTCGGTGCTGATGTCCAGCCGCTCGGCCAGCTCGCTCACCGTGGGCGCCCGGTCCAGCGCCTGCGCGAGCTCGTCCCCGGCCTTGGCCAGGTCGAGGCGCAGCTCCTGGAGCCGGCGGGGGACGCGCACCGACCAGCTGGTGTCGCGGAAGAACCGCTTGATCTCGCCGACGATCGTCGGCATCGCGAAGGTCGGGAACTCGACGCCCCTGCTGAGCTCGAAGCGGTCGATCGCCTTCAGCAGGCCGATGGTGCCGACCTGGACGATGTCCTCCATCGGTTCGCTGCGGGAGCGGAACCGGGAGGCCGCGAACTTCACCAGGGCGAGGTTCAGCTCGACCAGTGTGCTGCGGACGTACGCGTGCTCGTGCGTACCTTCCTCAAGACCCTCCAGACGCGAGAACAGCGTCTTGGACAGGGCACGGGCGTCCAGCGGCCCCACCTCGTCGGAGGGCGGGATCTCCAGCTTCGGGAGGACATCTGTGGTGAAGACGTCCTCGACCGGGCCGACGAGCTCCTCCTCGAACCCTTCGAGTGGGATTGTCGACGTCGCGAGCGGTGCGCTCTCCGCGTTCTCCGGGAGCTCGGGCGCCGTGCGCGGTTCGTCGAGCTGGGGTGACATGGAATTTCCTCCGTCGTTCTCGGCATATGGCTGCCGGAGCCGATGTGAGTCCTGCGGTGTTCGGCGCCTCCAAAGCCGGCCGTGGCGGATGTGTCTCTTCTAGCCCTACCCGGTTCCGTGCTGCCAAAGCAAGGGCATGTTGTCCGTATTCGTTACTTTTGGTGGGATCTCCGGCTACCAGTCGACGTATCCAAGGCGTAGTCTTCGGACTGCCGTCGCAATTAACCAGAAGGGGTGCGCATGGACCGCGAGATGGTCGGCAGTACCAGCAGGGGCCGGCTCCATGTCGAGGTTCGCCATCACGGCGCCAGCGCGGTCGTGACGCCGGTGGGCGAGCTCGACCATCACACGGCGGAGGTGCTGCGGGAGCCGCTGGAGGCATGTGTCGAGCAGGGGTGCCCCCGCCTCGTCGTCGACTGCTCCGGGCTGGAGTTCTGCGACTCCACCGGGCTCAACGTGCTGCTCGGCGCCCGTCTGAAGGCCGAGGCCTCGGGTGGTGGTGTGCATCTGACCGGCATGCTTCCCGTGGTGGCGAGGGTGTTCGAGATCACGGGCGCGGACGCGGTCTTCACCGTGCACGGCTCGGTCGAGGAGGCTCTGGCCGATTCTCCGGCCGAGTGAGGTGCACGACGGCGTGCACCCTCCGTGTCCGAGTTGTTACGCGCGTTGCGGAATCCATCATGAACGAGTGGGTGTTCTCATGGAGTCGTCGGGCAGGAGACAGCTGAATCAGATGGAACTGTCGGGTAACCGGAACTTGACTGTCGGCGGATCGGTGAGGTGAAGCGCTGATGAGCACCACTCGGCCGTTCTCGCCGGGCGACCGCGGGCCGGAGTCGGGCGGATCGGCGTCGGCCGCGCTCTCCCGGTTCGGCCAGGTGCGCAGGCTGCGCCTGCAAGGAGCCAGCGGCATCGTGCCGGCCGCCCGTGATTTCACCCGCCAGGCGTTGCACGACTGGGGTTGGTTGCCCGCGGCGACGGGAGAGCAGCGGGCCGCCGCCGAGGACGTGCTGCTGGTCGTCTCCGAGCTGGTCACGAACGCGTGTCTGCACGCGGAGGGCCCCGAGGAGCTGCGGATCGGCTGCGCGCCGGACGCGCTGCGGCTGGAGGTCTCGGACCGCGGTGACGGCGCTCCCGCCCCGCGCACGCCGCACAACGCGGGGCGCCCCGGCGGGCACGGCATGTTCATCGTCCAGCGGCTCTGCCGGGAATGGGGCGTCGTACGGAATCCCGACGGCGCCGGGAAGACCGTGTGGGCGGAGCTGGCCTCCCCCGGCTGACTCCCGGACCCCCGCACCCGAGCCGTCCCCTCTCGCGCACGCCGGAACCGGCGTGCGCTTCGTCGTACCCGGACGTCCGACGCCGGGCGCTGAACGCCGGACGTCCGACGCCCGACGCCGGGCTCCCGGCGCGGGGGACGGGCACGGGGAACGGGCACGGGAGCGGGCACGCAGGGCGGCGCGCCGTGCCGGGGCGCCGTCCCGTTGGGCGGCCGGTCCTCCGCCGGAAACGCGACGCCGCCCGGTCGCGGCGGGAAACCGCGACCGGGCGGCGGAAGCCGGTCCTGAAACGTGGCCGGCGGGCCGGAGGCCCCTGG